>DASRZF010000236.1:0-3924 GCA_035686645.1 Polyangiales bacterium
TGTACCGCCGACTACAACCCCGTCTGCGGGTGCGACGGGAAGACGTACGCCAACGCCTGTTCGGCCAAAGCCAACGGCGTGTCGGTCAAGCAAGGCGGAGCTTGCCCGTAGCGCCTCACGCCCGGGCACCGAGCCACCGAACCGTTGCCGATCTCCACCGGTCAGTTGTTGACGTCGGCACGGGGGGGCTTCTCGCGCGCATCATGTCCAGCCATGAGTGCTACAGGAGAAGGTCAATGTAGGTACAGTCAGGGTCCAGCCCCTACGACCGAAAATCGTTTGCTCCAAGAAGCATGCTGTCCGTATGCTCACGGCTGGTTTCCCTAGCGACCCTCTGGAAAGGCTCACTGTGCGCTGGAAAGGCCGAAGACAAAGTGCGCACGTCGAGGATCGGCGCGGCGCACGTTCCGGAACCAAGCTCGCGGGCGGCGGACTGGGCTTGCTGCTGCTGGTTGGGGTGGGTCTGTTCCTGGGGGTCGACCCGAGCACCCTCGTTCAAGTGGTTCAGATCCAGCAGGAAAGCAGCGCTGGGCCGGTCGCCAATGGGGTTCCCGCGGAGGACGAGCAGGCGCGGTTCGTTTCGGTAATCCTCGCGGATACGGAAGACACCTGGAAGATCATCTTTCGCGCCGCAGGGCGCGACTACCAGGAACCGACGCTCGTTCTGTTCAGCGGCGCCGTTCGTTCGGCTTGCGGCTTCGCCCAGGCCGCGATGGGACCGTTCTATTGCCCGGCAGATCAGAAGGTTTACATCGACCTCAGCTTCTACTCAGACCTCCAAGACCGCTTTCACGCGCCGGGGGATTTCGCTCAGGCGTACGTCATCGCGCATGAGGTCGGTCACCACGTGCAGACCCTGCTTGGCATCTCCGAAGAGGTGCAACGAAAAAGAGCTGGGCTAGGCGAAGTCGAGTCGAACCGGCTTTCGGTGCGCCAGGAGCTCCAAGCGGATTGTCTAGCGGGCATTTGGGCGCATCACGCGGACCGAACCCGTGGTTTGCTCGAAGACGGCGACATCGAAGAAGGCCTCAATGCGGCGAGCGCCATTGGCGACGACCGCCTGCAGAAGCAGTCGCAGGGCTACATCACGCCGGAATCGTTCACCCACGGGAGCTCGGCCGAGCGCGTGCACTGGTTCAAACGCGGGTACGCAACTGGAGATGTCGGCGACTGCGATACGTTCGAGGGGGCTCGGCGGTAACGAGCAGAGTGTAGCCGGCGCTCACACTGAGGCCCGCCTGCGGATTAACGGGTGAGGTTGAGCATGTCTTTGAAGCCAACCTCCGTCGGGAGCCCCTCGGTGAACTGGTACTCGTGGACGCGTCCAGGGCTGACCGCTGCGATGGTCGACGAGACGGTGCCATACACCGGCGTCTCGACGTAGATCGCTTGGAGGCGCCGCGCGACCTCGCGATCGAAGGGTGCATCGGGAGGGAGAGACGGCACCTCGGCAGGATCGGGAAGCGAGCGATCCGCGAGCACTTCCGCCAGGCCCCCCCGGAGCCCGTGCCAGGGTGCGGGTGGAATCGAGGCGACTCGCTCCCGCGCTTTGTCCGCCTTGGGGAACTCAGGAGAGCCGAGCCTATCGTTGCAGAGCACATGGACGCCGCTCGAAATTGGCTCGATCTCGATCTCGGCCTCCTCCCCCCTTCCGTAGGCCACGCAAAGCTCGACTCCGTCGCCGAAGATCAGATTGAACTCGTTGTAGCTCCGAGGATCGACCCCAGCGAGAAAGCGCTTCGCCTCTTCGAGAGAACGCTTCGCGAGCACATCCACCACGAGCCCGCCGCGAGAGCGCAAGGTGTCGTGCCGCACTCCGAAGCTCCTCTGGTTGGTCAGCCCAGCGAAGAAACCGGCAGGAGTCAGACCGAACCAGGTTCCCCCTTCGCGCTCGTCGCGCCCACCGATCACGAGCGGGTCCGCACGCAGAACGAGCGGCCCCGATGACGGCCGATCATAGAATTCGTCCCGATTCGACGCGATGATCGTCGTACACCAGTCGTCCATTCCGTGCCGAACGATGATGGTGCACATCGCTCAGGCCCTCCGTTTCGCGACCGCCAAGCGCTCGGAGCGGAAGGTCTGCGGCGAACGGGCGCGCGAGCGGGTGAGCTCCTGCCAGCCGCGTGAGTCCTGGTCATACACGACTTCCCAGCTCGGCGCGATCGCGGTGGCGAGCTCTCGCGAGTCCAGCGCACCTTTGAGGGGTTCGCCCGCGGCCTTGAACATCGCGGGAATCGCAAAACGGCCGAGGGCCCCGAACGGGAGCGAATTCGGAACGAGATAGGTGACCGCAAGCTCGCTGCCTGAAGCGGATAGCTTGGTTAGCTGCTCGAGGGTCTGCCCGATCGCCTGCCGGTGCAGATACATCGTAACGCCTTCCCAGATCCAAACGCTCGGGTCTTCCATCCGAAACCCGGCGCGTACGAGGCTTGGCGAGAATTGCTCCTTTTCGAAATCGACCGGAACGTAGCGCACGTCGGTGGGAGCGACCCTGCTGCCAATGCGTTTGCGCTTGTAGCGCTGCGTGGCGGGATGATCGACTTCAAACACGGTCGCAGCTTGGAGGGCAGGCAATCTCCAGGCGCGTGCGTCGAGCCCCGCACCCAGGATCACGAGCTGCTCGATGCCAGAACGCAAAGCCGAAACGAGGTGCGTGTCGATCGCTTGGGTACGCAGCACTGCGTGGTCGACCAATCCGAAGCTCGAGGCTCGTAGCGCGTTTCGGTAGAATGAACCGGCCACGCCGAGGTACCGAGGCGCGCTCGCGATGCGCCCGAGCCAAGGTGGCAAGAGCTCCGCCGCCAACGAGTCGAGCGGCCGATCTTCGACTCCGAGGCCCCGCGCGAAGGAAACAAGAAGAGACGTGCCGCTTGGAGAGTCCGCGCGCACCGGTCAATCCCAGGCCGAGATGAGGGCTTCGGCGCTTCCCTCGGCAAGAGAACGCACGCTCACGGCGTCCGCGGCGGGCCCGCGTTCGGTCGCCAAATGGTGTTTCAAGACAACCGCATTGCCGCCGATCACGCCAACCCGCTCCGTTCGCACGCTTACTCGTTCGCCAGGAAGGACGGAGCTTCGAAAGGTTACTTGCTCGGCGAGCGGCTGAAGCAGGACGGGGTCCAGGCCGGACGCGAGCATGCGGCGGCTCGTCGACTCGTCACACCAGTCGATGTACTGGGGGTGATTGGCGTGCGCGAGCGGATCGGACCAGGTCTGCCACATGTCGAACACGAGCTCTTGCTCCGCTCCGGGCAGTGGGTCGTACCCAGGCATCGTGACCGAGGGCTCGATGTCGACCTCCGGAAAAGCAGCGGCGGTCTCCTCCGAGCCCTGCTTTGGCTTCTGTGTCTCGAAATCGACATGAACCCATTCCTGGGTGGCGGACGCGACCGGCTGGTCCGCGATTCGCACCCGCACCTCACGAGTACTGAGCGTTCGGCGGCGAAGGCGCGATACCCAGGTCTTGGTGTCGAGCACGGCGCCGTAGGGTGTTTCAGCCTGATGGCGCATCGTCATCTTGTACACGATGAACGCAACCTTTTCCGCGCGGAACCTGGACGGGGGCCATCCCGAGCGAATCGAGGCGAGCGTTGCGACATCTTGGCAGAGACGCCAGAGGTCTCCTGCTCTTGGAGCCTCGCGCGCTGTGAACGCGTTTCGAGGCAAGGTGAGCGGGAACTCCCAAACCGTGTTGATCACCCGCATGAGATAGCATCTCGAGCGCTGGGTGCGACCGGCCGGATCAGCCGACTGCGCCAGGACGCGCTTGGCGGCACCATTCGCTCCAGGAGCCAACGTACAGCTGCGCGCCGATTAGGCCACAGGCTTCCATTGCAAGGAGAAGATGGCAGGCCGTCACCCCGGACCCGCAATAACAGATCACACGCTCTGGGGGGACGTCGTCGAGGATCTTCGCGTAACGTT
>DASRZF010000237.1:0-14287 GCA_035686645.1 Polyangiales bacterium
CTTTCATGAATCTGCCAAACCCCTGCTTCTTCTTTTTGACCGCATCGATCTTCTGCTGGAGGCACGCCGCCTGGGCTTCCTCCAATTATTCCGTGCCGGAGCTCGCGGTCGCCGCAGAGGACGCAGCAGCATCGCGCTTCGCCGCGAGAATGCCGGCGAGCTGCGGGGTCGCCTCGCCCGTGACCTCGAGGTTGTTCTGCGCCTGGAACTTCGAGATGGCAACGACGGTCGGCGTGCTCAGCTCGCCACGCGTATTGCCAGGGTCATAGCCGAGGGCCACGAGATCGCGCTGGATCGACTGCACCAGCGGATCACCGGTTGAAGACGGCATAGTGGATGGGGTCGGCCGGGATTGCGCGGCAGCCGGGACCGCCTTGCCAAGCCCCGTGTTGACTCGAATCGCCCGAACCTTCGTCACCATGTCCATCTCGCCGCTGTCGACCATCTTGCGTAACATCGCGATCTGCGAGCCCGCCATCCGCTCTACCTGGGCGCGCTGCTCGGGCGGCATCTCGGCGAGTTGCTGGTCGAATTCGGCAAGCTGCCTGCGTGCGTCCTCCATCTGTCTCTGTTGGTCGTCGCCGAGGATTCCGTGCATGCGCACCAGGCTCATGTAGGGCATGTAGAGCTTGCTGCCCGGCACCGTGCGGTAGTCCTGGTCGAGCCGCTCGATGAAGATCTCGCGTGACTTCCCATCCCGCTTCGCCACGCCCTCCATGCGCATCTTCAACGGGACGTGCTTCTCCGCGTCGACCCAAAGGCTGACGGTCTGGATCGTGAGCTCCTCACCGTTCGCCTCCTCGACTAGATTCAGGTCATCTGCACGGGCCTGGATGGCGCGCCTTTTCCCGATCGACTCCTTGCCGACGATCTTCGCGCGCTTCCTGAAGAGGGCCATGCTCTTGGCCGTTGCCGCCTCGTCCGCGACGGCGTCGTCGGCCGTGGGTGCACTGCCGGCTGCCTCGGCGAAGTCGGCCATGCTGTTCATCATCGTGCTCGGATTGGGCGACGCCCAGGGCTCTGCGCTCGCGCCACTATCCATGGCGCCGAGCATTCCGGCTGGGAGGCCGGCTTCGTTCATGCCCTTCTCGGTTTCGCTGCTCAGTGCCGAGCCGGTTTGTCTGAGTGCGTCGGAATAGGCTTGCCAGGCTTCTGGCGGCATGCCTTGCCCCGACTCTTGGCGGCTCTTCATTTCCTCGAACGGCACCAGGCGGAACGTGTCGATGGGCTTCCCGTTCGGGGCTTTGGCGGACACGCGCTCGTAGAAGAGGGTCGTGTCGTGCCCCATCATGCTGATGTCCATCGCATAGTCGTCGACACCTTTCGCGCGCTTGCTCTCCTCCTCCAACATCTTGTCGAGGAGACCCTTGGCGCTTTGGGCTCTGGCGGTCGGGGCGAGGGCGAACGAGGCGAGTAGCAAGAGGCCAAGTCCACCATGGATGGTCGGGTTCATGAGCACGGTCCTCTCACCAGAAGTATACCGCATGGGCGCGCACTCCACGATTGAACAACACGACCGGTTCGTCGATACCTTCACCCGATCCGAGCCGCGATGACGTCATTACTTGTCCCGTAGTACCTTTTCGATCCTTCGGAACACGTCGTCGATGACCTTCGCTTGCGGCAAGATGGTGACTCGGAAGTAGTTGCGGTAGTCGACGTTGAAGCTCGAGCCTGGCGCCACGAGAACGTGCTCTGTCTCCAGCAACTCCATCGCGAATTCTTGATCATCGAAATTGGGCAGCTTGTTCGTGTCGGCGCCGATGAAGGCGTACATGGAGCCACGGGGCGTGACGAGCGTCAGATACTCGCTGGCTTCGACCCCGCGGATCACGGCCTGGCGAGACTCGTACAGGCGTCCGCTCGGACGAATCAGATCCTTCAGGCTCTGGTAGCCTCCGAGCGCCGTCTGCACGCCCCACTGCCCGGGTACATTGCTGCAAAGGCGCAGAGACGCCAGCAAGTCGAGGCCCTGGAGGTAGTCCTTCGCGAGCTCGTTGCTGCCGTTGAACACCACCCAGCCCACTCGAAAACCGCAGGCGCGGTAGACCTTGGACAGGCCGCTGAACGTTCCGCAGAGGGTGTTCTTCACGAGCGGCGCGACCGGGATGAACTCGGCGCCGTCATAGACCATTCCGTCGTAGATCTCGTCGCTGAAGATCACCAGCTTGTGCTCTTCGGCGAGCGCGACCATCGCCTCCAGCACCTCGCGGCTGTACACGGCGCCGGTGGGATTGTTCGGATTGATGATGACGATCGCCCGGGTGCGCTTGCTGATCAGACCCTTCAGCGCGTCGAGGTCCGGCTGAAACCCCTTCTCCGGGGGACAGGGGTAGTGCACAGGCCGGCCGCGATTGAGCCGGACCGCCGCCGTCCAGAGCGGATAGTCGGGGCTCGGGATCAGCACCTCGTCGCCGTCATCGAGCAGCGCGCGCAAGGTCAGATCGATCAGCTCGCTGACACCGTTGCCCATGAACACGTGCTCCGCCGTCACGTTCAGGACGCCGCGTTCTTGTTGCTGCATCACGACGGCTTCCCGCGCAGGGAAGATGCCTTTCTGATGACAGTACGCCTCGCTGCTGGGCAGGTTCTCGATCATCGCCATGCGCATCGTTTCCGGCGTGCGAAAACCAAAGAGGCCAGGGTTGCCGATGTTCATCGAGATGATCTCGTAGCCCTGGCGCTCCATCTCATGCGCGCGCTGCGCGAGCTGTCCACGTATTTCGTAGCGAACGCCGCGCAGGCTCTCGCTGGTCTTGATCTTGGTGTTCATTGGCTCCGCTCGGATGATAGCCGTCTTGGGACGGATTGGCTTCCGACCAGGCGCGGATCTCGGCTCACTGGCAGGCGGCGGCTTCGGCGTCTGGAAAGACGACGAAGGCCATCGTGCGCGGGGGAAGGTCCGCAGGGTTCCGCCCGATTTGCCTGGGTTCGAGAGCCGGAAGGGCGCCGTCGGCATCGCGCAAGATGACGCCGTTCAACGCGATGTCGGACGAATCGAGCGCGTCCGCGCTCAGCAGGTAGAGCTCCTTGCCCGTGCTTGGAATCCCCTCGACCTCGAGGCGAACGCTCTGGTCTGGGTCGAGATTGATGGCGAGCAAGGTCACGGCGCCCGGGCGCTCGTAGGAGCAATGCGCATAGACTCGTACGTAGTCGTCGACTGCGGTTCTCCCCACATCGAGGACGCGTTGCCCCATCAACCGACGCCATAGGACGGATGCCCAATAGTCCGGTCTCGGATCCGTTGTCCTCCATACTGGGCGTGCCCTGTCTCCCCGAACCAAATCGGAGTACCGGGGGCGTCCGCGTCCCGATAGTCCACGATCTCGTCGGCCCAGTCGAACACGATGTCCAGGCGTTCCGGATCGAGGAGCAGCCCACGCTCCCAGGGGTCGGAGACCACCGAACCGCCGCGCTCCGATTGCTGCGGGTAGTAATGCCAGGTGATCACGTCGATCAGGTTGGCGCCGCCCATCTGGAGGAAGTCGGGATAGACCTTGGTGACCTCGTCCAGGCTCGGCCAGTACGCGCTAGAAACGCCGCCGAACGAGAGCTCGTGGTAGAACTCGCCGAGGAGCGCGCGCGCCATATCCGGTGTCCAGGCCTTGTCCTCGTCTCGCACCCCTTTGCCCGCCCCGATCGTGAACATCACGTCGTAGTCGAGAGCCTCGGCAAACTCGAAGATGCCATCGACCTGTGCTGCGGTGAGCACGAATTCGAACCCCTCTGGCGCTTCCTAAATGGGGTCTGCGCTCATGTCGTAGATGACACGATCGGCATCGGTTCCACCGATTCTCAGGAACGCAGGAGCCAGTCCGGCGGCGAGCGCGCGGAGCCGAGGCCGAGCGAAATCGTATTCCGGGATGCGTTCCTGTCCGACGAGCTCGACGCTCCCGTCCTCGGACCAGAAACGACCCCCGACGACCCCGGCCGTGTCGACCGCGACCGAGAGATACCGCTCGTCCACCGTGGCCACGACGCGCGAAGCATCGATGCTGAGCTCGGCAGTCGTGTCAGCTGGCGCTAGGGTCCCCATCCCACCGTCGTTGCAAGCTCCCAGGAGGCCAGCGGCGAAGATTGCATAAGTGAGATTTCGCATGTTGCCCTCATTTACGGCACACAGGCCGGAGGCGCCAAGCGAGGCGAGATGGCCCAGGATCCGTCGAACCTCGGCGCGGTCGAGCTGGTATCCGATTGTGTTTGAAGGCGGAAGAGGGCAGGTCTAGGCCTGGGTCTTCCAAATGAACCGAGACGCGCAGAGACCGAGTAGCGGAGATCCACGGCTGCCATCCGGACAAGCGGAATGGCCCGCGGATGCGGGGCGCGACCGTCTCATTGGCGATTGGCATATCTACCAGCGAGCCGGGGGACACCGGACCAGCACCGACGACCTGATCACCGCTTGGTATGCCGTCCATCGCAACGCTGGGTCACCCAGGCTCTATCTCGACCTTGGATGTGGCGTCGGCTCCGTGCTCCTGATGGTGAGCCACAAGCTCCGTCCCAAGATCGCCGTCGGCGTCGAGGCTCAGGATCAATCGGTTGTCATGGCGGCACGAGCCATTGCGGAATTGCCAACGCACAGCACTCGGATCGAGCTACGGCACGCCGACTTCCGGGACCTCGACTTCGCGGGTGAGCGCTTCGACCTCATCACAGGGTCCCCGCCCTATTTTCCCATGAACACCGGTGTGCTTCCCGAGGATCCGCAAAGACGCGCCTGTCGTTTCGAGGAGCGCGGCGGAGTCGAAGCCTATGTGGAGACGGCGGCCCGCCTCATGGGCGAGCACGCACGGTTTTACTTGGTCTTTCAAACTCTATGGAGCGAGCGGGTCAGCTCCTCGGCTGCCCGCCACGATCTGCACCTCAGCGGCCGGGCGGATTTCCACATGCGCGCAGACAAATCCGAGCCATTCCTCAGCGTCTTCGAGCTCTCCAAGCGACCCGTCGATTCTCCGCATTCGTTCAGGTGTTCGGTACGGGATGCCGACGGGGCAGTGAGCCCTGAGTACCAGCGGATCAGGCTGGAGCTAGGTGTTGGCGGGTTTAACGATTCGAGGTGATTGCAGCAGGCAAGGTGCTAATACGCACGTCCCGAGCTCGATCCGCGTGAACCCCCGGTGAGCGACGAACCCAGGTCGGGCCCAGTTGCCGCGTTCATCTCTCGTTCGCGTTCAGATATGAAAAAACCACACACCGCCCAGCTGCAGCTGGACATACTTCCGCAGCCCGGAGACACGACCTGCGGGCCGACCTGCCTTCATGCGGTGTACCGCTACTGGCGTGACGAGGTTCCACTCGATGCGCTGGTGACCGAGGTCAAGCCTTTGCCCGAGGGCGGAACCCTTGCCGTCTCACTCGCAACCCATGCGCTTCAGCGCGGTTACGACGCCGAGATCTACACCTACAACCTGCAGTTGTTCGACCCGAGTTGGTTTGCAGGTGGCGTCGACATCGCGGAAAGGCTCGAGGCCCAGCGAAAGCACAAGCGCACGCAGAAGCTCAGAATCTCCACCGACGCTTACATCGAGTACCTCCGCCTCGGAGGCATCGTCCGATTCGAAGAGCTTCGTCCGGCCTTGATCAGACGCTTCTTGAATCGAGGCGTCCCCATTCTCACCGGGCTCAGCGCGACGTATCTCTATGGCTGCGCAAGAGAACACGAGGACGAGTATGACGACCTGCGAGGAGAGCCGGTGGGCCACTTCGTCGTCTTGAGTGGCTACGATCGAAAGAAGCGCCAGGTCACCGTCGCCGACCCCTCGCACGACAATCCACGCTTTCGAAGCCATCGATACAGCGTTCCGATGACTCGCTTGATTACCGCAATCGCACTCGGCGTGATGACCTACGATGCAAATCTTCTCGTGCTCACGCCCAAGCCAGCAGTTGGAGAAACCGCCGCATGACCACGCTCATCGTCGTCGAACGGACAGCAAATTGGCCGCTCGAAATCCCGGGCACTGAAGTCGTCGCCGCCTCGGACTATCTAACCAATCCGAGATTCGTCGAGATGAAGAGGGCCAAGGTTTTCAACATCTGCAGGAGCTATGGCTATCAGAGCGCCGGCTACTACGTCTCTCTCTTGGCGGCAGCGCGCGGACACAAACCATTGCCCTCCGTGATGACCATGCAGGACCTGCGCCAGTCGTCGATGGTTCGCATCGCCTCGGAGACGACCGAGCTTCTGCTTCAGCAGACGCTCGCGCCGATCAAGGCCGATCGCTTCGTGCTGAGCATCTACTTCGGCCGGAACATGGCCAAGCGGTACGATCGACTCTGTCGCGCGCTCTTCAATCATTTCCCCGCACCATTGCTCCGCGCGGAGTTCGTTCGGGGCGACCAGTGGAGGCTCGAGAAGCTCCGCGTCATCGCGTCGCATGAGATCCCCGAATCCCACCACGATTTCGTCGTCGAACAAGCGAAACGCTTCTTCGATCGACCTCGCCCTTCCGGAGTGAAGCGAGCGCGCTACGATCTCGCGATCCTCGTCAACCCGGACGAGGTGGACGCCCCATCCGACCCGAAGGCGATTCGGCGCTTCATCCGCGCTGCCAAGAAAGTTGGGCTCGATGCCTGGGTCGTGGGCAAAGAGGACTTCGGACGAATCGCGGAGTTCGACGCTCTGTTCCTCCGCGAAACGACCGCGGTCGACCATTACACGTATCGATTCGCGCGCAGAGCCGAAGCAGAGGGACTCGTGGTGATCGACGATCCGGAGTCGATTCTCCGATGCACCAACAAGGTGTACCAAGCTGAGCTCTTCGAGCAGAACGGCGTCGACTGTCCAAAGACGGTCGTGGTCGATCGCGACAGCGCCCACCTGGTGGCCGAAAGACTCGGCCTCCCCTGCGTTCTCAAGAAGCCCGACAGCTCGTTTTCGGCCGGGGTGGTGAAGGCCAACAACGCCAGCGAGCTGGCCGCCCACCTGAAGCAATTCCTCCAGGAGTCCGAGTTGGTCATCGCGCAGGAGTTCGTCGCCTCCGAGTTCGACTGGCGAATTGGCGTCATCGATCGAAAGCCCCTCTATGCCTGCCGATACCACATGGCTCGCGGGCACTGGCAGATTCAGAAGGCCACGGGCGAGAGCGAGCGCCTCTACGGCAAGACGGATACGATCGCGATCGAGGATGCGCCGAAGGCGATCGTCGATTTGGCCGTCCGTGCGTCCGGGCTCATCGGGGATGGACTCTATGGGGTCGACATCAAGGAAGTCGACGGACGGCTCCTCGTCATGGAAGTCAACGACAATCCGAGCATCGATTCGGGTACCGAGGACGAGATTCTCAAGGACGATCTGTACCTTACGATCATGCAAAGCATGTACGACCGCCTCGAACGGCGAGGGCGCCAATGACGGCTTCGACGACATTGCACCTGTTCGATGCTTTCGGGATCGAGATCGAATACATGATCGTCGATGCCAAGACGCTTTCGGTGCGCCCGATCGCGGACGAGCTCTTGAAAACAGTAGCCGGCGACTACGAGATGGAGGTCGATCGCGGTGCCCTGCGATGGTCCAACGAGCTCGCGCTGCATCTCATCGAGCTAAAAACGAACGGCCCGGTCGCGAGCCTCGCGAATGTGCACGAGAGCTTCCAGCGAGACATCGGGGCCATCGATGACTTGCTCCGTCCCATGGGCGCACGACTGCTGCCAAGTGCCATGCATCCCTGGATGGGCACCGACGAGCTTCGGCTCTGGCCCCACGAGGATGACGCCATCTACGCAGCGCTCGACCGCGTTTTCGACTGCCGCGGGCACGGCTGGTCAAACCTGCAGAGCATGCACATCAACCTTCCATTCGCGGATGATACGGAGCTCGAGCGCCTGCACGCGGCGATCCGCTTGATGCTTCCGATTCTCCCGTCCTTGGCAGCCAGCTCCCCCTTCGTCGATGGGGCAGCGAGCGGTTATCTCGACACGCGGCTCGAGGTCTATCGACACAACGCGAAACGTATCCCGTCCGTGAGCGGTCGAGTGAGTCCCGAGGCCGTCTTCAGCAAAAGCGACTACGAGGCGCTTTTGGAGTCGATCTACCGTGATCTGGCCCCTCTCGATCCGGACGGCACGCTGCAGCACGAATGGATCAACGCGCGCGGTTGCATCGCCCGCTTCGATCGGATGGCCCTCGAGATTCGTCTCATCGACGTGCAGGAGTGCCCACGCATGGATCTGGCGATCGCAGGGGCGGCTCTCGCGGTCACGCAGGCGCTCGTCGAGGAGACCTGGGCACCACTTGCCGACCAGCGCGCCTGGCATGAGACGGAGCTCGAGAAGATCCTGCTTTCGACGATCGCAGATGCAGACCATGCGACGCTCGACGCTCCGCGATTCCTCGAGGCATTCGGTCTCACCGGGACACGGTCGATCCGGGCAGGTGAGCTCTGGCAGCACTTGATCGAGACCCAGGTAGAAACGCGGCCGGAGTACGCAGCCGCCGGGGACGCCTTGCGCATCATTTCGCGCGAAGGCTGCTTGGCGCGCCGGATCATGCGTGCGTCGGGTCCGAATCCGAGTCCGGAGTCGCTTCGTGAGGTCTATCTCCAGCTGGCCGACTGCTTGGCTCGTGGTCAGGCGTTTTCGAGCGCTCCATGAAGGGGTACGCGCTCGTGCTGAGCTGCGAGCATGGTGGCGCGAGTGTCCCCCAAAGGTATCGGCACTTGTTCGACAGCAAGCCCGCTCGTGATGCGCTGAGGGGTCATCGAGGAAGCGATCTCGGCGCACTTCGTCTGGCTCGCTCGCTCGAGCGCCGCCATCGAGTCCCGCTCTATGCCAGCACGGTCACCCGCCTCCTCGTCGACTTGAACCGCTCGCTCGGACATCCCCAACTCTTCTCCGAGTTTACGCGAGACCTCGATCCCGCGGAGCGTGAGAGCTTGCTCGATCGGCACTACTTCCCGCATCGAACGGCGGTTGAATCTTGGATCGATGCTCGAGTCCGCGGTGGTGATCAGGTCTTGCACCTCGGCGTGCACAGCTTCGTGCCGCAGATCGACGGTCGGGCCCGAACGGCGGACATCGGGCTCCTCTACGATCCATCGCGATCTCCCGAGCGAAGATTTTGTGATCGGTGGAAGAGCTCGTTGCACGAGATCGCCCCTGAGCTCCGCGTCCGCCGGAACTACCCGTACCTAGGCAAATCCGACGGATTCACGACGCATCTTCGTCGAGCGCTCGGCTCACCGCAGTACCTGGGCATCGAGCTCGAGGTCAATCAGCGGGCCCTTCGCACAGACGAGAACCAGCGCTTCCTCGCAAGGGTGATCTCCGACAGCCTGCGCGCGGTGCTCCGTCCATAGAATCGTCGAGAGAATGCGATGCGCGGGTTCCCGGACTAGGGTCGAATCCGGCCCCAAAATCGGGGGCGGAACCTCAACGCTCTGCGAGACCGGAGATCGCACGGGGAGCGGCTGGCTTGCGGCGGAGGCCAGTTTGCGGGAAACCCGCGGTCGCTCCCTTCTACTTTCCTGAGAGAAGCATCACGATGACCCAGAAGCCGACCATTCAGTATACGAAGACCGACGAAGCACCCCTCCTGGCGACCTATTCACTGTTGCCGATCCTGAGGGCGTTCACCGCGCCCGCTGGCATCACGGTCGAGCTTCCCGACATCTCGCTTGCTGGACGAATACTGGCGAGCTTTCCGGAGGCGCTCAAAAAGGAACAGCGGATCCCCGACGCTCTGGCGGAGCTCGGAGATCTTGCCAAGACGCCGGAAGCCAACATCATCAAGCTGCCGAACATCAGCGCTTCGGTACCCCAGATGAAGGCCGCCGTAGCCGAGCTGCAGGCCAAGGGCTACGCGGTTCCGGACTACCCCGAAGAGCCCAAGACCGAAGAAGAGCGGGCGATCGCCGAACGTTACGGCAAGGTCAAGGGGAGCGCCGTGAACCCGGTTCTGCGCGAGGGCAACTCGGACCGCCGCGCGCCCAAAGCCGTAAAGGAATACGCGCGCGCCAATCCGCACTCGATGGGAGCCTGGGCGCGCGATTCCAAAACACATGTTTCGACGATGAGCACTGGAGATTTTTTCCACAACGAGAAGTCGATCACGCTACCGGCTGCTACCACCGTGCGCATCGAGCACGTCGCGAAGGATGGGTCGACGACGGTTCTCAAGGACGGCCTCGCGCTGCTTCAAGGCGAGATCTTGGACGGTACCTTCATGAGCAAGGCTGCGCTCCTCACCTTCCTCCGCGAGCAGGTTTGTGATGCGGTCGGTCTCGGCGTCCTCTTTTCGCTCCACATGAAGGCGACGATGATGAAGGTCAGCGATCCGATCATCTTCGGGCACGCGGTTCGCGTGTATTTTGCCAAAGTATTCGAGAAACACGGGGAAACGCTGGCGGCTCTCGGAGCCAATCCCAACGACGGATTCGGAGAGGTGCTGGCGCGTATCGAAAGCTTGCCGGCCGATCAACGTGCCGAGATCGAAGCCGATATCGCGGCCGCCTACGAGAAGGGCCCGGCGCTAGCGATGGTCAACTCCGACAAGGGCATCACCAACCTTCATGTGCCGAGCGACGTCATCGTCGACGCATCGATGCCGGCCATGATCCGCACTTCTGGCCAGATGTGGAACGCTGCGGGCGACACCCAGGACACCAAGGCCGTGATCCCCGACAGCAGCTACGCTGGCGTCTACCGGGAGGTGATCGACTTCTGCAAGGAGCACGGGGCCTTCGATCCGACGACCATGGGCAGCGTTCCCAACGTCGGTCTCATGGCGCAGAAGGCCGAGGAATACGGATCCCACGACAAGACCTTCGAGATCCCAAGTGCCGGCCGTGTGCGCGTGGTCGACGCGAAGGGCAATGTGCTCATGGAGCATGAGGTTGAAGCGGGTGACATTTGGAGAGCCTGCCAGACCAAAGACGCGGCAGTACGGGACTGGGTCGGCCTCGCGGTTCGCCGCGCGCGCGCAACCGGGGCGCCCGCGGTCTTCTGGCTGGACGCGAAGCGCGCCCATGACGCACAGCTCATCGCGAAGGTGAAGGCATACCTCCCCGAGCACGACACCGCGGGCTTGGACATCCGGATCATGGAGCCTGCGGCCGCCACACGCTTCTCACTCGAGCGCATCAGCGAGGGCAAGGACGCGATCTCCGTGACGGGCAATGTTTTGCGCGACTACCTTACCGACCTCTTTCCGATCCTCGAGGTCGGCACCAGCGCGAAAATGCTATCGATCGTGCCTCTCATGAACGGCGGCGGGCTCTTCGAGACCGGAGCGGGCGGCTCGGCGCCCAAACACGTTCAACAGTTCGAAAAAGAGAACCATCTGCGTTGGGACTCGCTCGGCGAGTTCCTCGCGCTAGCCGCGTCACTCGACTTTTTGTCTGAGACACACGACGACCCCAAGGTGAAGGTCCTTGCAACGACGCTGGACGCTGCAGCGACCAAGTACCTGCTCGAGAACAAGTCACCGTCGCGCAAAGTGAACCAGATCGACAACCGGGGGAGCCACTTCTACCTCGCTCTCTACTGGGCGCAGGCGCTTGCCAAATGCGACGATCCGGAGCTGCGCGCCTACTTCGAGCCCATCGCCAAGGCATTGGCAGACAACGAAAACAAGATCTCCGAAGAGCTCCTCGCGGTGCAAGGCAAGCCCGTCGACATCGGGGGCTACTACCTACCGGACGATGCTCTCGCTTCCCAAGCGATGCGCCCAAGCCCCACATTGAACGCGATCATCGACGCGCTCTGAGGGCTCCGAGCGCCCGCGATCGGAGCCCTTAGCGCGCCCACTTGAGCAGGAAATCGATCAGGCGATTCTGCTTCCCCGTGTAGGGCGGGTAGAACAGGTGCAGGAGCGAGAGCCGCGGGTTGGTGAAGACCGGTCGAATCTTGCTGAACTCCACGAAGCCCTCATGGCCGTGGTATTGCCCCATTCCGCTCGCTCCAACACCGCCGAAGGGTAGGTCGTGTTGGGCGATGTGCATGATGCAATTGTTGATCGTCACGCCACCCGAGATCGTGCTGTAAAGAAGCTTTTCCTGTCGCGAACGGTCGTTGGTGAAGACGTAGAAACCGAGCGGCCGATCCCTCTTGGTGACGTAGTCGATCGACTCGTCGAGATCCCGATACGTCATCACGGGGAAGAGCGGACCGAAGATCTCCTCCTGCATGATCATCATGTCATCGGTGACGTCGAGCACCAGATGTGGCGGGATCTTGCGCAACGCGTCGTTGAAAGAAGCTCCAGGCACGAGGGGTACCAGCTTCGCGCCCTTGGCCTCTGCGTCATCGAGGTTCATGCGCAGTCGGCGATACGACTTGTCGTCGATTACCGACGTGTAACTGCCGTCGTTCGTATCCGGGTAGCGCTCCGCGACGATACGCTTGGCCGACTCCACGAACCGGTCCCGCCCCGCCTCGGGCAAGAAGAGATAGTCTGGTGCGAGGCAGGTCTGGCCCGCGTTGATGAACTTGGCATAGAGGATTCGCGAGGCCGCTTCGTCGATGTCGAAATCATCACAGACGATCGTGGGTGATTTTCCACCGAGCTCGAGCGTCACCGGCGTGAGGCTTTCCGCCGCGGATCGCATGACGGTTCGTCCGGCGTCCGCGGAGCCGGTGAAAATGATGTGGTCGTAGGGCAGCGAAGAGAAGTCGCGGCCAGGTACGCCCGGCAGAAAGGCGAGGGTGTCCTCGGGGAAAACCTCGCTGGCCTTCTCCTGAAGCAGGCGGCAAAGGGTTTGGGAGTTGCTGGCCATCTTGATCATGGCGCGGTTCCCTGCGGCCAAGACGCTGATCAGCGGGCTCACCGTGAGAAAAAGCGGATAGTTCCACGGCGAGACGATCCCTACGACGCCCTTGGGCTGCGGGATGACCCGGTTCGAGCCGGTCGCGAACAGCAGCGAAACCTCGCGGCGTTGTGGACGCATCCATTTCCGGAGCTTCTTCCGGGCATGCCGGATTCCATCGACACAGGGAAAGATCTCGAGGATCTTCGATTCCTCGGCGCAGCGATGTCCGAAGTCCTCCCGGATGGCTGCGACGATCGCATCGCTGTTGTCGAGCAGAATCCGCTCGAGCGCGGTCAGTCGTTCTGCGCGAACCTCGCGGCTTGGGTAGGGGTCCCTGAGGTATGCATCGCGCTGCAGCTTGAAGATGCGTTGCGCTTCGTTTTCGACGATCTCGATGCGGCGGAGTTGAGCGGTTTGAGCCATATGGACTGCTGGTGTAGCGCCTCGGGACGGTCGAGCGCAAGCAAGGCCTGTCAGCGTTCCAGCGCCTCATGTATTGCGGTCACGCAAGCCGTTGGCTGAAAGTCCGGCAGAATGCGGGCGAGCTTGCTGCCATCGATCCCGTGGGGGACTTCCCATAAGTGTCGCATTTCGACGACTTCACGCATGGGCGCGCTGAAAGCGCCCATCAGTCGAACCAGTCCCCAGGGAAAGCGCTTGACCTTCAACGGGCGCTCGAGGGCGCGCTCCATGGTTTCGACGAGCTCGGCCCCGGTAAGCGAAAAGCCACCGAAGCCGATCGTTTCGAAGGCGCCGAGGCTTTCGCGGACCGCCGCCAGGCCAACCATCGCCCGAGCGAGATCCGGCAAGTAGGCCCAGGCGTGGACGCGATCGAGAGGCCCCGGATACGTCACGATCCCTTTGTCGACCTTGTTGGCGACATAGGTATCGAACCAGTTGCCCGTCGCCTTGCGCTCGATGAAGTCCCCGGCGCGAAGCACGATCGTCTGTATGCCGCGCGCGCTCGCCTGCCGGTAAGCCTCTTCGATCTCTTCGCGTAGTCGCCCTTTGCGGGTCGTCGGGAGGTGCGGCGTGTCTTCGCGCAGAACGGGAGGCATGCCTTCCCCGTAGTTGTATACGTTGCCCGGTAGCATCACCGTAGCGCCGCTGCCCTCGGCAGCGCTCAGGATGCTCCGCGTGATCTTAGGAACTTCGTCCGCCCAGCGTTCGTAGGGAGGGTTGAGCGCGTTCACGATGACCGCGACGCCCTCGGACGCCGCCGTAACGGCTTCAGCGTCGAACGCATCCCCCTCGAATACGGTTACTCCGTCCCGTACGCGCGCGGAAGAACCGGTGCGCACGAAGGCCCGCACCTTCCATCCCGCGTCCAAGAACGCCTCCACCGACCAGCGTCCGATGCGACCATTGGCGCCCACGACCAGTACTTCTTTTTCCATGCTGTCCTGCTCCTTGCCGCAGTCCGCTGCCGTTCGGTTTGAATCATACGCATGCAAAAATGATGGTAAATACGCCAAATATAGAATATAGATATACAAGAATGAATAGCTGCCCAGATGCCTGCTGAGTTCGACTGG
>DASRZF010000238.1:0-4052 GCA_035686645.1 Polyangiales bacterium
GTCGCAGGCGCATGAAGCGGACGCTGCGAGGCACGATGAGCGTTTTCTCGATTCCGGCATCTTTCAGCAAGCGAGACACGCCCTGGATGTCGCCAGGATGTTCGACCTGGACAATGGTGATCTCTCCGATCGAACCCCTGACCCAGACCTGTGGGTGCGGATCTGACGTTGGGAGCGTTTCTCCGGCGTCGTCGATCAGAGAGACGATTTCGTGCCACTCGTCGGGCGGTTCGTTGTTCGACATGCCGCGAAATATGTGGAGGTTGACAGCGTTTGTCAACGGCGAACGGTGCCGTGGACGGCTACTTGACAAACCGACCTGGTACCCCCATATTGGCTGTGAAAGGAACCCCAAATGAGCTACGACTGGCGAAACGACCCTGCTTCCTACTACGAGTGGGAGCGTCGAAACCGCGCCTTGATCATCGTCCCTGCCGCGCCGATTGAGACCGACTATGAAAAGGCTCGCAAGTACGAGCCCGCGCTCTGGGACATCGACTCCGACATCGGCCCCGCGAAGGGCCCCGCAAGGATCAACTGACCATGGAAAGCGCTTTCAAGATTGGGGACAAGGTAATGTTCGGTCGGCCCAACGGCGAGCAAACCCACGGAATCGTCCGCAAGGTCAACGGCAAGACGATTCTTGTCGAGCAAGCCGAGGCCCGAGGACGGGAGCGGATCCGAGAGGCGGGGGCCAAGTGGCGGGTCGCGGCGTCGCTGGTTCGTCATGCGGTTCCGCGTCAGTACGTTGTGGGCGGGGTGTTGATCGAGTCAGATTCCATGGGAGAACCCCCTTCGCACCCGCTTCGAGGTCTTGTGCCTCCTTTGGTGAAGCGGTCCAAGGAAGCAATCGAGGCGGACATCGACTCCGTGGAGTCACAACTTTCGCCCGAGAACCTGTTCTGGGATGGCGAGCGCCCACGTGGTGAGGCTCTGGCAGCTGGCCGAATCCTGAATCGCCGGTTGCGAGCACTTGAGGCCGAGCTGCTGAGCACGCTGGCTTGACAAACCGGATAGATACCATTAGATTGAATCGTGGAAGGAGAACGTTGACCATGAATGGGTACACATACTGTGCGTGTAGGGACTGCATGGAAATCGCCATCGGCGAATCTGGCAAGGCGCTGTGTCACGCCTGCGAGGACGCGGGTTGCGAGCTTGGCAGCGAATGCGGGGCCGAGGGCAACTACAACGTGCTCGACAACCATGACGACGAGCGTGACATGGGCGAGGACGAGGCCGAGGACGGGCCCGAGGAGGAGCCGCCCGTCTGCCCGCTCGACGGGGGCGACGGCATCCCGCTCGGCGGACTCGGCAACCTCATGCACTACCGCTGCCGCGCCTGCGGCATGAACTTCTCTCACACCAAGGAGTGAACGATGACAATGGCAACCCTTTACTACGTCTCCAGTCACGCGACCCGAGATGAGCGCGTGGCGGCCCGAGATGACGCCGCGCTCCTGCCGAAGGGCAAATACGACGTCACCGCGCGCATCGACGTTGGGGACATCGGAACGAGCCCGGCTGACTGCATTTCGGCTGCCGATGCACTGTTCGAGCGGTTCAACATCGGTGACCGCGCCGGTCTGTCCGTGAGGTCGATGTCGGTCGGAGACGTCGTCGCCTTCGACGGTCGGGCAATCGCGATGCTGTGCTGCAAGGTCGGCTGGCGGGCGGTACCGGCATCCCGTCTGCCGGAGCCAACGAAGGCTTCTTGACAGACGCATCTGTTGGCACTATCTTGATTCTCGGAAGGAAAGAAAAATGACCTCGGTTCGCACAGAGTCTGACGCGGTTGCCTGCCTGGCGACGCTCGGCGTTGCGGTGAGCGCGCTGAAGTTGGAGACCGCCGCCGACGGTAGCTCGATAGTTGTCGAGTCGTATTCCTGCGGACGCTGCGGCGGCCACGGTCACCTCGGCCGCGGCACTTGCGACGTTCCCTGGGGCGTCTGCTATCGGTGCTTCAACGGCCCGAAGCGCGCGGGCATCAGCCGCACGCCGCTGATTGAATACGCTCGCAAGGCCAAGGCGACTGTGGCGCGGCGCAAGAGCGCAGCGGCCAAGCGAGAGGCCAAGGACAACGCCCGCGTGGAGCGGCGACTCGAAGGGGAGCGAAAGTGGTGCGAGGCCAACGGCCACGGTCGTGTGACCTTCGCGGAGCGCGACGCCAAGCGAGCTGCCGAGTGGGCCGCCCGAGACGCCAAGAAGGTCCACGTCGGAGTGGTCGGCGAACGCTCGGTCTTCACCGCCACGGTCAAGGCCATCCCGAGCTGGGACAGCGCCTACGGCACGGTCTACATGGTCATCATGGAGGACGCGGCCGGAAACTCCCTGGTCTGGAAGACCGGGAGCCCGTGCCTGGAGGTCGGCGAGACGGCGACTTTCAAGGCCAGCGTCAAGGAACACGGCGACTACAAGGGTGTCGCCCGGACCCTGGTCACCCGAGTGAAGCCTGAGCCGATTGCGGAGGCCGCATGAGCGAAGAAGCAGAAATCGTAGTCGAGGTCGAGCGCGTGCGGTGCGGGATGCACAACTCCAGGCTCGGAGCGGCTCGCATCACAAGTGGCGAGCCTTACGTGCTCGCGGGCTTCGAGGGCACCGACCTGCCGAGCCTGGCCACAGAGCTGGCTGAGACCGGCCATGTGTTTCGGGTCGAAATCGTCGAGCGCTTCGTCTCGATGTTGGAATGGTACGGATGCGAAAGTGAGGTTGGCTGATGTTCATTTCCTCTGGTCGTGGTGGGTACACCAGGTCTGGTGAGCAGCGCGCAAGCGGGCGCTTCCTGATGCTGTTCTGCGTCAAGCCGGGCGGCGAACTGCGCGTGCTCGTGCGGCACGTCCGGATGCGCCAATGCGGCCACTGGATGATGGCCAACGTCACGGTCAAGTCCGCGGGCGCGCGCGAGGCGGCCGAGTCTGAGCCCGCGTACAAGTCGAACTACTGGCGACGTCGAGTGTTCGACGGCCGGTTCGAGATCGGCCTGTCCGGAACCTACGGCTGCGACGGCTTGCCGATCAGCGCCGACGACTACCCAGGTCTCTGGGATCAGCTGCATCCCGTACCGGCCGAGCTGACCGAGGCGTGCTGGAAGGGCGGCGGACACAACAGCGCGGGCTCCGAGGGCCCGGCCATGTTCGAGTGGGCCAAGTCGAACGCCGTAGAGCTTTCGAGGCTGCGTGTCAGTTCGGGGAGCGCCGATACGTCTACTGGTCGAGACGAGGCAGTGACCACTTGACAAACGCATGGTCGATAATCAGATTGGTAGCGAAAGGCGACATCTCATGATTCACGACAAGCGAGCGTTCAACATTGTGACTGTCAGGTCTGCGGCCGCGCTGGCCAAGAAGCTCTCCGAGCATACGTGGACGCTTTGCTCTGGCTTCAGCCACGGCGGCTATCTGTTTCTCAACGACTCGTTCAGCGAGGACGGCGCAGCCGAGTTCGCGGTCGTGCGCGAGTCCGACGCTCTCCAAGTCGAGAGCATCACGTTCGGCTGGTGCAACGTCGAGGAGTCGCTCGGCTACATCAAGCGAGCGGTGGCCGGTGAGTTCGACGCGGCAGGGCACAGCAAGATCGAGCTGCTGAATCACGGCGACTACCGTTGCTACCACTGTGCATGAAGGATAACTCATGGACGATTTGAGAACAGCGTTTGCCGAGGCCGACAGGCTGACCAAGCACACTGCTCGCGAACACATCGTTCGCAATCGAGGGTTCGCGCACAAGCCGGACTACATCGTGGTGCCTCGCTACGAGGCGGGATTCGAGGGCTACCGCCATGACGGCGGGTATGCCGGACTGGGCCTTTGGGTCACGGAGAGACCATCATGAACAGACCATTTTACCAATACCTCGCCGGGGCCCTGACCGCGCGCGAGAACTGCAAGAAGGCTGGCAACGCCGAATGGCTCGATCGCTGGGAGTCGAGGCTTGAACAGCTCGACAAGCTCTTGCCGAGCGGCAGCGGGTTCGATGCCGGGTCGGTGGTTGTGAAGGGCGAGTCCAGTAGCCGCCAGATCGTCATCGCGACCTCGTTCCACCACATGGACGAA
>DASRZF010000239.1:0-3557 GCA_035686645.1 Polyangiales bacterium
GCCTTCGCTGGTGGCGAACCGGGCACCCCGACCGAGCAAGCGACGTTCAGCGGCCCCGGTTGGAGCAGCATCCTCACTGGGGTCTGGGTCGACAAGCATGGAGTAACCGACAACAGCTTCGATGGTGCGCGATTCGACGAGTATCCGCATTTCTTTGCACGCGTCCGAGAGGAGAACCCTGATGCCAACCTCGCTCGAAGCCGATCTCGCCGTGACCGCAGCGGTGGTCGACCACTTCGCAGAAAAGACGCCCGACGTGGTGTTCGTTCACCTGGATGAAGTCGACCATCAGGGCCACGTCGCAGGCTACTCCGCGATGGTTCCGGAGTATCTCGATGCGATCGAGATGATCGATGCCCAGATCGGCGAGATGCTGGACGCGCTCCGGGCGCGGGACACCTACGCAATGGAAGACTGGCTCGTCATCGTGACGACGGACCACGGCGGTCTCGGCCGGGGGCACGGCGGGCAAAGCGCGGAAGAGCGCACGATCTTCCTCATCGCGAGCGGCCCGTCGGTTTCGAGTGGGCAAGTGATTTCCCCGGGACCCGGACAAACCGCCGTGCCAGCCACGGTGATGAAGCACCTCGGCCTCAGCGTTGACCCTGTGTGGGGTTGGGAAAGCGAGGCGTTCGGCCTCTAGAAGCGATCAATCGGCCGTCCGGCCACGGACCGCGATCACCTTGGCAGGGAGCACGAAGGCGTCGGCGGGTCTGCCGAGCAGATCGAAGTAGGCCTCGCGAATCGCAAGGCGGCGCGCTGGGTCTTGGGCCTGCAAGTACTCGGCTGCTGGGCCGATTCCATGCGAGAACGGCGACCAGAGCTCGTCGAAGCTCGAGTACGACGCTTCGATGGAGATCTCAGTTGTCACCAAGTCGCGCAGATGCGCTCGCTCACAAAGCTGCACGAGCTCTGCCGATGTTCGGAACGGCATGCGCGCATCGTCGGGGGCACGAGGATCGAAACGACGTGCGGCTTCCCAGAACGCACCCAGCATTGCGATCCCGTTTGCTTCGAACATGCATAAAGCCACGGTGCCACCGGCGTGCACGACTCGAGCCATCTCCGATGCCATCTTCGATGGGTTGCCGACGAAGGAAACGACCAACTGTGAAAGCGCGGAGGCAAAGCTGCCCGTAGCAAAGGGCAGACTCTCGGCCGAGGCGAGTCGGATGTCGGCCCCAGGGACCCTAGCGCGGCAAGCTTCCACGAACCGCTCCGACAAATCGACGCCGGCAACCTCATCAGAACCGACACGCGCCGCGAGCTCGAGCGTGAGAGCGCCTGGCCCGCAGCCTACGTCGAGCGCCGGCCCTGCGACCACCTCCGCGAAGTCTGCGAAACGGGGTGCGAGCTCACGCGAGTACCGTCCGATGAACGCGTCGTAGCCGTCAGGCGCAACCTCGAATCCCATCGGGCGCATTGAGCACCCGATGAGGTTCAGGTCAAGGTGCCGGCCGAGTCCTTGGAAAGGACGTTAGGCGAGCCTGCCTCGGGTTCTGCTATTCGACGAGGACGCCACCGGCGCCGCCTTCACCGGCTGAGCCGCCCATGCCACCGGCGCCGCCTTCACCGGCTGAGCCACCCATGCCGCCTTCGCCGCCTTGGCCGCCTGAACCGCCGGCACCATGGTCGCATTCATCGGAGTCGAGCGTGATCTGGTAGGCCGCGCCGTCATCGACCGCCGCTCTGCCGCTTTGATCATGCGGAACGGTAACGATGCACTCGCCCTCGGTTTCGTTTCCGGCGTCATCCACCGCTACCCAGCCAAGCGTGTACACGCGACCATTGCTGCCACCCTGCCGCTCCGAGCGTAGTTGCACTTGATCGCAGTCGAGGATGATATCGGGCTCGGTGTTTCCATCGCCCTTGTCGTTGACCGGCTCGTCACTCGATGCCGAGAGAAAGGTAACGGCGAGATCGCCATCGCACGCGTCCCTCACGCAATCTTCTCCTGAGATGGCGTGGAACTTGTGATTGGGAGGCCAGAGCTCGATCACCTCGTCGCTTGCCTCGGGAGGCACTGTGTCGACGACGGTCAGCGTAGCTTCGCAGCTCACTTCAACGGTTCCTGCATCGCTGCCCGAAGCCTCCGCGGTGACCACGATATCGTGCGTGCCAAGCTCGAAGGGACCTTCGTCGTTGATCGAGAGCTCGATCTCGTCGCAGCTTTCGGGAAGATCGCCGGATGGCTCGAGATAGATGAGCGCCGGGTCTGCGGCGCCGTCCTCACACTCGACCGTCAAATCGTTGGGGCAAAGCCAGTCCTCGCCATCGAGGTCCGCGGCGTTTTCGATGCACGCCGGAGTGAGGTTCTGGGTCGACGGGTCGACCGTCGCGTCACTGGAGCAACCGAGTTGGAACACGAAGGCCATACAGGCCGAGAGCGCGAAAAGAAATTGGGTCTTCATAGTTCACTACATCGCACCGCTCATGCGTGATGCCAAGCTATGTGCCTCACAAACTACGAAAGAATACACGTTCCAACCAGACTACATTACCTACATCACAGTATGTGAGGCGGATCGCAGAACGCGCTTGCGACTTGCGTGGATTGGGGCTTTGCATCGCGATTCGATCGCGGAACAAGGGCGCTACTGGACGACGATCTCGGTGCAGCAGCCCGTCAGGCAGAAGGCGCCCACGGCGCAAGCCGGATCGCCCGGTAGACCGCAAGCCTGCTTTCCGACCGGGCAACGTAGACCGCCGCCGTTCCCACCCACGCCGCCGCCACCCATGCCGCCGCTTCCGCCTGTACCTGGGAAGCAGTCTGCTGGGATGGTTGGCTTGCCGAGACAGATCTCGCAGCGCTCACAGGTGTTCAAGCAGTTGCCAGCCGGCGTGCAAGGTCGGCAGAGCGCCGGGTCGTCGAGATCGTTTAAGGTGCAGGTGCCGTCGTTCCCGACATAGGAGCCGAGGAAGACGTACCCGCCATTCAGTTCGGGGAACGTGCAGCATCCAAAGCAGTCACAGCCGTTCGGCGTGAGCGCCCCGCAGTCTTGCTGGCAAAGCTCGGGCTGCACGTCGGGGCAGTAATTCTGAGCACCAATGAGAGCGGGGTTGTAAACGCAGCCATCTTTGGGCCCGAACGGATCGCAGCGTCGATCCCATTTGCACTCGCCGGATCCCGATCCATTGCCCCGGTCGAAGTAGCAGTCTGCACCGCACTGATTGCCGGTCTCGCCGGGGGTGCCGGTCAGAAGGACGGGCCCTTCTGTGTTGTCGCAAGGCCCAAGGCATTCGAGATCTTTGTCGTCGACGAGGCCGTCGCCGTCGTTGTCGAAGCAGTCACCACAGCCGTAGGAGTTGCCGTCCGGACAAAGAACCGGGAAGCAGGCTCCGCTCGTTCCCGCGGTCCCGCCTGTACCCGTCGTGCCGCCGGTCCCCGCCGTGCCGCCGGTCCCGGTCGAGCCGCTCACTCCGCCGTTGCCCCCCACGACACCAGTGCCGCCTGCGCCCATTCCCGCGGTCCCGCCGCCTCCCCGGTTTTCACCGGTTGGGTCTCCGCCGCATGCGCCGGCAGAAAATCCAAGAACCAAAACCAATGAAGTTATAAA
>DASRZF010000240.1:0-3861 GCA_035686645.1 Polyangiales bacterium
GACTACGAGGCGCGTCTCCACACGATGGGCAAGATGACGGCGGTCTACCAGACCGTAGGGCTGCTGGCGGCCCGACTACATACCGAACGCTGGTTCGAGATGAAACCAGACTCTTCGCAGATCGCCATCGAGCGTCCGATCATCATCACCGGCATGGTCCGCACCGGCAGCACGGCGCTTCACTACTTGATGGGCGCCAATCCCGACATGCAGTGCCTGCAGTATTGGCTCGCTCTACACCCGCAGCCGCGCCCTCCGCGCGCCTACTGGGAGGCGGCAACCGATTTTCAACATGCGCGCATCGAGCTCGACATGATGTACCAGGCGGGCAAGAGCATGCTCGAGTCGATTCACTTCATGATGCCCGACGGCCCCGATGAATCCGGACGAATCCTCGGGCAAAACTTCAGCGACGATCGTTTCGAGGTCGTGTCGACCGTACCCACGTATTCCGACTGGTACATGAACACCGTCCATCGCGAAACCTATCAGCGGCATAAGCGGATCATGCAGCTCATCGGCTCTTACGAACCCGAGAAGCGCTGGCTCCTCAAGTATCCGGTGCACATGCGCAATCTCGATGCGCTCCTCGAAGCCTACCCGGACGCTTGCATCATCTGGACGCACCGAGACCCGGCCGACGTTCTGTCTTCGTACGTGAGCCTCTGCGCGCATTTCCGCTCCCTGTTCGAGAAGGACGTCGACCGCCCCCGGATCGCGCTCGAGCAGAAAGAAGCCTGGGCGCGTGCCGTCGAGAACGGGATGCGGCTGCGCAAAGGCCGCGAGCATCAGTTCCACGACATCTATTTCAACGACTTCATGTCCGATCCGCTCGGCGAAGTCGCCAAGACGTACGCGCATTTCGACCAGCCTTTTTCAGAGCGCGCGAAGAAAGCGCTCGCCGGCTGGCGCGAGGCGCACAAGCCAGGGGCGTTCGGCACGCACAACTACACCCGCGACGATTTCGGCCAGTCCCGCGCACAAATTCACGAGCGCTACGCGGAATATCTCGAGCAGTTCCCGCGCGTGCTCGAGAAGCGAAGCCGGAGCGCCGCATGATTCGACGAAGCGACGAGGAGCGCGCGCTGATCGCGGAAGCCGAGCGACTGTTTCCGACGTCGACGCGCTGCCTGACCTTCGACCCTGAGCTCAACTTCTGTATCGGCAAGGCTCAGGGCAGCCACATCTGGGACGTGAGCGGCAACGAGTACATCGACTACCTGCTCGGCTCCGGGCCGCACATCCTGGGTCACGCGCATCCAGCAGTGCTCGAAGCGCTCCGCACCGTACCCGAGGGCGGCACCTCGCACCTGATCATCAACGAGCACGCTATCAAGCTCGGCCAGAAGATCGTCGAGCACGTGCCCTGCGCCGAGATGCTCAGCCTTCACAGCAGCGGAAGCGAAGCGACCTTCTTCGCGATGCGGCTCGCGCGTGTCTACCGTAAGCGCGACAAGATCTTGAAATTCGAAGGCGCCTACCACGGCATGAACGACTACGCGCTGATGAGCAATCAATGGACCATGGGTTCGCCGGCGTATCCAAAGGCCGTTCCGAACAGCCACGGCATCCCTCGAGCGCTGAACGACCAGGTTCTGATCGCGCCCTTCAACGACTTGGAGGCGGCCGCCGCCATCATCTCGAAGCACCACGACGAGCTCGCGGGCGTCATCATCGAGCCCGTCCAGCGCACCTTCGAGCCGAAGCCTGGTTTCTTGGAAGGCGTTCGCGAGGTCACCGCCAATTTCGGCATTCCATTGATCTTCGATGAAGTCGTCACCGGCTTTCGGCTGGGCCTCGGTGGAGCCCAAGCCCTCTACGGAGTCACGCCAGACCTCTGCGCACTCGGAAAGGCGATCAGCGGAGGCCTTCCGCTCGGCGTCCTCTGCGGGCGAAGAGACATCATGGAGATCGCGAACCCGAAGCGAAGGCTTCAAATGCTGCCCTACTCCATGCAGACCGGCACCTTCTCCTCGAACCCCGTCTGCGCAAGCGTCGCCTTGGCGCTGATCGAGGAGCTCGAGAAGCCCGGCGTCTACGCTCGCTTGAACGAGGTCGGAACACGGGTGCGGGCGGGTCTGCGCGACGCGATCGAGGACACCGGCATCGAAGCCTGCGTCACCGGAGTGCCGAGCGTCTTCGAGATCTGGTTCACCCGCGACGAGCCCTACGACCATCGGTCCTCGAAAGCTTCCGACTTCTACAAGAACATCCGCTTCTCCGACCTTCTGCTTCAGGAAGGCGTCCTGAAGGCTGCAGAGAAGTTCTTCATCTCGGCGGCACATAGCGACGAGGACATCGAGCGTACCGTCACGGCGTTTCACGTCGCGCTTGAGCAGCTCGCCAAGGAGGTCCGATGAAGCGCGTCCTGGTGACCGGCGCTTGCGGAAACATCGGCGCTAACGTCGTCGACTTGCTCGTCGAGCGCGGCTATTCGGTGCGCGCCGTCGACTTGGATACACCCGTGGGCCGAAAGGCGGCTGCACGCTGGGGCGAACGCGTCGACCTGCGTTTCGGGACGATCTGCAATGCAGAGCTGCTGCGCGAGCTGGTCCTCGGCATGGACCACGTCATCCACTTGGCGGCAATGGTCCCACCGGGAACCGACGTCGACCAGGCCGCCGGCTACGCGGTCAACGTCGTCGCGACGCGTTCCTTGATCGCGGCCTGCGAGGCGCAAGCGGTGCCTCCCCGACTGACCTTCACCTCCACCGCGGCGATTTGGGGACGCAACGACGAGGTCGAGGGCCCGCGTCGCGCTGACGAAGAGATTTCACCGAGCGACAACTACTCCCGTCAAAAAGCCGAGTGCGAAGCCATGATTCGCGCATCGAGTCTCGAGAGCGTCATCTTTCGCATCGCCATGACGCCACCGGTCGCGCCCGGCGCGCTCTTCCCATTCGTGTTCGACATGCACCCAGACATGCGGGTCGAATTCACCCATCCGAAGGATCAAGCCCTCGGCATCGTCAACTCGCTGGCCGTGCATGAACCGGTCGTCGGTCGAACGCTCTGCCTCGGCGGAGGCGCCCAAAACCGCTATCGGTATCGCGAGTTCATGAACATGGCGTTCGCGGCGATGGGGTTTCCACCGCTACCCGCCTCGGCATTTGGCGATGCGCTCTTCCTTACCGACTGGGTCGATTCCGAGGCGTCCCAGGCGATCCTCGACTACCAGAGGCGCAGTGCCGCCCAGTACTTCGAAGAGGTCAGCGCGGAGCTCGGACCGGCCCTACATCTCACGAAGCGGCTCGGACCTGCGCTCGCCCCACTGATCCTCGCGCACTCGAGACACCAGGCCTTCACCGAGGGCAAGCAACCGAGGCTGCCCAATCTGTACCGTGCCATCACGACCATGCGGCGCGCCATCAAAGCCGCCAAGAGCTACCTCTGAGGAACGATCGATGGAAACGAGCAACCGCGTGCTGGACGCCGTACTGAAGGAGCTGTCCGTACCGCACATCGAGGAGCAGATCCCGCGTGACACGTTCTACCAGCTCGGGCTCAAGTTCCCTCAGCAGTACGGCATCGCTTGCTGCGATGTCGCCGATTGCGTGCGGCGAGCCGAAGCGCTCGGCGCCGGGCCCTTCATTCACGCAACGCTGTCCCCACCCAACTGGGTCGAGAACGGCGAGCCGGTCCCCGACTGCAAGCTCGAGGTCGCACTCGGCTATGCGGGAGACACTCAGATCGAGTTCCTAGGACCCGGGGATGGCACCGAGCACTATGCGCGCGCGCTCATCGAGACCGACATCGCGTTCCATCATGTCGGGATCTACCAGCAGGGCATGGAGCAGCTCGCGGCATCGATCACCGCTGCCGGATACCCAGAAGTGGTCCGCGGTGGAATCTCAATGGGGA
>DASRZF010000241.1:0-4519 GCA_035686645.1 Polyangiales bacterium
AGGGCGTGGTGGATACCCGCTACTTGGTGTTCGACCTCTCGGTGGCGGTCTTGACAGTTGGCCTGAGCATCGGCGCCTTGAAGGCACGGAGGCACGGGTGAACGCGCGGCCACGAGCACGTCGCAACCTAGTGCTAACGGCGGTATTCGGTCTGCTGATCGTCGTGCTGGTTAACTACCTCTCGGCGCGGCACTACAAGCGATGGGACTGGACGAGCCACGGATTGTTCACGCTTTCAGATCGAAGTCGGCAAGTGCTGCACGAGCTCGACCAGGACGTTCGCGTTCACGTCTTCCTCGGTCGCGACGAGCAAGATTTCGCCGACGTCGAAACGCTGCTCGAAGAGTACAAAGCGCTGACTGACCGAATCACCGTCGAATGGGTTGATCCTGACAGGGACCGCGCCCGCTATCAGGCGCTCGCAGACAAATTCGGTATCGATAGTTGGCTCGCAGGGGATGTGACGCTTTCGCAAGTGCCTGTGGTGGTCACCAGTGGCGAGCGGAAGTGGAAAGTCGAGCGACACCAGTTGATCGTGGAGGACTTCGAGACTTTCGAAGACGCCGATGGCCACAAGCTGGATCTACAATCCGAGAGGGCGATCACCGGAGCCATTCTCGAAGTCACGACCGGCGAGCCGACCAGGGTTTGCGTGAGCGCCGGCCACGGCGAGTGGGAGCTTGGAGCGTACGGGGATCGCAGCCTCGACGCAGTGGCTCGTGAGCTCGAATGGGAAAAGATCGAGGCCGAGGCTTTCGAGGTCCGTGCGAGTGACGTGCCCGAGACCTGTGATGCGCTCTTCGTCGTGAGCCCGCAGAGACCGTTCTCCGCGGAGGAGGTGGCCATCGTCGACCGTTTTCTCGCGGGCGGTGGCAATCTGCTCCTCGCCTTCGATCCCGTGCTGAAGAAGGAGGCGCTCACGCCAACAGGCTTCGAAGCCTGGCTCGAGGAACACGGAGTCCTCCTAGGGAAGGATCTGGTCATCGAACACGACCCTTCGCAGCAGCTTCCGGGCAACCCGGGCGATCTCTTTCTCGTGACCAATCTGGGCACGCACCGCCTGGTGGACACCATACGCAAGCGGGGCGGCGGAATTCTCTTGGCGGTCGCGCGCTCTGTGAAGGCAGTCGATGGGAGCAACTCCGAGGTCCTGTTCCGGACGAGCCCCGACGCAGTCGCTGAAACCGATATCGCGCGCGCCTTGGACCCGGACGCGAAAGGTACGCCGACGGCACGCGCCAGTGCGCCACTCGCAGCCGCCTGGGAGTACGTGCCGCCTCTCGACGACGACCTGAAGCCGGTCGAGCTCGAAGGCCCCACACCGGGACGCATGCTGGTCGTAGGCGACAGCGACTGGATGAGCCCCGAGTTGCTCGACAACCCTCAGCTGTCGAACATCGACTTTCTCTCTTCGTCCGCCGGCTGGCTCACTCAACGCGAAGCGTTGATCAACATCGCGCCGCGAAAGACCAACGCCCGCGCGGTCATCATGAGTGATGCGGATCTGCAAAATCTACTCTTTCGCGTCGTCGTTCTCTTGCCTCTAGCCGCTTTCATTGCCGGATTCGGCGTATGGTGGTCGAGGCGTTCATGAACACTCGAACCCCGATTGTGCTCTTCATCATCTCGGCGATCCTTCTTGCCTATGTGCTTCTCTTCGAGCGCGGCCGCCCCGGACGCACCGAGATCGACTCGCGATCCGGGCTCTTGCTGGAGACGGTCGTTCGAGAGCGAATCACCCGCATTCGAATCGCAGCCGGGGAAGAGCGAATCGTTCTGCGGCGCGAAGGCGAGGGCTTCGACGAAACCTGGACCCTCGAAGAGCCTGTTCCAGGGGCAGCGGACCCGGATGCCATCGAGGATTACCTTCGCAACTGGGAGTTCGCAATCCCGGTCCGCACACTGCAGAGCCCGAGCGCCGAAGACATCGCGAGCTTCGGGATCGACAAACCGAAAGCGGAGATCACCTTTGAAATGGCGTCCGCGAAGACCCGCGTCTTGCTCGGTTCCGGTACTCCGGTCGACGGAGGTGGGTACGTTCGGATCGACGAGGGTCCTCAGGTGACGGTCATCGGAGAAGACGTCGTTGCCCTGTTCACGCGCACCGCGGACAGCTTCATGCTCCGCGGTGATGCTGGCGCTCCGTACCTTTCGGACTTCGTCGGCCCTGGAATCGACGCCGGCGACGCTTCGCCCTGACTATTGAGCAGTGCTCTTGGCGAGTGTGTCGTGGGACGCGTACTCGATCAGCCCGTTGCTGGTGTTGAATCCGCCTGACGACATCAACCTGAAGTGTCCTTTGACGACGATCTTGTTTCCGACCGCGAGGTCCTTGGGAACGACGACGGCTCCGGAGATGGTGGTCGTCTTTCTCCCGCGGCGCGCACGGGCGAGCTGCTCCTGATTGTCGGCGTACCCAACCACCAACAGCTGCTCGGAACGTTCCGTCTGGTCGGCGGTGTCTGCGATGAACATGTGCGGCGCGGCGACCTTCGGACACTCGTCCTTCTTGCGCTTCGTGCAAGCAGGTGGCTCGTAGATCTCGATGATGTACCCGGTCACCGAAAGGTCGGTGTCGAGCAGCTTGGTCGGCCGCTGGCGTAAACCGTATACGCTGTACGACTCATCTTCATAGGTCGTCGGAAACGGAGGCGGCGGCAGTGTCGGAACCTCTGGAAGGTTCGGCACGATTTCAGGAAGTTGCTCAGCCTCGGCTTCGCTCCCCGAAGCGGAGGTGACTTGTTCACAACCGGCACTCAACAGCGCCCCAGCCAGAATCAGGCCTATCAGACGAGCTCCCATGTTTCCCCCTGTCCTCAACAAAGTAACAGGGCGATTCGCGCGCGACAATCTAGCGGCGGGTGGGCTCGCAGTCAGCGTCCCCAGCCAGGGGCGTTTCGAGCGCCATTTTCAGCGTGGGCGGAACCCCGTCGGTGCCTTGAAGGAGCTCGATTGCGGAGCGCGACTCCGAGCTTCCAAGAGCCCGAAGGGCCCCAATGGCGAGGGCCGCGTTGTTGAGGTCCTCGGTCAGCGCATGGCTCGGCGCAGCCCGCATGACCACCCGGAGCAGCGAATCGACCGCATCGGTGCGGCAATGGGCGACCACGTATTCGATCGCAGCGGCAGTGACGTTTGGCCATTCGTTGGGATCGCGCAGACGCCGATGAATGCGATCCCATCCATCGGGCTGGGACGCATCTGCGAGTACGTCGATGGCGGCGGCGCGAACCAGGGACATCGAATCATCGACGGAAGCGACGATGACAGGCACGGCCGCACCCTCGCTTCGCAGACTGATCACGGCGGCGGCGCGGACCATCGGCCAGACGTCCCTGCGGGCCAGGGCCGCGCGCAGGAGCAGGCTGTCCGGATCGCCGGACAAGGTCTCGGCAGCACGTGCACGCACACGAGGATACGGATCGGCCAAGCTGCCTCGCGCTTCCTCGCGATGACCACGGGCCGTGATCGCTTCCACGGCAGCGTGCCGGAGCATCCATTCGGGAGAATGCTCGAGTTTTTCGACCAGCCATCGATCGACGGTCTGGCTCGCGCCGGCCAGTCCCGCAGATTGCAGCAGACGCCATTGGGTCGAGAACCCCGTGCTCCTCGGCGCAGCGTAGGCGATCAGTGACGTGAGGAGTGCCCGATGCGCCTCGAGCCCGCGCAGGCCGAGCGCTGCGGCGGCCACCACTTCGGGATCGGGTCGTCCCTCTAGCCAGGCTCGCAAATCGCGATCGGCGTCAGCGCCACCAAGTCGAACCGCAATGCCGAGCGCGTGCCGGAGCCCCGCACGGTCGGAGCCTCCGTCCTCGGCCATCGCGTCGAGCAGGCGCCGAAGCGCAAAGCGCGGCTCGCTACTTGCCAAAATCTCAGCAGCGCGATCGCCGACGAGCGGATCGGGCAGCAGCGTGACCAGTCCATCGCGTCCTCTGGGGGTAATACGGCCAAGCGCCGCCAGGGCAGGCTCCCGCAGGCTCTCGTCCTCCGAGCGAGCCGCCTCCAGCAATGCCTCCAGCGCGGCACCGTGTCGCTCCGCGAGAGGGGCGAGGGCGCGGAGCGCGCGCGCCTGTCCCAAGAGGCTCAGCGCTGGCCAAGCGTCCCGAATCTGTTCGGCCGCGACTGCACCGCCAGCCTGAAGCACGTAAATCGCCGCTGTCGCCCGATCGTGATCGGAGTCGAGGCGTCGCACGGCTTCGGCAATCACCGTCGGATCGCCCCCCGCTAACGCGGTCGCAGGAAGCGCTGTCGCCGACAAGAAGAGCGCTAGTGCGAGAGCGCGTCTGCTGCGCCTGGTCGTTCCCACTCGATTACCGTTCCGTCTCGCAGCTCTAGCACGCAGTCCGCGTGTCGAAGCAAATCCTCGCGATGCGTTGCCATGATCACGATGTCACCACGATCCGCTCGCTCGCGGCGGCTGCGGGGCTATCAAGAGCCCGGGGATGGCTAGTCTGGTGTCCACCGCCAGCGCCATAGTGGCTAGTGCAGTTACCACAAGCGCGCTCCGAAGGCCCTGGACGAA
>DASRZF010000242.1:0-4545 GCA_035686645.1 Polyangiales bacterium
CCGGGTGCGAGGCTAGAGAGGTCGCACTTTGTCGCAAGATCTCCAGCACATCCGGAACTTCTGTATCATCGCGCACATCGATCACGGCAAAAGCACGCTGGCCGATCGAATTCTCGAGGTGACGGGGGCGGTTTCGGCTCGCGAGCAGAAGGCCCAGCTCCTCGATCGGATGGACCTCGAACAGGAGCGCGGCATCACGATCAAGGCGCAGGGCGTCCGGCTTCCCTACAAAGCCCGCAACGGCGAAACGTATCAACTCAACCTCATCGATACGCCAGGCCACGTGGACTTCAGCTACGAGGTTTCCCGCTCGCTTGCCGCCTGTGACGGCGCCCTTCTCGTGGTCGATGCAACCCAAGGCGTCGAAGCACAGACGCTCGCCAACGTGTACCTCGCCGTCGAGAACGACCTCGAGATCATCCCGGTTTTCAACAAGATCGACCTCCCGAGCGCGGATGTCGACCGGGTCCGTCGAGAGGTTGAAGACGTCGTCGGGCTCGACTGTTCGGAGTTGCTCCCTTGCAGCGCAAAGACGGGCGTTGGGGTTCCCGACATTCTCGAAGCCGTGGTGAAGCGAATACCGCCACCCGAAACGGACGACAGTGGATTTCTGCGCGCCCTGGTGTTCGACAGCTGGTACGACAGCTATCGGGGCGCGGTCTGTATGATCCGGGTCAAAGACGGCACAGTCCGCAAGGGCGACAAGGTGCGTTTGATGGCCACGGGCGCAGAGCACGAGGTCACTGAGCTCGGCGTCTACACGCCGTTTCAGAAAGAGCTCGACCACCTCGGACCCGGGGAGGTCGGGTACCTCGCCGCCAGCATCAAGTCGCTGCAGGACGCCAAGGTGGGCGACACCATCACACAGGCGAAGAAACCGGCTCAAGAAGCCCTCGCCGGCTTCAAGCTGATCAAGCCCATGGTGTTCTGCGGAATTTTTCCAACGGACAGCGACAAGTACACCGAGCTCCGCGACGCGCTCGAGAAACTCAACTTGAACGACGCGGCGTTCATGTTCGAGCCGGAGACCTCGGACGCGCTTGGATTCGGCTTTCGCTGTGGTTTCCTCGGGCTGCTTCACATGGAGATCATCCAGGAGCGGCTCGAACGAGAGTACGACATCGGACTGATCACGACTGCGCCGAGCGTGATCTATCGGGTGACTACCGAGGAAGCAACGATCGAGATCCACAACCCATCGCAGATTCCCGACGGTCGCATTCGCATCGAGGAGCCCTACTTCACGGTCTCGATCCACGTGCCCGTGGAGTTCGTGGGCGCGGTGATAAAGCTGTGCCAAGACCGGCGCGGAGAGCAGCAAGGGATTCAGTACGCATCGCCGGAAAGAGTGATCATCACCTATTTGATGCCTCTGGCCGAAGTGCTCTTCGATTTCTTCGACAAGCTCAAGAGCGCCACCAAGGGTTACGCATCGATGGACTACGAGCTCGCTGGGTATCGTGAGAACCCTCTCGTCCGTCTCGACATGCTTCTCAACAATCAGAAGGTCGACGCCCTCAGCGCCGTCGTTCACAAGGACAAGGCCTACTACCTCGGGCGCGCGCTCGCGGCGAAGCTGAAGAAGATCGTGCCCCGTCAGCAGTATGAGGTGATCATCCAGGCTGCGATCGGATCCAAAGTGATCGCCCGGGAGACTGTCCGTGCACTCCGCAAAGACGTCACCGCGAAGTGCTACGGCGGAGACATCTCGCGAAAGCGCAAGCTTCTCGAGAAGCAAAAAGAAGGCAAGAAGCGAATGAAGGCGGTTGGGAGCGTGGAAATCCCTCAGGACGCCTTCCACGCAATCCTCAAGGTCGACGAATAATCTCTGCGGGCGCTAGCGGACTAGGCCGGAGGTGTTGGCCACCTGAATCTCGAAGGTCTCATCCACACGGATGGGTTTTTTCCCCTCGACCGTCTGGACGGTGATGCGGTCCTCGGAGCTTCCATTGGCCGATGCGTCCGATTCGAGCGCATCGAGGTCGAGAACGATCTGACCGTTCGCGAGAGTGCTGATCGACTCCACGGAAATCTCGATTCCATCTTCGGGGAACGAAATGGATTGTGGAAGAGCCCGTTGCTGAACGGTCACGTTCAACATGAGCTCATCGCCCACGCGATCGACCAGGGTGTACGTATTCACCTGCTGGATCTCGATTCCGTAAGCGTTGATTGTTCGGCGCGTCTCCCAGCGCGCTCCGAGGCCGATCGGCTCTTCGGGAAGCAGTACTCGCGAGAGCGTCTCACGCGTATTGGCGATCATCCGAAGCAAGCGCACCGGAACGTCCGAGCGCTTAGCCCCTGCGTCGAGCTCGCCTGCGAGCTTTTGTCCACGATCGTCTACCTCGATCCAGCCGCCCACTTGATCGACGATTTTGGCGCCGTCTCGGAGCATGTCTGCCGTTTGTGGATCCAACCCAGCCGGAAGGAGGGCCTCGGCGTTGACGACGTCGACCTTGAACTTCACGCCTCGCTCGGTCGTCTCTGCCGGCCCGGAAACGATGTCGAGTCGAAGACCGGGCAAGACCGAGAGCGCCGCTCCATCGGGGCTGGTTGCCAGAGTCCTGACGCGCAACGTCGTCGTCGAGCTGGTCGTCGTCCCCGGGGGTACTTTGTAGCGAACCCGATCACGGGGCCGATCGCCTTGGTCGAGGACGCGAACGCCGGTGTCGACGTCGGCTGCGGTCTTCGTCTTGTTGCAGCTGGCAAGCGTCAGAAGCGCCGATGCGAGGACGAGCCCGCGAATCAATGAGCATCTCATCATGAACCCCTAGTTCTCCGCAAAGACGGTTTTCCAGTCTTTCTTCATCGAAACCACGACCCATCCCATGGAACCGGCAGCATCGAGCCCCCGGCCGAGTCTCCCCACGTCGCTTTCGCGGTCGTAGGCGTATTCGCGATTCGCGTCATCGTGATGAAGCAAGAGTCCGAGCCGCGCGCCGCCGCCGCCCGTCGTCGTCCACTCCAGCATCTCGAAGTCGCCGTCCGAATTGCCGAATGCGAGGATCGGCCGGCGACCGATCTGCTTGTGAATGCCCACCGGCTTCCCCGCTTTGTCATCGATGAAGTCAACCTGCGGAAGCCGCAGGAGCGTGGGCGCCCCACCCTGGAGCTCGTACCGAGTCTCGATGGACGAACCCACGACGCGCTCAGGCGGGATGCCATAGGTCGCCTCGGTGTAAGTGCGCATGAAGTCGACGCTCCCTCCGGAAACGATGAAGGTCTTGAAACCGTTCGCTTCGAGGTAGCGCAAGAGCTCGAGCTGCGGTTGATAGGCGAGCTCCGTATACGGCTGCTCGAATTTCGGATGGAGCGCGTCTCGCACCCATTCAGTGGCGATTGACTCGAAAAGCGTGGTGCTCATCCCGGTGTGGGAAGCGACCACGATTTCGAGGATGCCGCGCCTGCCAGACGCCGCAAGAGCCTCTTTGTCGCCCTCGAGAACCGCCCTGAACGGCTCTTGCGTTCGCCATTCGGGGTGAACCTGCGACAGGTCTTGGACGCGGTGAAGAGCAAAGGCCATTTCCGCATACATCGGTTGCTCGACCCAGAGCGTGCCGTCGTTGTCGAAGGTCGCCACCCTCTCCTCGGGTTCGGCAAAGGCCGGATCGTCCGGGTCGGTGACCGCGCGAACGAAGTCGATGATCTTCGCCTTGTTCGGAGTGTCGTTCCAGGAGGGAAGCGGGTCGACGACGCCTTCAGCCTCGACGCTCGGCTTCTCTACCCGCGCCGTCTGGTCGCCGGCACAACTCGCGACGAGCCACGCCGTCAGAAGGAGAGCGAAAGCCCGCCGAGGAGCTCCGGTGAATGTCATGGCGCGAACTCTAAGCGTGGGTCCGATGTCCGTCCAGGGCTCGTAGCCGCTTTTTCAGCGCTTCGAATCGAGCGCCGCGAGGAAGGTGCTCGGCTCGGGCCGAACGCGATAATTATCCGTCAGATCGGCGAAGACGATTTTGCGGCTGGGATCGACGATCACGACCGTGGGCAGGACGGAGTCGGCCTCGTAACCGAGCGCACCCATGAGAAACGGCACGCCACCGAGGTGCTCGATGTTCAATCGCCGCGCGAGTCGACCGTCTGCATCGACACAGAACTTGATCGGTACATCGAAGCGCTTCGCCAGAGCGCGCGTGTGCGCCTCCGACTGCCGCGCGATCAAGAAGACCTCGACACCCCGTGCCTCGAGCTCTCGCTATTGCGCGGCGAAGGCGTGACCCGCACCCCTTCCTCGTCGACCAGCTCGAGCTCCGGCAAGGTTTCGCCAACCGCAATCACCACTGGGACCGGGCGGTCGAGAACCGAGTACCAGAAGACGTAGGCGAATGAGGGAACTACGCCGAGAAACAGCGCGTACCAGCTCGCAGGTGACGCGAACCAAACGAATGCGAGCCCGGTTGCAATCAGCGAAAGCGCCAGCATGAGATACTGATTGCGGGACGTGCGGGCTCGCTTGAACATCAGCAGAGACGACATGAAGGCGACGAGCGGCACAATCGCCAGCAGCGCCCCGACCTCGGCAAGCGAGACCTGCGGTCCTCGAATCAT
>DASRZF010000243.1:0-3699 GCA_035686645.1 Polyangiales bacterium
TTCATCGTGACCACCTTGGTGCCCGCCTGGCGCGACCCCATCGCACTTTACGGACACGCGCTGCGAATCGAACCGAGCTCCGCAACCGCACACTACGGCCTCGGTTCGGCGGTCATGGGAACCGCCGGCTGCGAAGTCGGCGAACCGCTGTTTCTTCGGGCAGTCGAGCTCGATCCGAGTTACCTACGCGCATACACCAACCTCTCGGTCTGTGAGATGCGGCGCGGCGCGCTCGATGAAGCCGCTGCAACCCTCGAGCGTGCGCTGGAGCTCAGCGGCGGGCTGCATCCCAAAGTCTGGGCCAACCTCGCTGAAGTCAGACTGGGCCAGGGCAACACCCTCGATGCCTGCGCACACCTCGAACGCGCGATCGCTCTCGACCCGGGCTACGCGTTCGCCGAGGAGCTGCTGGCGAAGCATTGCCAGCGCTGACAACTATCGTAAGAGCGTCGGCTCCTCGTCTGACCGGCCTGAATGCGCCGCACGTTGCCGGTGATGGGCGCACGACCCGGCAAAAGAACGAGCGCACAGATTGCGCGAGCCCCGAGGTTCGGCGAAAAGCTGAGCACTTGCGTGTCGGTCATGAGGTGAGCGCGGGTGCAACATCTGCGCTCACGAAGGCAGCAACAAATACGTATAGAAACATCGACCCAGGGGATCCAGATTCTCTGCGATAAGACGCCGACAAAGTGCGGTGTCAATTCGGGGTTCCCCCGATCGGCCGCCGGCCAGCCTGGCGACGATCGCGAGTCCAATTGCAAACCGGGAATGGATGAGCGTGATGAAACGCGAAAAGATCATAGGTGCAGCCATTGTGCTGATCGTCGTGCTCGGCTTTTTGCGGTGCATCGATGGGCTCTGGATCGACGGCAATAACGGTTGGGGAGGCACAGGCGGCTTCGCGGGTGGTGTCGGAGGGTTTGCCGGAACAGGAGAGGACGGCGGTGTCGGAGGGGTCGCGGGGACCGGCGGAACCGGCGGAGTTGGAGGGAGCTCGGGGAACGGTGGAACCGGCGGACCGTCAGGTTTCGTTTGTGGCGACGCGATCTGCGCCGAAGGCGAGGACCTCTCGAATTGCGCAGCCGACTGCGACCACGACCTGGTCGTCGTGGTAGAGAGAGCCCTGGCTGGAACTTTGGCCGATAGCCTCAACACGTACGTTGAAGACCTGCGAGTGAGGGGCAAACGGGTTCGCATCGAGGCCTGGGAACCTGGCACGGTCCAGGAACTGAAAGCCGTCCTGTTCGATCAAGTCGATCGATACGGTACCGAAGGCGCGCTCCTCGTTGGCAATCTACCTACCGCCTTCTATGAGCACGCGGTCATCTGCATAGCTTGGGACAGGATCGATCGTTGCGTGATGTACGAGTACGAAGAGTTCCCAACCGACGTGTATCTCCAGGATCGAAACGCAAGTTGGACCGACTCCGACGGGGATGGAAGATACGACTCGCACGACGAGCTAGATTTGGAGATCTTCGTCTCACGCTTGCAGACGCCTCCAGAAAAGCAAAAGTGTGAGAAGAGCGAGCTCTTTCCAGAGTGCCCCGAGAACTACGAACCCGGCGAAGCGTTCTACACGCGCGAAGAGTGCGTCCTGAAGTGCCCTTCGCGATTGCGAATGCAGATTTGGCAGGAGTACGAGCTTGGAGACGTCGAGTGTTGCGGCCCTCACTTCTTGCGTTGCTATTTCGAACGCGACCATCGGTATCGCAGCGAGCTGTCGTTTTGAAGACCCGTGAAGGCCAAGCCGAACGTCCTCAGCGTAACCAAATGTCGCGTGTACCTCATGACGCACCTCCTAGCGGCGGGCATCCAGCCAGGGGACCGAGGGTCGGGACTGAGCCCGCATTGGTACTGTGCGCATCCGAAGAGGCACCGAAAATACGTAATTGTTGCGAGCACGTACGTAAATGTTCACTCGATCCCGGAAGTCAGGATGAGCGATCAAACTTTCGCAGCGAACTTTTGCGAGAGAGTGGTCATTCCGATGTTGCTCTATGGATGATGCGACGTTTTGCGGCGTCTACATGTCGGTGCTCATTCGGCCTTGTCAAAGGAGCTCGCGATGGGGATGCTCGGCCCATGCCCGAGGCAAGAGAGCGAGCGGCGGCTTTGCAAGAGGCCCGCAGGCTCTACGCGGAGCACCTCTGGAGTGGTGCCTTCGAGGCTCTGAGTCGCCTCGACGAACAAGAAGCGTTGGCCGCTGCCGATCTGGAACAACTTGCTTGGTCGGCGGCGCTGATCGGGCGAGACGAGACGTTTCTGAAAGCTCTCGAGCGCCTCTATCACACGCACCTCGATGCGGAGGCCATGTCGACCGCCGCCCGCTTCGCGTTCTGGCTCGGGTTTCGACTGATGTTCCTCGGCGAGGCAGCGCGGGGAGCTGCCTGGCTGGGTCGGTGCCAGCAGATCGTGAACGAGTGCGGGGAGGAGTGCGCGGAGACAGGCTACTTGCTCCTATTGCCAATTCGCAAGCAGCTCATGTCCGGCGACCTTGCCTCCGCCTCGGAGACGGCCGCGCGCGCGGCAGCGATCGGTAAACGCTTCTCCGAGCCAGATCTGGTCGCGCTTAGCCTTCACCTCGGGGGACGGTCCCTCGTCCAGGCCGGTCGCGTCGACGAGGGCATGGCGCTCTTTGATGAGAGCATGCTTGCGGCTACGTCCGGTGAGCTGTCGCCGATCGTGACCGGGATCGTCTACTGCGCCGTCATCGCGTCGTGTCAGCAGGTGTTCGCGCTCGAAAGAGCGCGCGAGTGGACTGCGGCCCTCACGCAATGGTGTGAAGCCCAACCCGAGCTCATGACCTTTCGCGGCAGCTGCCAGGTGCATCGCTCCGAGATTCTTCAGCTCGCCGGCGATTGGGAACAAGCGCTTGCCCAAGCGGAACGAGCGAGCGTCGGAGATCTAGCAGCTGCCGACCGCGATGCCGTCGCCGACGCGTTCTACATGAAGGCTGAGATCCACCGCCTACGCGGTGAGCTCTCGCAAGCCGAGGATGCCTACCTGCGGTCGAGCCAACTTGGGCGCGAACCACAGCCCGGTCTCGCCCTCTTGCGAGCCGCCGAGGGACGTCAGAGAGTTGCGCTCAATGCGCTGCGGCGTCTTCTCGCTGAGACGACCGAGCGGCTCGCTCGCGCGCGACTCCTTCCGGCGCTCTTCGAGATCAGTCTCGATCTGGGAGAGCTGACGGAGGCCGGTGCCGCCGCCACCGAGCTAGAGAGCACCGCCTCGCAGTATGCGAGCGAGATCCTCGGAGCGATTTCCGCGCACGCCCGAGGGCTATTGCTCCTCGCGCAAGGCGATGCCCAAGGGGCGCTCGGACCACTTCGTCGCGCCTTCTATGTCTGGCAACGGCTCGGTGCACCGTACGAAGAAGCCCGATCGCGGCTCGCACTGAGCAAAGCATGCCAGGGTCTCGGCGATTCGGAGGGTGCGCGCCTCTCGCTCGATGCGGCGCGGACGCTCTTCGAGCAGCTCGGCGCGGCGCGTGACTTGGCGGCGCTAGATCAACCGCGCGCCAAGAGCGACTCGACCCACAGCCTCAGCCCCCGCGAGCTCCAGGTGCTCCTGCTGGTGGCGACGGGCAAGACCAACCGGATGATCGCGGAGCATCTGCAACTGAGCGAGAAGACGATCGATCGCCACGTCAGCAACATTTTCAACAAGATCGACGTCGCCTCGCGCTCGGCCGCCACC
>DASRZF010000244.1:0-2989 GCA_035686645.1 Polyangiales bacterium
GTTCACGAGCACTGGCCCTACGGCGGCCCGGGTGCCGAGATCGTCGACCGGATTCAACGGGAGGCGTTCGACTATCTCGACGCGCCCGTAGAGCGGGTAACGGGGCTCGACGTGCCGATGCCCTACGCCCTGAACCTGGAAGATAAAGTCCTGCCAACCGAGGAGCGAGTGATCGACGCGGTCAAACGCGTCAGTTACGTCAAGTGAGTCATGGCTAAGATCATCGGACTACCCAAGCTTTCTCCCACCATGGAAGAAGGCACCCTCGTCGCCTGGATCAAGAAGGAGGGCGATGAGGTGGAGGTCGACGACCTTCTCGCGGAGGTCGAAACCGACAAGGCCACGATGGAGTTCCGCTCCTTCGACCGCGGCGTCTTGCTCAAAATCCTCGTGAAGGAAGGCGAGACCCTGGAGCCGGATGTACCCGTGGCGATCATCGGGAAGGCCGGCGAGGACATCGGGGAGCTGCTGGCGCAGGTGGAGGCCGGGGCAGCGGCAGCGTCAGAGCCAGTGTCGGAGCCAGCGGCAGTGTCAGAGCCAGCGGCAGTGTCGGCGGCAGCGCCAGTGTCAGCGCCGGCGGCAGTGTCGGAGCCAGTGCCAGTGGTCGACACGGAGTCTTCCGATCGAATTCTCTCTTCGCCTCTCGTTCGTCGGCTTGCCCGCGAAAAGAGCATCGATCTTCGTGCGGTCGAAGGGTCGGGGCCGCGGGGCCGGATCATCAAACGGGATATCGACTCCTACGAAGAAAGGCCGAGCTCCGCACGAACGTATAGTGGCGAGCGTCTCCCGCCGCGCGTGCTGCAAGCCAGCAGCATGCGGCGGACGATTGCGCGGCGGCTCACCGAATCGACGCAGACGATTCCGCACTACTACCTCACCATCGACGTCGATATCGCGCCGCTCGCAGATGCCCGCGAGGCGATGAACGCCGAGCTTGCCCAGGATGGTAGGAAAGTTTCTCTCAACGATCTGATCATCAAGTCCGCCGCGGTGGCGTTGCGAAGGGTGCCCGAGGTGAATGCCTCCTGGATGGGCAAAGAGATTCACTATCATCAGGTCGTGGACATCTCGATTGCCGTGTCCGTCGAGGATGGCTTGATGACACCGGTGATTCGCGATGCCGACCAAAAGGGAATCGCCGAGATCTCCGATGAGGTCCGCGAGCTTGCCGCGCGCGCCCGCGACAAGAAGCTCCAACCCGAGGAGATGAGCAACGGGACGTTTTCGATCAGCAACCTCGGCATGTTTGGAATCGAGGAGTTCACGGCTGTCATCAATCCGCCCGAGGCAGCGATCCTCGCGGTGGGCACGATTCGCCACGAACCGGTGGTAACGGAACAGGGCATCGTTCCCGGTCGCCGCATGCGATTCACGATGAGCTGTGACCACCGCATCATCGACGGGGCCACGGGCGCGAAGTACATGGCGGCGCTCAAGCGGATTCTCGAAGCGCCAGCGAACATGCTGCTCTAGGCGAGGTGCCGGGTCGGGTTCCCCCGCGCCCCTCCCTGCGTCGACATCACTGTCAGCCTCCGTGCCAGCGTCGCGCCGAGATCTTCGTTTCTGAGCGGCATCCCTGTTAGGGTGGTCGGTGCACGATGACTTCTCGGGGTACAATTCTGATCGGTCTGCTCCTTTGCACGGCGCTCTTGGCCGTAACGCGCCTCGCCCCTGCACCGGGTGATGGCGGGGAGTGCAAGGCGATTGAGATCGAGACGAACGAGGCCGGGTACAAGTCGGGGTATCACCTGTTCGCGGAGCGTGACGTCGTCTACACCTGGTTCACCGGTGAGGCGGGCTTGGTAGTCGAAAGCGACAGTGGCAAGCGTACGGAGTTCGCTCCGCAGAGCATCGACAGCTTCAAGTGCATGCTAGAACCACCCTAGATTGGCGCGTGGCTGGGTCAGGCTTGCGCCCACTGCGCATGCTTCGCCGATAGTCGGTCGCCACTGGCAATCGGTTCACCGCAGCCGCACCCCATCGTTGGCGCTGGCGCTGTCCCTGACGCTGGCACTGACGCTAGCGCTGGCACCGACACCGTGGCTCACGTGGATGCTCGCGCGTACGTGGACGCCGACGGAGGAGGGCGGCTCGGGATGGGCAGCACAGCGATTGGGTCGAGCCTAGCCGTACGTCGTCTTAGAGAACTGGGGGCGAGTGGGTCCCAATCGCGAGCACGCCGGTCGCGAGCCGTCCTCCGGTGCGCAGCCGCGCAACACAATTGCTGACAATGGCCGGCGCCCCGCTTGCCTAGCGGTCCGCTAGGAGGGTAGCCGCGATGTCCGAGCCCTCTCGAACGAATGCCGGGAACTCCGAGATCGGGATCTCCAGCGTGACTTCCGTCTCGCCATCGAACGTCTTGCTCGAGTCGAACAGATAGACCCAGCGACCCTCGGGGAACGTGAGCGTTCGCGATGTTCCTTCTTCGAGGATCGCAGCGACGAAGATGTCGGTGGTTTCTTCGTCGAACATCCAGGGGCGATGCTCGCCGCCGCCGCCGTTCTCCATGACCGGGCTGAAGGCGCCGAGCTGGGCCCAGCGGATTAACGCGTCCTTGGGTCGACCGAGCACCGTCTTGGTCGCCGACCCAGCCAGCCCAGTTCACGTCGATCGGCGCATAGACCCAAATGTCGGCGTCGATCTCGGTGCCCAGGTTGTCGACGGGACGCGCCGTGATGATTCGGTCGTCGCCGAGCTTTTGGCGCAGATAGTCGAACGAGTCACGGTAGTACGCATAGCCGTATTCAGCCCCGAGCGCGATCGCTTTGTCCATCTGCTCGTGCCACCACTGCACTGCGTAGGGGTTGAAGTAGTCGATCAGCGCGATCGCGCTTTACTGGGTGCTCTCGTTCTCTAAAACCCAGTGGTGGAACGCCCACTCGGGCCAAGGTGCGACGGGATCTACGCTTGCGTCTGGGCCGGCATCCGCACCCCCGTCGGGCGTGATGCTCGTTGACGACGAGCAGGCTACGAGGGTAGAAAGTACGAA
>DASRZF010000245.1:0-12272 GCA_035686645.1 Polyangiales bacterium
TTGTCGAGATGACGCGAGTGAGCAATCCCGTCGCGCGACTCGTTGAAGTCTTTGTAGATGGCGTCGACGTAGTTGAGAACGTGCACGATCGTTCTCAGGGCAGTGGCATCGGAGCGAATCGTGTGAGCGAAGCTGTCTTGGAGCGCATGGGCGGTCTTGCCGAGCAGGAACCCAGGCTGCCAGACTTCCACTCCAAACAAGTCGTAGAAATCGAGTGTGATGGGTGCTGTGGAAATTTGGGCCTCGCTGGGCTCCCGCCACACTACGACCGCATCGGCGAAGGACTGGCGGATCAACGCCCGCGTGCCCGTCAGCGCGGCTTGGCTTCCATCCGGCTCATCGTCCTCGGGCGCCCGGAGAGCATGCACGTACTGCGCCTCGGGGCGGGGATTGCCGTGGATGCTTCGCTGCGTGGCTAGGTCGCTCGACGAACGGCCGTTCGTGTCTGGATCGCGCACGCCGACGACCAGGCTGAAGAGCACGAAGAGCTGAGGCTCCGAAAGATCTTCTTGGATCAGCCCCTCGTCCAGCAACCATCGATTGAGCGGAGCCGCAAGACTTCGCCAGGTGCTCCCTTCGGGAACGACGACCTCGGCCCAGGCCGGGTCATCGAGAAACGCCACGAACGCCTCGGCGGTGATTCTCTCGTGACATCCCTCGGTCAGGCCCGACTGGATCGTATAGGCGCCAACTGGCACGGCTTGCATCCAGGCAAGCGTTGCGACCGCCAAGACTATGATGCCGGAGCGCATCAGAACGCGGTCTCCAGATAGAAGGTCGTTCGATACTCGATCTGCACGAGCGGAACGCCGTCGAGCGAGGGGGCGACCACGGCAAAGCTGATCGGGTCGAGTCCCAGGCGAACGAATCGATGCACGTCCCATTGAAAACCGACGGGCCGGAAGTCCAGGAACCAGCCCACGCTGCCCCGGCTGTCCAAGGGCGTATTGAACGCGAGGATCGAAGGCCCGACCGCGATGCTCGTGTGCGCGCGTCCTTCGAAATAGGTGAAGTCGACACCCACCGCGATGTTGTACGCGCCCTGCGTGACTCGAACCTCGTATTCGGTTCCGACCCAGAAGTCCTGCTCGAACTGAAGAAACAAGCCCACGAACCCCCAGCGGTAACCGCCCTTGAGTCCATAACCGAAAGCCGGCACGAGATCGGAGCGGTCGGCGAGCTCCGTGAGAAGCGAGAAGTGAAGCTCCAAGCGAACGAACGCCTCATTGGGCAAGACGTGTTTGGCTTCGGGCACGCTCTCGGCTGGCGGCGGGGGCTCAACCGCGGGCTGTTCCACGGGCTCTGCCCTGGCGAAGAGCAATGGCATGCTTGCAAGTCCGAAACCGCAGAGAACCAAGAAGCGCCCCATCATTCGACGGTTTCACCCATTGTGCGAAGTGGGCGACCCGTCATCACGCGCGCGTGCACCTTCTGCCAGTCTGAGAACTCGGTGCGGCCCAGTCGGTCCATGTAAGCCGCTCCGAAGCCGTAGTGGCCCTGAAAGCGGGCATGGTGCAGCGCGTGGTAAGTCACGGGGTTCGCAAACGTGCTCACCAGTTTCGTACCGAACGGCCTCGGAATGAAGTCTGCATTCGCATGGCCGGTGATGTTGCCGTACCAATGGAAGGCCAGAAGTGCGAGCAAGCCCCAGGCGCCGAGCCAGCCGACCTGTCCTAGGATGACCACCGGGCCGAGGATCCCGAGCGTCCAACCGAGCGCCTCGACCGGACCCATCGAGAGACCGGCAAGTGGAGTCATCACATGAGACCGGTGGTGCCACTTGTGAAAACGATAGAGCGCGTCGGTATGCATCGCCCGATGAAAGCCATAGTAGTAGATTTGAAACGAGTATAGGCAGACCAGGAACGTGGCGACGTCAGCACGCCACCCGCTCGTAAACCTTGCGAGCTTCCACCACACGACCGCAGCACACGGGACGAAAATCAGGTGAAAGGTCAGGGTTCCAATCATCTCGTGCCGCAGCTGTCCCTTGCCCAATGGAACGTCGAAGATCAGGCGATTGCGCTTCTTTGCGATGGACTCCTGCGCAAAGCCAATCGCGACGCAGAAGCTGGTCAGCGCCGGAATCGCGAGAACGACGCCGAGGACAATGGTGCCTAAGCTCGCATGATTCATCCAGGCTGCCATCTGCTTCGAGAATAGATTAGCACGCCTCGCGTCGCTAGAACGCAGCAGAGGGCATCATCCATTCGATGCATCGCCGACTCAGATGCTCAACGTCTCCAGCGTGAGCTGGGGTGCCGCGGCCTCGCGGCTGGCCGCTAGGTCCACTCGAAATTTCAGGTGCCAGCTTCGGTGCTCGTCGGGGTCGAGGAGGATCTGCGTGAGCTTCCAGTCCGCCGCGCTTCGTTCGATTTGAACCTGGGCGCTGCTCCGCGCGTCGGGGCCGATCTGAATCGCGTCGTACTCGGACCAGTAGGGCGCGAGCGCCTCTGCGAAACGCTCGGCAGTCCACTCGTTGCTCTCACTGGCTTCGGAGAGCGCTTCGGCTGCGCGCTCGTATTGCTTGAACGCGATGAAGCGCACGATCTTCCACACCGCGTTGCGCACCATGGTGGTGAAGCCGCGCTGGTCCTTGGTGATGTCGACGGCTTGATCCTGTTCGTGCTGGGCGGTCTCGAGGGCGGCCTCGTCGGGCGCTTGCAGTTGCTCCCATTCATCGAGCAGGCTCGCGTCGACGGAGCGGACCGTGAGGCCGAGCCAGTCGGAGACGTCGTAGAGCTCGTCGGTCTTGGCCGACTCGGGCACGGTTTGAACGAAGCCTTTGTACGCATCGGTCAAGTAGCGAAGCAGCACGCCCTCGGAGCGCTGCAATCCGTACTCCTTCACGTACTCGACGAAGCTCATGCCGAGCTCGTACATGTCGCGCGCAATCGATTTCGGACGGAGCACGTCGCCGCCAACCCATGGATGCCGCTCGGAGAAGACCTCGTAGGTGGCGTAGAGAAACTCCGCGTTCGGCTTCGGGTACTCGATCTTGTCGAGCTCGGCCATGCGCTCGTCGTACTCCATGCCCTCGGCCTTCATGGCCGCGATGGCGCGCGACTTGAGCGTGTCGGTTTGCTTGTAGAGCACGGCATGAGGGTCTTCGAGGGTCGCCTCCACCAGCGTCAGTACGTCGAGCGGGTAGGCGGGATCCTCGGGCTCGAGCACGTCCACCGCCTCGACGACGTACAACGACAGCGCCTGATTGAGCGAGAAGTCGGATTGAAAGTCCTCGTTCACGCGCGGCCCGTCGGCGTCGAGCGAAATCACGCCTGCGTCCCGAAGCGAGCGAATCATCGCAATCGCCTGACGGGCATGGTTTCGCTTCGCGGTCGGACCCTCGTGACTGCTGCGAATGAGCTTGCGAAGCGCGAGGCATCCGTTGTCCTCCCGCTCGAAGAGGTTGAGGATCATCGCGTTGCTCACGTGAAACCGGGAGCGAAGCGGCTCCGGCGGGGATTCCTGGAGCCGGGTGAACGTCTCCTCGTCCCAGTGTGCATATCCCCGCTCCGGAGGCTGCCGCATCTTGAGCTTGCGGAGCTTCTTCGCATCGCCGCCGGCCTTTCCCCGGAGCTTCTTGTTCTCGATGGCGTGCTCGGGCGCCTGCGCCACCACGCTCCCGAGGGTGTCGAAGCCGCGCCGGCCCGCGCGCCCCGCGATTTGCTTGAAGTCGCGCACCGTCAGCACCTTCGTCTTTACGCCGTCGTACTTGCAGAGCTTCGTGAAGAGCACCGTGCGGATCGGCACGTTGACCCCGACCCCAAGCGTGTCGGTGCCGCAGATGATGCGGAGCTTCCCTTCCTGTGCCAGCCGCTCGACCAGGCGCCGATATCGCGGAAGCATCCCGGCGTGGTGCACGCCGATCCCGTGGTGCAGGAACTTCTTCAGCTCCTTGCCGAACGGGGTGTCGAAGCGCGTCCCGCTGAGCTCCTCTTTCAAGTCTCGCTTCTCGTCTTTCGAGAGGAAGTCGATGCTCATGAAGCTCTGGGCCTGCTCGGTGGCCGCCCGCTGCGCGAAGTGCACGATGTAGATCGGCGCCTTCTCCGCTTCGAGAAGCTCGACGACCGTGGCTTGCAAGGTGTCCTCGCTGTACGAGAAATCGAGTGGCACCGGCCGATCCGTGCTCTTCACCAGCGTGGTCGTGACACCGGTGAGCTCGGTCAGCGCGTCCTCGAACTTCTGCGTCTCTCCGAGCGTCGCGCTCATCAGAAGAAAGCGCGCCTGGGGTAGGGTGAGGAGCGGAATTTGCCAGGCCACTCCGCGGTCCCTGTCGGCGTAGTAGTGAAACTCGTCCATGACCACGCCATCGACCTCGGCCCGCTCTCCCTCGCGCAAGGCCATGTTCGCCAGAATCTCCGCTGTGCAGCAGATCACGGGCGCATCCCGATTGACGGTCGCGTCCCCGGTCATCATGCCCACGCGCTGCGGTCCGAGCACCCGGCAGAGGTCGAAGAACTTCTCGCTCACCAGCGCCTTGATGGGCGCCGTATAAAAGGAGCGCTCGCCGAGGGCGATGGACCGGAAGTGCGCCGCCAAGGCCACCAGCGACTTTCCGGACCCGGTGGGCGTGTTGAGAATCACGTTGTTCCCGACGAAGAGCTCCATCACCGCTTCTTCCTGCGCGGGGTAGAGTTCGAGGCCCTGGTCGCTCACGTACTCGAGAAAGCGGGTGAGCAGCGTGTCGCCGTCGACCTTCTCGCCGAGGTCATCGAGGTAGCGGTCGAGCGTGCTCATGCATGCTCGCCAAGCTCGGCGTCACCGATAGGGGCCTGGGGCATGATGCGTCGAGTATATGGCAGGGGCCTGCAAACCGCCCGCTAGCATTGGAAAAAGCGAAGCCGGTCAGCGTGCTCAAGCGCTGACCGGCCTCTGACAACGGGCTCCACAATGGGGAGGCCAAGGCGGGCACCATTTTCGGGGAACGCTTTCTCGCCTGACTCTGGATGGGATGGTGGGCTCATCCGTCGCCCTGCGTTCCATGCCGCTGGTGCCCGCCTTGCACCGAATGACAGTCCGGAACCTATCGGCGAGCCCGGCATCCGCGGCGACAAAAGGAGACACCGATCGCGCCAATACCGCCTGGAATTCACCTATGTGCTTGTAATTCTCTCGCCGGCATGGATCCATCCCTGGCGGTGGGCGACCCATCCGGCAAAGCCAGAATTAACTCGGGCCTCCGCGTCTCGGGCGCCTGGACACGAGGCGTCGTGCACTCTTTTCGCCGTCTCGGCCTCGATGTCGATGCGCTCTGCAAAGAGATCGGCGTCGGCGTCGAGGTCTTCATGGACACCGACGGCAGACCTCCGCGCGACGCGTCCGGCCGGCTCTGGCGCGCGGCGTTGGCGGCCTCAGGCGACCGTCACCTCGGCCTGAGTGCAGCCGATGCCTGGGAGGCCCGCGCGGATCACCTCGTCGTCCTCTTGCTGACCAGCGCCACCAGTCTCGGCCAGGGCCTCGAAGCGGGCCTCCGCTACCAGGAGCTTCTGTCGCACGGCCGGGTCATCACCCTCGGGACTCATCCCGAGCTCCACGTGCTGCACATCAACAAGATCGAGCACGAGCTCCCGATCACGGTCCACGAGGTCGAGTTCATCACAGTCGTCGTGATGAAGATGCTTCGCTTCGCAACGGACGGCGCGTTCAAGGCCGAGGAGATTCACTTCGAGCATCCGTACCGAGGCAACATTCAGAAGTACACGCGGGCTTTCGGGTGTTCGGTGCTCTTCGGTCAAGAGAAGACCGCCATCTTTGCCGACGATGCGTCCTGGACCCTTCCACTCGCGCACGGCAATCCGGCGCTTCACGGCCAGCTCAAGAGTGTCGCCGCGGGTCTTCATGCGACGCTCGAGTCCCACCACTTCATCGACACGGTGCGCGAGCGCATCAAGATCTTGCTCCCGCGCGGCCAAACCAGCATCGAAGCGGTTGCCTCGGCGCTTCACATGACGCCTCGAACGCTGCAACGGCGGCTTCAAGAAGAGGATACGACGTTCCGGGTCCTGCTCGACGCGGTTCGGAAGTCGATTCTCGTCGAATGCTTCGAGCGGAATCAGGCACCCCGGGAGATCATGCGGCACGCCGGGTACACCAACGCGAAGAGCTTTCGCCGCGCCCTCAAGCGTTGGAATTTCTCGAACGCCGAGGACGGCCTGCGTTCCTAGCTCAGGGCTCCCGAACCTCGTTCGCGGTCCAGCCATCGTTTCGGTGCACCGTGTTCCGGTCGCGAAACTCCTTGTCTGCCTCGTCCCAGCTCCGCTTTGCCTCTCCGGCTCTCGATCCGATCTTCGAGCGTTTCCAGGAGACCCATTCCGTGCATTGGCGCAAATTGGGCTGCGCGGGGAGCTGCTCGCGAACCGCGGCAGGAAAGGCTTCGAGCGGCTGGTCCTCTCGCCTCAGGACCTCGATTTCGACCGGGCTCTTCACATTCACTCGCGGGCGCAGGCGAACCACGTAGGTCTTCCCCGCGCTCAGGTTGACCTCCAGGAGCTGCACCACGGGCGGGGACATGCCGGTCACCAGCATGAGCATCTGCTTTCCAGGCCAGATCGCTGCCGCCATCTGCCAGTCGTTTTCGAGCAGGGCGATACACTTGCCGGCCGGAGTCACCACCCGAATCCCCGTTTCGCTCGCTTGACGATGCCGGGGCCTATCGAAGATCAGCAGCGCCTGGTCGGCTGGGGCCACGTATGAAGAGTCCGGCGTCTTCGGGATCTGCGCCTGGGCCGTGAGGCCGAGCGAGAGCACGGCGAGCGGGAGCCACGCAAAGGAGATACGGGGTTTCTTCGCCTGTGCACGCATTCTGTGAGGTATCTCGCATGTCACCTCTCCGGCATCCAGTGGGATTCGAGCGTTCCATGCAAGTTCCGCACGGCTTTCTGCGTCGACGACTCTCAGGGGCAAGTGCTTGGATTTTTGGCAATACTGTATCCGTGCGAACTTCAGGGGTGGGGAGTCAGGCGCCAGCGCTGCCGGCGACCCCGGGAAATCAAATACCGCAGATCGGCGATGTCTTGGACTCGCGCTATCGCATTACAGGGGTTCTCGGCTCCGGCGGGATGGGTTGCGTCTACCTCGCGGAGCACGTTTCGATTCAGCGACCCTTGGCCCTCAAGCTTTTGCACCCAGAGGTTGGTGACAGCGAAGAGGTCAACAAGCGCTTCGAGCGTGAGGCCTTTGCCATCGGTCGAGTCGACCATCCGAACTGCGTCGACGTCTCGGACTTCGGCAAGCTTCAAGACGGCACGCACTACATGGTGCTGGAGCTGCTCGATGGTGTCCTGCTTTCAGACTTGCTCGAACGGAAACAGCGTCTCGGTTGGAAGCGCGCGCTTCACATCGGGCGGCACGTTCTGAGCGCGCTCGATTATGCGCATGACGCGGGAATCATCCACCGCGACATCAAACCCGAGAACGTGATTCTCGTCGAGCAGGATGGCGACCCCGATTTCGCAAAGATCCTCGACTTCGGGATCGCCAAGTTTCGCGACGACGCGAAGCCCGAGGTGCAGACCGGGCCGCTCGGCAACGACGCCAAGCTCACTCAGCACGGTGTTGCGATTGGAACGCCGACCTACATCTCGCCCGAGCAGGCCTACGGGCAGTCCATCGATGGCCGCGCCGATCTCTATTCGCTCTCGGTGATGCTCTACGAAATGATTGCGGGCGTGCCTCCCTTCGATGCAGACGAGGTGGGCACGCTTCTCCGCATGCACGTTTCGGCCGAGGTTCCGCGCTTCGGGGACATTGCGCCCGAGGTCGACGTTCCTGCAGAGGTCGAAGCGCTGATCCGCGACGGCCTCGCCAAAAAGGCCGATGAACGGATCGCAACTGCCCATGCGTACATCGCGCGCATCGACGCGCTCGTTCCGCTCGCGAGCGGCACGGGGTCCGGCCTTCGCGAGCTTCCGTCGATTCGGGTCGCTGCTGTGCGTGACACGACCGCGACAGCGGGTGTGCGCGCGCTGCGAAGGAAGTGGCCGTCCAAGTGGATAGCCGCCGCTGTGCTCTTCCTCGTTGCTGGGACGGGCCTTGCGGTTCTTGGCTTCCGTAGCGACGGTCCCAACTATCTTCCCGACGGGAATATATTGCCGTTGTCGTCTCCTGCGCACGGGCCCGAGGCCGAGGTGGCAGCGGAAATGCTCGCCCAGGGCCGCGCCGAGGAAGCCGCCTCGTACCTCATGGAGCATCGCGCGGATCTACAAGAGGAGCCCTACGCGCAGATGGTTCTCGGTCACGCCCAGGCGAGTGCGCAGCGAAGCATTCAGGCTCTCAATGCCTATGCGAAAGCGATCCAGCTCGAGCCCAAGCTCGCCAAAGACAAGCTCATGCGCACCAACATCGAGCTCATGCTCGCCAAGAAGGCTCCCGGTATCGTCGATACGGCACTCGAGCTCCTGGGGACCTTGGTGTCGGAGGCCGACGACGCGACTGCAGCGGATCAGCTGATCGATCTCGCGTCCTCGTCGAAGGTGACGCGTCGGCGCCACAAGGCCATGAGCGTCGCGGACAGCGTGGGTCTCAGCGACCGGGTCGACCGTCTGGGCTCCTATTTGCTCGACCTCCAGCTCGGAGAATCCTGCCCAGTTCGCAAGTCGGCGGTCGCCAATCTCCGTGCGCTCGGAGACAAGAAGGCGATCCCAGAGCTCCGCAAAGCACGGAAGCGCATCCGGACCGAGGGCGGCTTGATCAAGCGAAAGGTCAACACCAACGCCTGCCTCCGGGCCGACGCGGCCGAGGCGATCCGGTACTTGCAGAGTCTCTAGCGCTTCGAGGTCCCTGGGCCGAGCTCAATTGTGAGCTTGCTTACAGTGTGCGGAACTCAGCGCTGACCCTAGGCCCCAGCCTGGACACGACGAACCGGTGTTCAGTATGCTCGCCGTCCGTCCGGGCGTGGCCTCTTAAAGGACTAGGTGAAGACCCATGAAATCCAGCGCATCCATTCTCACGATTCTTGCTTCCGTCATGGTTCTCCAGAGCTGTGGGAGCGACACCAGCCAAGGGAGCACCGAGCTTGCGGCCGTTCTCGATGCTGCAGCTGACCGCGAGGGCGTGGCGCCTGGTGACTGTCGCGACGCGTGTCTGGCCGCGGCGCTCGAGGTTTTCGACGCCTGCGCGGCCGAGAGCGATGACCGCGAGGCCTGCTTCGGGCAAGCGATCCACGCCTTCTTCGAATGCGCAAAGACCTGCGAGCCGCCGAGCTGCGAAGCCCGCTGCGAGAACGCGGCAAGCGAGATGTATGAGGCCTGCGTCGCCGGAGGTGGCACCGAAGATGAGTGCGCGATGGCAGCGCGCGAGTCGCTCGCGGCCTGCAAGGCCGAGCACTGCGAAGCGGGCCTGACCTGCGAAGACGAATGCGGAATGCTGGCGGAGCAAGTCTACGACGTCTGTATGGAGAAGCTCGACTCTGAGGATCGATGCGCCGAAATCGCGGGCGGAGCTGCGCGGCTCTGCAAGAAGCACTGCGAAGGTTATCAATGCCCCTGCCACGACGACGACTGCGATGACGAGGACAGCGACAGTGACAGTGACAGTGACAGCGACAGCGACAGTGACAGCGACAGTGATTCGGACAGCGACAGTGACAGCGATTCCGACAAAGACAAGGACTGCCACGAGGGGCACCCCGACTGGGAGAAGAGCAGCGGGAAGTGCAAGTAGCCTCACCTCGCTCGTGAAGCCGTCAGCAACACGCATCGTTCGACTGTGCTAGGTATCGCGTCGTTCGATGCGCGTGCTGAGCTTCAATGCCAATGGGATTCGTGCTGCCGCCCGAAAAGGCTTCTACGATTGGCTGCCCGAGCAGCAGGCGGACTTCGTCTGCCTTCAAGAAATCAAGGCACGACCCGAGCAACTGAGCACAGCCGAGCTCGAGCCTGCCGGATACCAGTGTTTCTACGAGCCCGGTGAGCGAAAGGGGCACAGCGGTGTCGCAATCCTCAGCCGGGAGGAGCCGGATGAGGTCATCTACGGATTCGGCTCACGCGAGTTCGATCCGGAAGGGCGGTACATCGAGGCGCGCTTCGGGAACCTCAGCATCGTCTCGGTTTACGTTCCTTCGGGCACCAGCAACGAAACCCGCCTCGCCGCCAAGTTCCGATTCATGAAGCAGTTCTCGAAACACCTTCGCAGGCTTCGCAAGAGCGGCCGGCAGTACGTGCTCAGCGGCGATTGGAACGTGGCCCACAAGGAAATCGACCTCAAGAACTACAAATCGAACCAGAAGAACTCGGGCTTCCTTCCCGAGGAGCGCGCCTGGCTCGACCAGGTGTTCGGGCGCATCGGCTTCGTCGACGCATTTCGCGAGGTCAACCCGGAGCCCGAGCAGTACACCTGGTGGTCGAACCGTCATCCCACCACCCGCGACCGCAACATCGGTTGGCGCTTGGACTACCAAGTGGTCACCCCCGAGCTCGGCGCACGCGCTGTGTCGGCATCAATCGCCGTAGAACCGCGGTTTTCAGACCACGCGCCGCTGCTGATCGAGTACCGGGAGAGCTGACCGCCGCCTCGTGCTATCCCTAGACGCGATGGGAGCTTATCTCTATCCGATCAGCCTCGCCGGGATCTCGGTCTTCGTGTTTGCGCTGGAGCGCTTCTTTCCCTGGCGTCCCGAGCAAAAGCAGTTTCGGCCCAAGCTCTGGTCCGACTTCATTCACCTGGTCTTCAACGGGCATTTCCTCGGCCTCTTGCTCGCGGGCTTGGCGAGCACCTGGGTCTTGCCTTCGGTCGACCGATGGCTTTCGGCTGAGGGACTGACGGACGCGGTGTATCGCAACGCCGCCGCCGACTGGCCGCTCTGGGCGCAGATCATCGTCGCGCTCCTCGTGCTCGACTTCCTTCAATGGTGTGTGCACAACCTCTTGCACCGCGTCCCTTTCCTCTGGGAGCTGCACAAGGCGCACCACAGCGTGAAGGACGGAGAGATGGACTGGATCGTCTCGTTCCGTTTTTCCTGGCTCGAGGTCATCGTCTACAAGTCGGTCCTCTACCTGCCGCTGGTCTTCTTCGGCTTCCGATGGGAAGCCCTGATGTTCCACGCGATTTTCGGCACCCTGATCGGCCACCTCAACCACTCGAACCTGAACCTCGGCCATGGTCCCTGGCGTTACGTCCTCAACAGCCCCCGGATGCACATCTGGCATCACGACTACGACGGCACCGCGAAGACCACCGTCAACTACGGCATCATCTTCAGCTGCTGGGACTGGATCTTCGGCACTGCGAAGATGCCCGCCGACCCACCGGCGCACCTGGGCTTCGGCGGCGTCGAAACCTTCCCCGACAACTTCTTCGGCCAGGAGATCTGGCCGCTTCCGAAGCTCTTGCCGCGCGTCCACAGCACGGTCGTCTGGTCCATCATCGGCGCGCTTGTGCTGGCGGCGGCTTGGTACCTTCGCGAGCCACGCAGGCTCGGTCCGGAAACGCCGATGCTGGGCGAGTGGGCGGCGGCTTCACAGCCGAGCGGCGTGTTCCCGGCGTTCGACTCGTATTCGCCAAGTCCGGCGGAGGCTGAAGCGGAGATTGCGCGCTTCGGAGAGCAGGCCCGCGCCGATGGGTACGCGGATCCCCAGTTGATCGTGAGCGTGGCAGAGCTGGCCAAGGCGCTAGGTGCGCCGACATTGGTGCTGCTCGACGTGCGCCCCGAGGCGCGCTTTGCCGTGGGACATATCCCGGGTGCCCGCCGTCTCGACCGAGAAGACTATTCGAGCGGCGGCGAGATCCCGGGCCTCTCGCGGCCTGCGCCCGAGCTCGAGCAGCGATTGCGTGCGCTCGGTGTTCACCGCGATAGCACGGTGGTCCTCTACGGAGACGGCGGCCCGGAACCCTATCGACTCTGGTGGACCTTGCGCGTGACGACCGCGCTCGAGACGCGCCTCCTCGACGGAGGGCTGCAAGCCTGGAAGTCCGCGGGCCATCGTGTCGCGGGCGGTGAAGGGTTCGAAGTTGCACCAGGTGATGTGCAGCTCGGCGCACCGGCATCGGCTCCCATCCAGCGCTGGGCGGAGACTCGAGCGTTTATGGCCGAGCATCCCGGCGTGCGCCTCCTCGATACGCGGAGCGCCGTCGAGTTCGACGGGAGCGAGAAGCATCCCAAGGCTTCGCGGGCTGGCCGCATTCCGGGCGCAACGCATCTCGACTGGGTCGAGGTCTTCCGCGACGAGGACGAAGACCACCGACTGAGGCTGCCCGCGGAGCTGCGCGCCTTGCTCGAAGCGCGCGGCGTCGCCGAGGGCACGCCGGTGGTGACCTACTGCCAGTCGGGCACC
>DASRZF010000246.1:0-2548 GCA_035686645.1 Polyangiales bacterium
ATCGAACCCGAGCGCGTCGCGGTGATGGGGTGAGGCCCACCCCCGGATTACTCGCGAGGTAGCTCCGCCCAGAATATCCCGCGGAGGTCCCCGGCCACATATCCCGTGGCCTCGTCCGATGGATACTGCTGCTCGATCGCCGCCTCGAGCTCGGGAGCAAGCTCCGTACCGTGGCAGGTCAGGCAAAGCGGTTGAACGAAGATCGGCTCGACGTAGCCCACCGTATTCTGGTCGATCAAGACGACCTTGGGCTCACGACTCTCGGGATCTGACGCGTACGCCTCGAGAAACGGCTCCATCCATGGCTTCGGCGCATTCTTCGGATTGCGTAGCTTCTGGCTCGTACGCCCCATCTGGAGATTGCCCTTGCTCAGCGAGTCGGCGATCTTTGGCGCTTCGATTCGGCAAGCGCTGATCGCTTGGATCGGGTCGCCCTCCATGCCTTTCAGCAGGGCTTGTTTGAGCCCCTGCTTGAACGGGAGCACGGCCTCAGCGCCCGCCTCTTTCCACGTCGATTCGTTGATTTTCGAACGGTCACAGGCCGGAGTGAAGGCCAGAACCGACAAGACCAGGGCGATGCGCAACATGCTCTACATCTACTCCCATGCGGGTGCTCGGATCAAGCCGCCACGCATTCGTGCCCGCTCGACCTAGCTACGTTAGCATGTGGGAATGGTTCAATTCTGCCTCGCTCTCCTCCTCGGGCTCGTCGCACTCGCGCCCGTCGAAGCGAAAGCCCATCTCGGCTTGAGCGCGCCGGCCTCGCGCTATGGACCCGATACTCTGAAGATGGGGCCTTGCGGGGTTTCGGGCGGGGAGCGCACTGAAATCGTGACCTACTACGAGCCCGGCGAGACGATCGAAGTGTCTTGGGACGAGTACATCGACCACCCCGGTCACTACCGGATTGCCTTCGACGAAGACGGTGACGACGATTTCGTCGATCCCGCAACGATGATGGAGCTCTATTCCAACGAAACTGTTTTGCTCGATGGCATCGACGACAAGGGACCGGGCGAGCGCGACTACGTCGCCACTGTGACCCTGCCTGACCTGGTTTGCGACAATTGTACCTTGCAGGTGATTCAGGTGATGTACGACAAACCGCCTTACACGACGCCCGGGAATGACATCTACTATCAGTGTGCGGACTTGGTGCTTCGGGTCGGCGGAGCGCCGCCGGATGCGGGCATCGAACCTGGTGCCCAAAGCAGCACGGGTTGCAGTGTTGGAGTCATCGATGGGGGGAGCTCGGTAGGCTTGATCGGTCTCTTCTTCCTGTGGCTGGCTCGCCGTCTTGCCCGGCAGCGCCGGTTGCCCGTATAGAGAGGCGCCTATGCGAATCGCCGACTCATACGCCGCAGGCCGCGGACCCGTTCTCTCGCTAGAGTTCTTCACACCCAGGGACGAGGCTGGTCGCGCTTCTCTTTTCCTGGCGATCGAGCGACTCATGGCGATCGAGCCTGGCTTCGTTTCAATCACTTGCGGTGCAGCTGGCACCACGCGTGAGCGAACGGCCGACCTCGCGATCGAAGTGCAACGAGAATTCGGGCTGACCGCGATGGCGCATCTGGTTTGCACCGGCACGACCCAGACTGAGCTCGAGGAAACACTCCGCCACATGCGAGCTGAGGGCATCGACAACATCCTCGCTCTGCGCGGCGACCCACCGAAGGGTGTCCGCGATTGGACGCCGGTCGAAGGAGGCTTTCGCCACGCCAACGAGCTGGCAGAGTTCGTCAGAAAGCGTTTCTCGCTCGGGATCGGGGGTGCATGCTACCCAGAGAAGCACCACGAGGCCCCGAGCCTGGACGTCGATATTCAGAACCTTCGGCTGAAAGTCGAGGCCGGCGCAGAATTCCTGATCACGCAGTTGTTCTTCGACAATGAGAAGTTCTGGGCGTTCGTCGAAAAGGTCCGCGCGCAAGGCATCGATGTGCCGATCGTTCCTGGGATCATGCCCGTCCTAAATCTGACGAACCTGCAGCGCATCGCGTCCCTGTCCCCGGGAACCACGATTCCGGCGGAGCTCGAAACCGCCTTTCGCGATGCAGGGGACGACGAAGAGGCAGCGCTGCAGGCGGGGGTCGCGTTCGCTGCGAAACAGTGCCGTGCCCTACTCGCCGGCGGCGCCCCAGGCATTCACTTCTATACGCTCAACCGATCCAAAGCGACGCTGCAAACCGTCGCGCAACTCTAACTCGGGTGCGCCTGGCCCCCGCTTTCCGGGCCGGCCTGCTAGGCGCCACGGATCAGTGCCATCGAGACCCCCGCCGCCATGATCAGAAGCCCGAGGCAGATCACGACGAATCCAAAACCACCCAGGTAGCACCAGCTCATCACACCACGCCGTTCCTCAGGTCGTAGGCAGCTGTTGTAGCGGATGGGGCGCCAGTACCAGCCCCCCGGCAGCTCTCCCCGTGGATGCAAGACCTGATAGAGCCGGACGTGATAGACGAATCCCGTTGGGACGCCGATGACGAATCCTGCGGCCGCAACCCCGATGCCACCGTAGTACAGCGTTTCCCAGGGGGTGACCCAGACGCCG
>DASRZF010000247.1:0-2243 GCA_035686645.1 Polyangiales bacterium
GTCATCGCGATCTCCTTTTTGCCTGGGTGTGGGGGCGGGCTTCGCCCTTTCGGGGAACCCCACACCCAGGCAAAAAGGAGATCACTCATGGGACTTATCATTCAGCAACGGGCGCTCGAGGCAGCATCGGGACTTCGGCGGGTGATGCCGCTTGTGAAGAAGCGGGATCGGTCGCTCTTTGATCAGATTCATCGGGCGATGAATAGCGTCGTTCTCAACATCGCCGAGGCCGATGGAAACGATCCAGGAACGGCGAAGGCGCGGTTCGCGTCGGCATGCGGCTCCGCCAAAGAAGTGCGCGCGGGACTTCAGCTCGGCGTCGCCTACGGATACTTCCCCGGCGCGAAGGTCCAAGCCATTGACACCGCGCTCGACGAAGTCTGCGCGATGTCATGGAGGCTTTCGGGCCGCTAGCGGCTTCGGCCCAAACACCAGGTGATCGCGCACACCTCGTCGAGCTTCCGGTCGAGGCGCGCGGCCGTCCGAGACTCGATGTAGCCCCAGTCGCTCGCGACGTGGAGCGCCGCCCGGACTTCCTTGGCGGACCCACAGGCCGTAGAGAACCGAGCCCGCGCATTCCCGGCGTCACTACCGCGCCCCTCCGCGATGTTGAGCACCACGCTCTGCGCAGCCCGCTTCAGTTGATCCGCAAGCGACTTGTCACACTCACGAATCTTCCGCAAAACCGGAACAAGATCCCGCACGACGTCTCGCGCCCTCTCGTAGACATTCTTCTTCATGAGCGACTCCTTGGAATGGGTTGTGGCCTCACCTGTGCGGCCACAACCCATTCCAAGGACAAGCGATGACAAGTAGAAATGCGAAGGCACCGACCTCAGCGCCAGCGCCAGTGCCAGTGTCAGTGTCAGTGTCAGTGCCAGTGCCAGTGCCAGCGCCAGTGTCGGTGTCGGTGTCAGCGACCGCGATCAGCCGCCCTCTTCGATCCAGCGCAGGGTGGCATCCCAGAGCCGTGTGGCTACGTCAGCGTCCTTTGCGTCGTCGCTTGGCTCGCTCGGATTGCAGTCTTCGTAGTAGAGGCCGCCTTGGAGCTTTGGCCAGGTGGCGCAGTGGATCTGCGTCTGCGCGCCTTCGGTTGGTGTCTTGAGGAAGAACGCCTCGACGGGCCAGAGCGCGTTGCGCACCTTCTCCGCGAAGCCGGTGCCCTCGAGGCCCTTGTCGGCGACGTGGGTGAAGACGGCGCCGGGATGCAGGCTGTATGCGCTGAGGTTCGATTGGGTCGCGTAGCGGCGCTGAAGCTCGTTGGCCATGTGGATCAGGGCGAGCTTCGAGTTTCCGTACGCGTTCCAGGAGTTGTAGGGCCGCGCTTGTCCGAAGAGGTCGTCGTTGGATCCCCTCACGTGCAACTTCGACGAGACGTTGACCACGCGCGCAGCCCCGGTCTTGGCGCCTGTCTTCTCGAGGAGCGGCAGCAAGAGCTGCGTGAGCTGCGCAGTGCCGAGGTAGTTGATGCGCCAATGGATCTCGAAGCCATCATCTGTTTGCTGCGGCTCCTTCCAACGTGACAACAAGTCCAGGTGAACGCCGGCGTTGTTGACCAGCACGTCGAGCCTGTCGCCCTGTGTCGCCTCGAACCAGCGCACGAAGTGAAGCACCGATTCACGTGAACCGAGGTCGAGGGGATGCGCGTGCACTCGAGCGCCATCCTCGCGCGTCTCTAGGCGTGAGCGAATCGCATCCGCCGCGGAGTCCGGGTTCGATCGCATGGTCACGATCACGCTGGCCCCCCATTTTGCCAGTGTCTCGGCGGTCGCAAAGCCGAGGGAGCCCGGGCTCGCACCGGTGACGACGATCGTCTTCCCCCGAAGGTCGACGATCTCGGCATACTCGGTGCTCACCAAGTGCTGGCGCACGAACTTCACGAGCCCGTGTGAGGCCATCGCTTCTGGACGTATGGAGGGTTTCGTGGACATCGAGTGCCGTCGACCTTGCTTAGCGACCGAGCTTGCGGATTGCGCTCTTGGCGGCAGCATAGCCTCGAATGAGCGGTTCCAGGTTGAGCTCCAGGCCCATCACGCTGAAGTCCAGGATTTCTAGGTAGATCCCATGGTCGTGGCGCGAGTCGAAGTAGCGGAAGTCGATCGACAATCCGCTCCCGATCGAGATTCCACCACGGACCACTTCAGGGTATCCGGCAGCGGTGATCGATGCGGCGAGCTGCTCCATGCCCTGCTGGTAGATCCCGACATGATGGAACGCGATGTCGGTCTCGATGAGCGCGCGCG
>DASRZF010000248.1:0-8812 GCA_035686645.1 Polyangiales bacterium
ATGCGGCAGCCTGTTCTTCTGCGCGGCTTCGATCTCGCCCCGGTTCTCCCGCAGCTCGGGTTCGATATAGCGAAGTCCCACCGTCTTGAAGAGCTCCTCTTCCGTTCTACCCGCCACTCGCTGTTTGCCCTTGAAGACGCCGTATTCGTTGATCTTGAGCTTCTTCTTCACCGCGATCGTGCGCACCGCGACGTTGTGTGCCTTCGAGCCGGTGAAGTAGTAGAGAGCCGCGCCGTAGGAGATTTCTGGAACGACGCGCAGGTCGACTTGAAGTCCGGACCGCAGAACTACGGTCGAACGGGTCGTGCCCCTCGAGCTCACCGCATCCACCGCCTCGTACTCGACGAACGCCTTCATCACCGGCGTCCCCTTCTTGCACGTGACCAGGATGTCCAGGTCTCCCACGGTTTCCTGACGTCGACGATAGCTTCCCGCGACGACGACGCGATTCACGCCAGCCACGGCTTCCAGGTATTCGACATACGCGTCTGCAATGCCCTCGACGTCGGCAAGCTTGTGACGTCCCTCGTTCTGCTCATGCCTCGCTAGCGCCTCGACGATTCGTTGCTCCGTCTTCGCGCCGAAGCCCGGCAGCTCGCGGATCCGGTGTTTTCGAGCGGCGCGTTCGAGACCTTCGAGATCGTGAATGCCGAGGGATTCGTGCAAGCTCTTGACGCGCTTCGGCCCCAAGCCTGGCAAGCGAGTCAGCTCGACGAGCCCAGCGGGTACGTCTTTTTCCAGCTCTTCGAGTGCAGCGAGACGGCCTGTGTCGACGATCTCTCGAATCTTGCTGGCGAGATCCTTTCCGATGTCGGGAAGCTTCGAGAGGTCCTCGCTCACGGCCAGCATATCGGCGAGACTTCGCGCTAGGCCAGCCACGGTCAGGGACGCGTTCCGGTAAGCGCGGACCCTGAAGGGATTGGCCCCCTGGATCTCCAAGAGATCCGCCATGCGATCTAAGATTTCAGCGATCTCGGCGTTACGAACGGACATGGCTCTCGCGTGCTGACGGTAGCAGCCGCGCTCGAGGTATGGGATCGCTCAATCTCTTGCGCCTACAGATGCTGAGCGTTCCGTGTTTACGAACGCCTGGCCCCGGGGTAGCCTCGCTGCCCTTGTCCTCATTTGCCCTCCAGCGCTCTGAAGAAGGATCCATCGTGTCCGACCGCAACTTGGCCTTGTCCCTCTGGGTGGGCGCCGCGCTTCTCGCGGCCGGCTGCAGTGGCAACTCCGTCTCGGTCCCTTGCTACTCCGCGTTGCTCATCGATCTCGATGTCAGCGTGGAGGGGGAAGAGCAGAGCATCCTCCTCGACCAGGTTCTCTGGACCCTCACAGGCAACGGAATGGCCCCGATGTCAGGCGCCATCGACACCAGCGCCCCGGGTGCCACACCTTCGGTCGAGGTTTTCGGGCTGAACCCGGGGAGCTACATGATCGATCTCGAAGCCAGCGCGGATGATGGCGAGACCCGCTGCCGAGGGTCGGCGCCGTTCGACGTCACGGCAGGCGTTTCAACCGAGGTAGCGGTGCTTCTTCGATGCAAGGTCGGCCAACGTTTCGGCGCCGTTCGAGTGAACGGCAAGCTCAACATCTGCTCCGAGCTCACCAAGGCCGTGGTGGCTCCGCTCCGAACCTCGATCGGAAACCGGATCGCTGTGCTCTCGCAAGCCGAGGACGAAGAAGGCGACTCCATTGCCTATGCCTGGACAGCCGACAGTGGCAGCTTCGAAGACTCCTCTGCAGTGGACACGTTCTACACCTGTGAAGAGACAGGCGACCATTCACTTACGGTTTCCGTGAGCGACGACGGCTTCGCCTATTGCGTCGATAGTTGGACCGTCGCGATCCGCTGTGTCGACGAGGGCGGAACTGGCGGCACCGGCGGAAATGGCAGCGGCGGCATGGGCGGCAGCGGTGCAACGGGCGGCTCCGGCGGCGCAGGCGGCGCAGGTGCAACGGGCGGTGCAGGCGGCACGGGTGGCGCAGGTGCAACGGGCGGTTCTGGTGGCGCAGGCGGTACCGGCGCAAGCGGCGGCTCGGGTGGTGCAGGTGGGACGGGCGCGACAGGTGGCACGGGCGGCTCCGGTGGCGCAGGCGGCACCGGCGGTGGCATCTGCGAAATCACGATTTCGGTCACCGACTCCTGACGGCGACAACTTGCTGCGTACTAGACCTGGCTACGGATCGCTCGGCGCATCCTCAGGCTCTTCCGGCTCGCCCTCCGCAATGTGGAGCTCCACTCGTCTGTTCTGCGCCAGCTCCGTTCTCGTCCTCGCGTTGGGCACGAGCGGACGCGTTTCCCCGAAGCCCTCTGCGACGAGGCGGTCCTGGCTGACTCCGCCCTTTTCGACCAGGTAGCGGACCACCGAGTCGACGCGTCGTTGCGAAAGGCGCAGGTTGTAGCCATCCGAACCGGTCGAGTCGGTGTGGCCCTCGACCCGTATGAGAGAAATCTCGGGATGGGCGTTGAGCACTTCGGCCACGTTGTCGAGAACCGGATACGAGCGCCTCTGAAGATTGGCGCTGTCCACGTTGAAGTAGATCTTGTCGAGGATCTCGAGCTGGCTCTCTTCGATGACGACGTGTTGCTCCTCGGGGCAGCCCTGGTTCTCGACTGGGCCAGGCTCGTCCGGGCAGTTGTCAATTCGGTCGGGAACCCCATCGCCGTCCCGGTCGGTATCGGGACAGCCGTCGTTTTCAGGAGGTCCGGGCTCGTTCGGACACGCATCGTCGAGATCGAGGATCCCGTCCGCATCGTTGTCGAGATCCGGACAGCCGTCCTCATCCTGAAAGCGGTCGAAATCCTCCGCTTCGTCTGGGCACTCGTCGTCCTCATCGACGATACCGTCGCCGTCCGTATCGACTGGCGTTTCTTTGGCTTTCCCCGGCATCGTATAAGCGAGCATGCCGATCAGGCGCCAATCGGGATTGCCATAACCCGACGTCACTCCACCCGTGCCTGCCATGCCGAGGGTGACGCCTTTCTGATTCAGGTACTTGAAGCCGCCGAGGAGCTCGACCGGCGTTTCCTGCCGGCCGCCGAAACCGGTCGCCGTGTCTGCGGCAGTTCGGCCGAACGCCTCGACCGTGATCATGAAGCGTTCCTGTCCGAGCAGAACCTGGACCGCTGCGCCGAAGGTGAGCTGGTTCCCGATCTCGAGCGATGGAAGGTCCTGTTGAAAGCTGGTTTTGTATCCGACGTTCAGGGGAATTCGGAAGTAGTCGCCGGCGTTGAAAGTTCCAAGCAATTCGAACCATCCTCCAATGTGGGGGCTCGCGTTGGGCTCGCCGAGGTAGTTTTGCTGGGGTCTCGATGCAGACGCCGTGTTGGCCGTCAAGATCGCCTGCGCCGCCAGTTGAAAGACGTTCTCGCGCGTTCCGTACAGCACGCCGCGAGCACCCACGTACAGATCACCAAGACCGCTCCCTCTCGGGATCAGCGGACCCTGGCCGATCGAGTCGAGGAAATCGACCGCCGACTGCGAGAGGTTGTCGTTGAGCATGAACGAGTACGGGAGATCCATGAAGATCACCAGGCGATCCCAGAGGCCGAGGTTCCACGTGAGGTGACCGGTGAGCTGTGAGTGCACGAGCCCAAGGCGCTGATCGGGGATCGGACCGTTGGTCACCTTCAGCTCGAGAGGGTCCCGCGCGAAATCGAAGTAGAGCTGCACGCCGAAGCGCAGATGACCCTGACCGTCGGCGTCGCTCACCGCGAAACCATCGGTGGCAAGCTGCGAGGGGCGAAACTGGTTGAGATCGAACTGAGGCGGAGTTTGTGCGTACGCACTCGACGAGAAAACGAGCCCTGCGGTGACGCCGAGCAATGCCACGGCCAAGCGCCAGCGGAACATCGTTCGGCACTCTCTCACCCCTACCTCCCGAGCTCATCGGAGCACGCGCATGCTCACAGGATGAATCAGACCTTTGCTACCATTTTTCCAAGTGAGTGGATAGCGCCGTCATTCGATTGGTCGTTGGCCTCAACTCTCCGTGGGCACCGCGGCAACCGCCCATGGGAGCGTCAAACGGGCTCGCGACTTCGACGCCCGCTCGGCAAGCGCATGCGCCAATTCCCAGCCTCGCCCGAAAGGACTCGGGGCAGCCGCCATCTGGTTCATCTCGCTTACCAGATCCCCGAGCAACGCATCGAGTGCTTCGCCGTCGAGCCGGAGGGTAGCCCTTGCTCTGCGTCCCTTTCTTCGCGGATCCAAATATCCCGAATCGCCGTGGCTTCGCCGTTGCCGTTCTTCGCGCGTGAGCAGGGTCGCCGAGTGTATGGCCTGCACCGGAGATGCCTGCGGCACGATTGCCGAAAAGGGCGTTGGGCTATTGATGTCGACGACGCAGTCGAAGTGTTCGGTCCAGCAATGGTCCTCGCCATAGCTTGTGTCCGACATGGCCAGCACTTTGACTCCGGGAGTGAAAATCCGCGGATCGATCTCGCGCAGGCGTTCGATCTTTGCCCTCCCGCTATTGATGCGATCCACCGTGGAGTAGGTCGCTCCATCGGCGCCGAGCTTTTCGACCGCCACATCGAGCATGGCTTTCGGTGACGCACTGCTGAGAATGATTCGGATGCCTGGAGCGCGTGCGCGCACCCAATCCAAGTCTTCGCGCGAGATCACTTGATCAGGAGACTGTCGGTCCCAGACCCGCCGTGCGAGCCTTCGCAAGACGGACTCGTCCACCGCCTCGAGGTGCGCCAGCGCGACCATCTGAGGTCGTCTCTGCACTGCGCTCGTCGGATGCGAACCGAAGCGAGAGTAAGCGAGCCGCCGAAGCCAGGAGATGTGCGACGCCAACTTGCCCCAAATCAGGTAGTGAATCCCGGCCATGGCCCAGCGCTTGGCCCCTGCGCCTAGGTAGCGCACGAGTAGGATCGGTCTCCTCGCGTCGAGCAACACGCGCCCACCAAACCAGCGGTGAAGCTGACGTCCGTCCTCCGGCTCGCCATAGACCTCGTAGGCGCAGAGCTCCCAAGCGAGCAGCTCGCCGAGGTTGCGTCCGAGATGGGTGGTCTTGTCGAGGTCCAGAATCAGGTAGTCGTGCTGCTCATCGAGCACTCGAGCGCAGAGCTCACGAAAGGAGATGGGCGTACCGTGATCGACGAAACGGTCGACGACTCGCATCCGCGCAGACCGGTCAGTCATGGGCCAGCCTTTCGAGTACGCGGCTCACTCCGAAACCGAGGTCGAGCTCCCAGGGCTGATATGAGAGCTTCGCCGAGGCCGAAGACAGCGGCACAAGTGATTAGATACATTGCGTTTTCATCCATGAAGTTACGATATAGTAACTTACTATAACGTAACCTACGGCGCCGTAGCATCAATGTCAAATGGCCTCGAGAAAAAACCAACGGCTGCGGTGAGAAGAGCACAGCTCATCCAGGTGGGAAGGCGGGTCTTCGCCGAAAAGCCATACGAGAGGACCTCGGTACATCCGAGATTCCCCGCGCACGATCAGAATTTCACCGTCGCCATCAACTGCACGAAGATAGGCCAGCCTGGCGTGAAGTGGATGTCTTCGCAGCCGACGAAAGTCCCATCCGGCTCGCTGATCGGCCGTGTTCCGCTCGGGCAATCCTCTGGGCCGTCCTCACCTGGCAGTCGGCCGACAGTCGCGAACTGAGCCTGGCGCCATCGGGTGTTGATCAAGTTGAGCACCTGGGCCTTCACCGCGAATCGACGGTTCTCCCATCCGAATGATGCGTCCACTCGAACGAAGCCATCGGCCGTTAGAAAACGATCCTCGGTTGCCGGCCGGTCGGCGATGTAGAAGATGCCGATGCGCCCCGACAGCCCGGTGCGTGTGTCGCGCGCGCTGAGGCCACCGCTGATCAACAGCTCTGGCGCCAAGGCGACGGCGTTGGCGTTGCCCGGGTTGTTCACGAACTCGGCCCGCACCCAGGTGGCATCCAGATCGGCTAGGAGCCATGGGAGAATCTCGAGTCGGAACTGTGCCTCCAGCCCGAATCGCTGCGTTTCGCCACTTGCTTCAGTCGTGCCTTCATCGCCTATCCACACGACCTCGCTGTCGAGGTTGAGCCAGAAGAACGCCGTCGACATCTGAAATCGCTCCCACGCGAGGACTCGCGCGCCAAGCTCCCAGCCAAGCGCAGCCGAAAGCGGAGTGGCGGGGTCCGTGCCGAGGACTACCCCGCGCGCATCGTTCGAGTGGAAGCCTCGTCCGAAATTGAAGAAGAGCTCGAGCGGCTCTACCGGATGCACGATCAGGCTGGCCTTGGGCAAGACGATCGCCTGTGCCTCCTCGCCACTGCTCATCGTGCCCAGGGTGTCCCTATCCTCCAGGCGATCCGTGACGTCAAAGCCGAAGTACTCGAAGCGGAGGCCACCGATCAGGCGCAGCCACTTCCAAGCGAGCTCTTCTTCTCCGAACAGGCCAAGGCCCCCTTCGCTGATGTCTGCATCGACCTGAGTCTCGAGGATCTCCCGGGCGGGCGCAGTTTGGAGCGTGTTGTCGATCGCATCAAAGCGGAAGCTCGCCCCCATACGCGATTTCAGCGTCACCCTGTCGAAGCGATGGGCGAAGCCATAGCTCGCGCGCAAGCCGAACGCGGTGCGATCGTCCCCTTGACGGATCATGTCGCCGTTCACCGGGTCATTGGCGAAGAACGTGAAGTTGGAATAGAGGGCGAACCGCGAGAGGGTCACCCAGCCGGTGAGGTTGAGGCCTTCGCCTCCAATCCCGCGCTTCCCCTGAGCTCCGGGTTTGGCCGGCGACTGGACGCTGAGGTAGAGGCTGTATCGTTGGCTCTGCCCTCCTTCGTTCTTGTCGATGCTTCCGAACCAGTCCAGGTCGCCCGATTCCACTGCGCGTAGGGGGATCTGTCCCGATGCGTTCCAATCGCCGAGATAGGCCATCCCCGTGAGAGTGAGCCGGGTCTCGCCACGGAGCTCGAAAGTCGTCCGAGCGAAGATGTTGACGCGCAGAAGGTCCTCGCCGTTTTCGAAGGGCCCGTCTGTTCCAAACACCTCCGCGGCAATGAGCGGCTTCACCTTGTCCAACTTGGGGCTGATGATGCCAACACCGCGAAACGTCCGGTACGTTCCGCCGCCCACGGTGAGCGAGCTCATCGGCTTTTCATCGTCGAGCACCAGGTTGATCGCTCCGGCGGTGGCAAAATCCCCATACTCGGCCTGGTACGGACCTTTTCGAACCTCCACACGTTGAATCAGCTCGGGGATGATGAAGTTGAGGTCGGTGTAGCCCTGGCCATGTCCATGGCTCACCCAGTTGAGCGGCACGCCGTCGAGGAAAAACGCCACGTCCGTACCGTGGTCCGCGTCGAATCCCCGCAGGAAGTACTGATTCGCTTTTCCACCGCCCGCGTGCTGAATCACATAGAAGCCTGGCGCCGCATTGAGCAGCTCTCCGGTCGAGACGTACGGACGAAGGCGGATTTCATCGCCGCTGATATCGATCGAAGACGCTGAAATGTCGGACGGAGCCACGACCGCCGTTGCGCTGAAGCTAGGCTCGCGTGGGCTCTCTCCCTCCGGTTTTGCGCGTTCGCCGGCTGCGCTCTCATTGACTGCTCCGCGCGCATGCTCCGGTGGGTCGAAAAGCACTTCGAATTGCACGATTGCGGGAACCGGGTCGCCGTCGCGCATCGCGGGCTCGAACGTGAGCTCGCGGACGTATTGAAGTGCGAGCCCGGCAAACTGGTCGGCTTGCTGGTCCTCTCGGTCGACGGTGAGCACGTTCGCATCAGCCACGCGACCCTCTGAATCGATCGTAATTCGCAGGAGCACTCGGGCCGGCTTACCGTCCACGCCCGCCGGGTAGGGCGGATGCATGTGCCCGTTGGCGGGAAGCGACGGCGCCGTCAGCACTGGAGCCTCGCCGTCGGGTTCGAGGTCCTCAGCGCGCACGGAGGCATGCATGGCGATGCACGCCACCAGCGCTGCGATCGTGGTCGGGAGATTGCGCATGACGAATTGCCGGAGGCGCCGGGCTCGACGAACCCGGCGACTCGAGTTGAATGATTGAGACTGGTCGGTTTGCGGCTAGACCGTCTGCGCAGGCGGACCACGAGCCTTCGTCGTTCGTGGTTGCCGGTCGGCGGGTCTCTCCTCATGCGCTCGGATTGCGGGAGCACTCCAGGTGAGGAGCGCCTCCTGAACGACAGGGATCGAAGCCAGCGGGATCTGAGCGGCTAGGTCGCGATGCGCAACGCTGCCTTCACCATGCTCGGATGGGGTTTCCTTTTCCTTCTCGGGGTCACCCTCATGCCTATGACCATGCTGCGAATCATGGTGATGGCCGTGATCGTGGGCATCGAGCGAGTCGTGAAAAACCTCATGGGCCAGCGGAACGACGTCGAAGCCTAGGATCCAGAGGCCACAGGCGTCGTACGCCCAATGATGCCTCTTCCAGCCTCGTGAGACGGTCCCGCACGGCATGCGGTCGAAAGATACATGTTGCCCCCAAATCTGTCACTGGTCCGCAAACATCCCGGCAGTCCTCAGACCTCCGAGATGCCGCAGACCCATGACTAGATTTCCACGATTCGAGCGGTAGCCGAACGCGGGCTTGCGAGCGTTAGTGGCTCGGGGGGAGAAGCACGCCGTCAATCACGTGCGCAATCCCGGTTCCTGCTCGGAGGTTCGCATCGATGACGCGTTCGCGGTTCACGAACACCTTTCCGAAGAACCACCAGACATAGACTGTCGACCCTTCGAGCGTCTCGACGCGCCGTTCTCGGATCAGGTCCTTCGCGCTGTTTTCCCCAGCGACCACGTGGTAGAGCAAGATCTGCTCGAGCGTAACCAGCCCCGGCTCGGCGAGC
>DASRZF010000249.1:0-19218 GCA_035686645.1 Polyangiales bacterium
ATGAGCGACAGGCAGTTGCGCGATGAATGCGTCACGCTGTTTCTAGCCGGGCACGAAACCACCTCGATTGCCCTAGGCAACACGCTCTATCTCCTCTCGAAGCACCCGGAGATCGAAGCTCGCGTCCACGAAGAAGCGAGCTCTGTCCTCGGGAGCCGAAGGGCCAGCTCCGACGACTTCGCGCGCCTCGATCTCACCGAGCGGGTCATCAAGGAATCGATGCGCCTTTACCCCCCGGTCTACACGATCGGGCGGCAGCTCCTCTCGGATTTCGAGCTGGGCGGCTACACGATCCCAAAGGGACACATGCTTCTGTTCGTCCAGTGGGTCACGCAGCGGAGCGACAAGTGCTTTGTCGATCCGCTCCGATTCGACCCCGATCGCTGGCTCCCAGAGCGCGCCAAGGCGATTCACAAGTACGCGTACTTCCCGTTTGGCGGGGGACCGCGCATCTGCATTGGTAACCACTTCGCGATGATGGAGGCGGTCCTCGTCCTCTCGACCTTGATCCGCGAGTACCGTTTCGACTTGCTGCCCGGGCAGTCTCTCGAGCTCCAGCCCGCGATCACCCTTCGCGCCGCCAAGGACTTGAACATGCGCCTCGTGTCACGGCATCAGCCTCGAGGCGAGCTATCGGCACGCTAAGTGAGATCGAAGTCCTTGCAGAACAGGAGCGCGGCGGCCGGATCGTCGTACCGTGACTTCCGATGACGGTGCGTCGGAAACCCATGCGCGCAACCTGCCTCTGGATCGAACAAGACACAGTCCTCGCAGTTCCACTTGAGCCGAAATTGCTCGCGCTGCTCGCGGAATCGCGCGTCCTGTTCAACCTTCATTCGAGAGGTCGATCTTCTGGACGCGCCGTTGGTGCCGGCCGCCTTCGAACTCCGCGCTCAGGAACGCTTTGAGAATCTCTGCTGCCAGCCCCGGACCCACGACACGCGCGCCGATGCAGATCACGTTGGCGTCGTTGTGCTTTCGGGCCATCGATGCGCTGAACATGTCGCCGCAAAGAGCCGCACGCACGCCCCGGTGACGGTTGGCAGCCATGGACATGCCTAGGCCCGTTCCACAAACGAGAAGACCGAGCCCTTCTCCGCGGGCAACGGCGCTCGACACCTGGTGCGCATAGTCGGGGTAGTCGGTCGAATCGCTCGTGTGCGTGCCGAGGTCGACCACTTCGTAGCCGAGCTCCGCGGCAACTCCGAGCAGCTCGCGCTTGAGATCGAGCCCCGCATGATCCGAACCGACTAAGAGTTTCTGAGCCATGACTACGGGGCCTTTAGCACGAGCGCGCAATTGGTCCCGCCAAAGCCGAACGAGTTGTTCATCAGGGCGCGAATCGGCCGCTCCTGCGCCTCGTTGGGTACCAGGTTCATCCCCGCTCCGGCCGGATCGGGTTTGTCGAGATTGATCGTCGGGGGAAGAAGACCGTCACGGATGGCAAGCGTGCAGAGAAGCGGCTCGAGCCCGCCGGCAGCGCCAAGCAAGTGACCAGTCATGCTCTTGGTGCTGGATACGGCGAGGCCATCGAGGGCATGGGCGCCGAAGACTTTCTGAATGGCCTGCAGCTCGCCCACATCACCTTGCGGTGTGGAGGTCCCGTGCGCGTTGATGTAGTCGATGTCCTCCGGGTTCAACTTGGCATCCGCAATCGCAAGCTTCATCGCGCGCTGCGCTCCTTCGGCTTCGGGCGCCGGTTGAACCATGTGGTGCGCGTCGGAGGTCGCGCCGTAGCCCACTATCTCGGCGATGATCTCCGCGCCTCGCGAAATCGCTGCATCCCGCTCTTCGAGGATCAACACGCCAGCGCCCTCGGCGATCACGAAGCCGTCTCGATCCGCATCGAAGGGGCGACTCGCGAGCTCCGGCTCGTCGTTCCGCCGCGACAGTGCGCGCATCGAGGTAAACCCGGCTACACCGATCGGGGTAACCGCAGCTTCGCTCCCACCTGCCACGGCCGCGTCGATCTCTCCGCGTTGAATCCAGCGAAAGGCGTCACCGATCGCGTGCGCGCCAGAGGCGCAGGCGCTGGTGTGTGTGTAGCTCGGCCCCTTGAACCCCCACTCGATCGTCACCTGCCCGGGCGCTAGGTTCGAGATGACCGAGGGAATGAAATAGGGCGATACGCGTCGCGGTCCCTGGTCGAAGAGCGTCCTGCACGTATCCTCGAAGACTTCGAGCCCGCAAAAGCCGACGCCGATGAACGTGCCCACTCGCTCCTTCTGTTCGTCGTTCGGTTCGAAGCCAGAGATTTCGATCGCTTGCGCGGTAGCCGCGATGGCGAGTTGGATGAAGCGCGCGGCTTCGCGCAGCCGTCGCTTCGGCATGTACTTCAATGGCTCGAAGTCCGAGCACTCTCCTGCGATCTGTGAAGCAAACTCCGTTGCGTCGAAGCTTTCGATGCGGGCGATGCCGCTCCGACCTTCGGAAACGTTCTTCCAAGTGGTGGCGACATCCGCGCCGCAGGGGCTCACCGTGCCCACGCCTGTAATGACTACTCGCCGCATCGACCTACCCCTGGACGCGTTCGCGCGGGGCTCTCAGCCCTTGTGCGCTTTGATGTACTCGATGGCGTCGCGGACGGTCTTGATCTTCTCCGTATCCTCGTCCGGGATCTCTATCTCGAACTGCTCTTCGAGCGCCAGGACGACTTCGACGATCGCGAGTGAGTCGGCCTTGAGATCTTCGATGAAGTCTTGATCTTCCTGAATGTCGGCCCCGTCCACGTCGAGCTTGTCCGACACGATTTCTTTGACCTTCTCAGCGATGTCCATCTGCTTCCTCCGTCACGCGCGTCTCAGACGTGCATGCCTCCATTCACTCGGACTACCTGCCCGGTGATATAGCTCGCTTCGTCGCTTGCTAAAAACACTACTGCGGCCGCGACCTCTTGGGGGCTGCCTATTCGACCGAGGGGCGTCTGGTCGACGATGGCCTGCCTGGCCGCATCCGGCAGATCTGCAGTCATATCGGTCTCGATGAACCCTGGGGCAATGGCATTCACGGTGATTCCCCTGGATGCATATTCGCGGGCCAAGGTCCTCGTAACACCTAAAAGCGCCGCCTTCGAGGCCGAATAGACCACCTGCCCGGCGTTGCCGGACTCCGCCACGACGCTCGAAACATTGATGATTCGGCCCCAGCGGTTCTTCATCATCGGTCGAATGCAGGCCTTCGCGCAAAACAAGGCTCCGTTGACGTTGGTGGCCCATGTGGTCTCGAGATCCTTCACCGATACTCTCAACAAGAGCTGATCGATGGAGATTCCTGCATTGTTGACCAGGATGTCGATTCGCGCGTGGCGCGTGACGGCCCCTTTGATGGCCGCTTCGACCGAATCCGGATCGGATACGTCGAACCGGAGGAGCTCGCCCTGCCCCCCGGCCTCTTTTAGAAGCCGCAGCGTTTCACTCGCAGCCTCCTCGTTCGAGCGATAGTTGACCAGGACCAGCGCACCGGCCTCGGCCAATGCGATGCTCGTCGCACGCCCGATGCCTCGCGACCCCCCAGTCACGATGGCGATTTTCCCCGCCAGATCGAACACGAGCTACTCGAGCTCTTCGGCTTTGCCCTTGGTCACTTGTCGACCTTTGTAGAAGCCGCAGGCTGGGCATGCCCGATGCGGAAGCATGACATCGCCGCAGTTGGGGCATGCGCTCACGTTCGGGGCGGTGATTTTGTCGTGATTGGCTCGACGTTGGTCGCGCTTCATCGAGCTGGTTCGTCGTTTCGGTACTGCCACGGGATCATTCCTCGTTCTTCGTAAGTGCTTCTTTGAGTTTGAGTAATGGGGCGAAGCGCGAATCAGGCGCCGAATCCCCAAAGACCTCGTCGGGAGGTCTAACGTGCTCCGGAATCGCGATTCCCTCGCAGCTCTCGGAGCAAAGTGTCTTCATCGGCGCCTCGAGCAGGAAGTACTCTCGGACCATGGAGTCCAAGACCACCTCGGCGCCGCTGTAGTAGTCTCGGTTGACTTCGTCCAACTGAACGTCGATATCTTCGCTTCCTCGGGGACGGGTCTGCTCCGGGCTGAAGAGCGCGGTGAGGGCCAAATCCACCTCGAGCGGGACGTCGGCCAGGCAGCGCGCGCAGGTCGTGGCAAGCTCAGCTTCGACATGACCCTGCACCAAGACATCGCTGCCGTTGCGCTGGGCGTGCACAGTCAGCCGCCCGGGCTTGTCGCCGGGGCTAAGCTCGGTCTCCGCGAGGGCGGACGCCAGCCAATCCGTGCCGATGGCGAAGTTCCAATCCCTCCCGGCCTCGTCGAGGTCCTGGATCTGTAGGACGAATGCAGACATTGAGTTGAGCTCGATAAACTCCAGCCAAGCGACCCTCCCAGGTCACAAGAACGCGCTACTATTCGCCCTGCCCTCAGAGCTGTCAAGGAGGGTGCGCGCGCCCCGGCCCACCGCCTAAACCCTCTGTAATATTGAGTACTTTCGACCGGATGGCGTCAGCCGGCACTGTCGCTGTGGCTGGCACTGGCACTGTCGCCGGCACTGTCGCTGGCACTGGCACTGGCGCTGACACTGGCACTGCCGTCGATCCTGCACGCCTGCAGGAGATCCCTGCCCACCCCCTCTCCCGGTCGCCAATTCGGAGGAGCGTGATAACTTTGCGCGCCATGGCAGATGATTTCCAACGTTTCTCGGGTACATCGACTTATCTCACCAGTGATGCGCTGGAATCCGCCGTCAACTGCGCGGTTGTGCTCGAGCGGCCCCTTTTGATCCGGGGCGAGCCAGGCACCGGCAAGACCTTGCTGGCCGAGGCGGTGTCCGAGTCGCTCCGAATGCCGCTTCTTCGCTGGAACATCCGCAGCACCACACGCGCCCAAGATGGGCTTTACGTCTACGACACCGTCCAGCGGCTTTACGACTCCCGCTTCGGGGACAAAGACGTCAACGACATCAGTCAGTACATCAAGCTCGGCCCGATGGGCGAGGCGTTCAACGCCGAGGAGCGCGTCGTCTTGCTGATCGACGAGATTGACAAGGCGGACGTGGAGTTCCCGAACGATCTCTTGAACGAGCTGGACCGCATGCAGTTTCACGTCGACGAAACGCAGCAAGACATCATCGCGACCCAGCGCCCCATCGTCATCATCACCAGCAACGCCGAGAAGGAGCTTCCCGACGCGTTCCTTCGCCGTTGCGTGTTCCACTTCATCGACTTCCCGACGCCGGAGCTCATGAACGACATCGTCAAAGTGCATCATCCCAAGGTCCACGAGAGCCTCGTCGACCAGGCGCTAAAGACGTTCTACGAGATCCGAGGCATGCGACGGCTCCGCAAACGCCCGAGCACCAGCGAGCTCGTCGATTGGATCGCCGTGCTCCAACGGGCGGGCATCGACAGCGTGAAGCTCGAAGAGAATCTTCCCTTCCTGGGCGCCCTGCTCAAGAAGGAGCAAGACCTCGTCGCTTTCGCAGATCAACTGTCGGGCGGCCGGCAATGGAGAAGCTGAAATACTAGTCCCTTTCATGTACGAGCTGCGCGGCCGAGGCGTCCCAGTGGGAACGCAGGAGGTGATTGCGCTCGCTCAAGCCCTGAAGGCAGGGCTCCATGAAAGCTCACTCGACGGGTTCTACAACGTCGCCCGGTCGGTGATGATCCACAGTGAGGCGCACCTCGACTCCTTCGATGAAGCGTTTCTCTCGTTCTTCAAGGGCATCGAAATCGAGTCGAAGAAGCTCAAAGACGAGCTCTGGGACTGGCTGCAGCAAGCCAAGGAGAACATCGGCGAGCTCACCGACGAGCAGCGAGAGTTCGTCGAGAACCTCGATCTCGACGAGTTGCGCAAGCTCTTCGAGGAACGTCTTGCCGAGCAGGACGAGCAGCACGACGGGGGTAACAAGTGGATCGGCACCGGGGGCACCTCGCCTTTCGGCCACAGCGGCCGCGCGCCCAAGGGCTTTCGGATCGGCGGGTCGGGCGGCGGAAGAACCGCCGTCAAGGTCGCGGACGCGCGCCTGTATCGCCCCTACCGGCAGGACCTCACGCTCGACGTGCGCCAGATGCAGGTTGCGCTTCGTAAGCTGCGCCTCTTCTCGCGCGAAGGTGGCGAGGAGGAGCTCGACCTCGAAGGTACGATCGACGCCACGGCTCAGAACGCCGGCGAGCTCGAAGTGGTGACTCGCCCTCCCCGTCGGCACAACACGCGCATCATCTTGATGATGGACGTGGGAGGGTCGATGGATCCGTTCTCGCATCTTTGCTCCCGGCTCTTTTCCGCCGCAAAGAAATCGTCTCACTTCAAAGAGCTGCGAACCTATTACTTTCACAACTGCGTCTACGGCCACGTCTACGAGACAGAGCGCTTCGACACGCCGATCAAGGTGCGCGACCTCATCCACGAGACGGGTCCGCACTACAAGCTGATCATGGTCGGCGACGCGCTGATGGCGCCCTACGAGCTCCTCGCCGCGGGTGGCTCGCTCGACCTCGGCGACGACCGGGGCATCGAAGGCCTTCAATGGCTGATGATGCTCAGCCAGCACTACCACCGAAGCATCTGGCTCAACCCGGAGCCCCAGCGCTACTGGACCGGAAACACGATCGAATACGTGCGACAGACCTTCGACATGTTTCCGCTCACGCTCGAGGGCCTCGGCGAGGGTGTCGCGCACCTGCTCAAGGGCGGCAAGGGCCACTGAAGCGGCCCGAAAACCCGTCGAGACGAGCTAAATTTGGGCAGGCGCCCCCGGGTCGCTTACTCTGAGGTCGTGGGGAAGACATCCATCATCGCGGTGCTGGTCATCGCATTGGGAAGCTTGGCCGCGACCGCTTCGGCGAACGAGTCCTCGTATGCCGGAGTGAACCCGGGGTCGGAAACCTCGGAGAACCTCCCGCCGAAGGCCGAAGAGATCCCGGAGGGCGCGCTCATGCTCACCTGGCCGGGGTTCATGATGCTCGAAGACGGATCCTGCTTCTTCGTCCAAACGTCCAAACCCGTGAAGTTCGGAACGCAGAAGTCCGAGGGCCGACTCGAGCTGGTTCTTCACGACACGCGGGTTCACCTCAAGAACAACTTCCTGCCCCTCGAGACTCAGTTCTTCGACACCCCGGTGACGCGCGCGACCGTGCAGCACCGAGGCAAGAAGGACGTCGCGATGGTCTTCGAAATGCGCGAGGACGCAACGCCGACCATCACGCAGAGCAAGGGCAAGGACGGCTTCAACTACATCTTCGTCAAGTTCCCCCCGTAAAGGCCACGCTGCGCGTTGCGCACGGGGCTTCTGCCCTCAAAACCCAGGCGGCACATGGCCCATGAGGCGTCGCCCCTTGCTTGCCGTGGTTCCATCGAGTAACCGGACGCCATGAGTCTGCGCGCGGTCAAGGGGATGAAAGACATCCTACCCGATGAGATCTCGAACTGGCATCGCCTCGAAAACGCGTTCCGGCAGCGCGTCGAAGCCTACGGTTTCGGCGAGGCGCGCTTTCCAATCGTCGAGCCGACCGCGCTCTTCGTCCGTTCGATTGGCGAAACGACGGACATCGTCGAAAAAGAGATGTACACATTCGCCGACCGAAGCGAAAAGTCGCTCACGCTTCGCCCCGAAGGCACGGCATCGTCGGTACGCGCCTACGTGCAACACAGCGTGCAAGCACGGGAACCCGTAACGAAGTGGTACTATATTGGGCCGATGTATCGGCGAGAGCGGCCTGCCAAAGGACGGTATCGCCAGTTTTATCAGGCCGGAATCGAGGTCTTCGGCGATCCAGGCCCCTACATCGACGCCGAGGTGATCGACATGGTGGTCGGGTTCATCTCCGAGCTCGGAATCACCGAAGTCGAGGTCTTGGTGAATTCGATCGGCGGTCCTGAAACCCGCGAGAACTATCGCGAAGCTTTGCTCGGCTACCTCGCACCGTTTCGCGGCGAGCTATGCAGCGACTGTCAGCGGCGAATGGATGCCAATCCACTTCGCGTGCTCGACTGCAAGGTTCCTCGATGCTCGGAGATCGCTTCCGATGCACCGTCGATCCTCAAGCACCTCACCGACGACGACCGCGCACACTTCGATGGACTCCAAGAGACTCTCACCTTGCTCGGCACTCCTTATCGCGTCGACGGCTCGCTCGTCCGCGGTCTCGACTACTACACTCGAACCCTGTTCGAAGTGCTCGGCAAGGGTGAGGGGCTTGGCGCGCAGAATGCCTTGCTCGGCGGCGGACGATACGACCAAATGGTCGAGAGCCTCGGCGGCCCGGACACTCCGGCGATCGGCTTCGCCATGGGACTCGAGCGCCTCCTGATGGCCATGCCGGCGGCCGAATCCGATTCCCGCGTCGATGTGTTCGTCGTCGCCGCACAAGCCGGCGTCCGTGCCCAAGCCACCCTCCTCGGCCGCGAGCTTCGAAACGACGGCCTCCGGGTGGAGAGTGATCTTCGCGGCGGCTCTCTCAAGAGCCAGCTGCGCCGTGCCGACAAGCTCAACGCACGCATCGCCATGATCCTCGGTGACGCCGAGGTCGAAGCAGGCGTGGTTCAGCTGAAAGATCTCGAGCGAAAGACGCAGGACGAAGTCCCGAGGGCCGAGGCCGGAGCGCGCGCCCGGAGCCTGCTCTCCGGCTGAGCTCGAACCCTAGGCGCGGTTGAAGAAGATCGGACTCGACCAGGCCATCTCCCCGTCGGCCTGAGTCACCCTGCAGTACACATACGGAGCGTCGACCTCGCCGACGAACGAGGCCGAGGGCGACTTCGGCGCCTCCGATGCCGCGACGCCGGCAGGCGTCATGAGCTCGATGCGTTCGATATCGGTGGTACCGAGCACTCGGGCATGCACTTCGACCGGCCCTTCGATATCGAGCTCGCTTCCCATCGGGAAACCAGCCACGTGTACCGCGAGAAGAATCTTTGCGCCGCTGGTCGCGTAACAGCGGCGCGCCCGAATCGCCGCAAGAATCGCTTCGCGGGTTCGACTGGTAGAGATCACCGCCGTGAGCCCCGTTCGAAATGGATCGCGTTTGCGGCACTCGCCATGGTGCCAAAGAAGACCATGACTGTCGGAGTTCGCGATGAAGCCGAAGCGCATCCCGCTGTCGAGTAGCGGCTTGGCGAACTGGTCGTAGAGCTCGCCGCGATATCCGAGTGGGTGGTCGGGATGCTCGTAGCATCCGTGGCAGGAGCAAATCTCCCAAACGGGTTGCCCCTCGGGATCGTGCCCCGGTACGTCGGCACCGGTCCAGCCGATGTGATGCGGACCCGTGAAAGCTCCCTGTTCGCGAATCTGAGCAACGATGTCGCGCCCTTCCGGGACCTCGTCTCGAGAAATTATCGGAAACCCGGGGCCTGGAAGGTAGATGCACTTGTGGCCTGGACCCGGATACGATTTACCCGTCCACTCATAGGCCACGATGGTCGCAAACTCGCCAGGCTCGTCGTGACGCTCGGTCACCGCTTGAAGGTATGCCCACTCGCCCGGGCCGATGCGCTTTCCCAAGAAAGACTCGTGGTCTGTGAGAGCCGCGAAATCATCACCATAGCGGTAGCGCGCGCGAAGGTACGCCTCGTCTGCGCTGCCGACCCCGTCCGAATGAGCGCTGTGCTGCTGGATGTCTCCAAACAAAACCTGAGGCCCGGACCAGGCGGTCAGATGTATCGGCGCCGCGTCGAACTCGCCTACGCTCACCTTTGCAGCCTGGAGCTGCGGGCTACCCCCACTCGGTACATCGAACGCTCTGATCTCGATGCCCTTTCGACCTCTCCAAGCCGCCAAGGTCGTGTCGCTCTCGAGACGGACGGCAGTGAGATGCCTGCCTCGGCATCCCCATTGGCCATCGTCGATCGGTTCCCTGGGTGAGAAGCCGTCCGCATTGAGGCGTTGCCGGTACATCTGGTGCGAGCCGCGCCCAAAGAGATCGACCGCACCATCCGCTCCGACGACCAACGCGGGGAACTCGAAGCCCTGTTCCTCACCATCCAGATCCCGATTGCGATCCGTCATCGGTGCTGCGGGCTCGAAGATCCTTCCCTCCATGTCGACGAAACGAAGCGCAATCCACTTTGCTATGTCGGGCACTCCGGTGTCCTCACGAACGTCGTGGTGAAAACCGACCCAGGCCCCACCCTGTGCGGCAGCGATACATGGGGCAGCCGCGATACCGAAAGCGGTCCAGACGACGAACTCGCCCCCAGAGGGCGGCGCCACCAGTACGGTCGACCGCGGCCCCTCGTGTTGCACCTCGACCCGCCAGCCCTGGTGCTCGGCTTTGAGCTCTGCGCGCGGATCGTTGATCGGTTGATACGTGCCGGGCGCCCAGCACATGATCGCGTCGCTGTGGTCGGTCGCACCCGGCTCCCCATGGATCGAGCCATCGCCGCCGAGGCTGAACCGCATCACGCACTCTTCTTCACCGGACCACGCGAGAACATGCAGGAGCGCACCTCCGTTGGCCGCTGGCTCAAGCCGCGGGTTTCGAAGGTACCGCTCGCGAGTCTGTTCGATTCGCGGCATCAGGCCTCAGTGTGCGTAGCCAAGCGCGCGCAGCTGGTCTCGAATCGTGTCGTCCATCTCGGCGTTCTCCCGCTGAAGCTGTGTACCGCTCTTCTGCTCCGCACTCAACCAGTCCGCCCGGTCGGTGGCGCCGAGAAACTGGCCGAGCATCATGCGGGAGTACCGCCTGCCAATCGGAAAGGCCGTCGAATCGAGCGGCGTCTTTTCCCCGGGGTCCGCGCGCAGGTCGAACATCGTGGAAGTGAGATTGCCACGGATGACCAGCTTCCAGCGGCCGGTGGTGATCACGCGCCGGTCGTCTTGGAAGTCACTGAACGCCACCGTCGGATGCGAGGACGCCTCCCCGAGCATCAAACCGACCAGCGGGTGGCCTTCGTTCTGCGTCATCGCGGGAACGGCGAGCAACTCGGTCACCGTGGAGGAGACGTCGAGTGTGCTGACGGCGTCGTTTACCCTCGCTCCAGCCGGAATGCGATTGGGCAGCCGAAACAGAAGAGGCACGTGCAGAAGCTCCTGGTAGACCGAGTGGCCGTGACCCCAGGACCCGTGGTCCTCGAATTCTTCGCCGTGGTCCGCGGTCACCACGATCAGGGTGTCGTCGCTCAACCCGAGGGCGCTCAGCCGTTCGAGGAACTCACCGAAGAAGTGATCATGCTTCGAGATCTCTCCGTCGTGAAGGGCCTTCAAGCGTCGCTTGTCACTCTCGGTGAACACGACTTGCGGCGGCCGTCGCTTGGCCTTCTCCAGCAGATCTCCGGTCATGCGCGGCCGGATCTGTCCCGAGTACTCGCTCGGGTCATACATCTCGAGATACTGCCCGGGCGGGTCGTACGGAACATGCGGATCGATCGTCTGGATGTACGCGAAAAAGCGGCCGTCCTTGTGCGCCTCGATCCAGTTCCCGGCTTGTTCGAACACATCCTTGGCTTCGGTACTCTTCTGTTCACGAATGTAGTTCGAGTAGTCGTCCCAGCCCTGATCGAAGCCAAAGCGGTCCGATACGTAGCCATTGGCGATGAAGCTTCCGGTCGCGAAACCAGCGTCCTTCAGGTGCTCGCTCAGAAGCTCGGCCGAGCCGGGAAGCGCTGCATCGCCGGTCTTTTGCTGGTGCGTCTGCGGGTGCAGCCCCGTGAGAATCGAGGCCACTGCGGGTTTCGTCCAGTTCTCGGGCGACTGCGCAAGCTCGAACACCGCGCCCTCGGCGGCAAAGCGGTCGATGGCAGGCGTCTTTACACGGGTGGCCGGATTGAAGGGGCGCAGCTTGTCGGCGCGAAGCGTGTCGATGACGAGCACGATGACGTTCTTCGCGGGCTCGATGTTCCGCTCTTCCGCGGTCGGGACGTAAATGCTCGGCGAGCTCCAAGCGATGCGACCCGCTCCCGGGTCCTTGGCCTTCAGATCGAGACGCACGGTCTCGCCGGCAAACTGGCTGAGGTCGACCTTGTGATCGGTCCAGCTCGTGGATGCCGTTCCCGTGAACACCTCGACGGCGGGCTGTCCATCGGCGGTGACCTCGATCGTGAACGGGGCACCCGCCTCGCCTTCTACGCCAATCCCGAATCCAAGCGACCCGCTCTTCGGAACCGCGACGTAGTAGCGAAGGGTCGACATCCTCGAAAGCGCGATGGCCTGCCGCTCCTCGTCACCAAGACGGACGTTGGCGACCAGTGTGTCGTACGCGGGCTCTCGCGCCAGAGGTGCCGTCGGTGCGGCCTCGGACGCGTTCCGAATCCAGATGGAATCGATCGAAACCGAGACATCTTGCCCATCGACCGGCGTAGTGCCGCCAAAGGTCAGCAAGAGCTGATTCTCACCGGGCTGAACTTCCTCCGCGGGAAGCGTGAGCTCGTACTCGGCAAAACCCTCGCCCTTGCCGAGATGAATCGAGGCGAGCTGTTTGTTGTTTAGATACGGAGTCAGCGCATGTGTCCCGTGCGGGCGGAGCCGAATGCGAACGACGAGCGGTTCGGAACGATCGCTGTTGAAGTAAACGCGACCGCGCATTCCGACGTTCGCGTAGCTCGTATCGCCGTCGACGCCTTTGCCCAGCCAGCCGCTACGCCAGTCGCCGAGCGTGTACTTCCCCTGAGCAGGCGTGCCAAAATCGATGTACCAGCCACCGTCTTCCACCTCGGCCAAGTGGCGAAGCGCCGTCAGATCGGTGTGCGCCTTGAGCCCCGCAAACGGGTCGGGTTTGCCCGCCCCTCGACTGCAACCCAGCGCCACGGCAAGGGTCATCACCAGCAACAAAAAGAATCGCATCAGCCGCCTTCCTCCCGCGCTCCGACGGCCGAGTGCGCCCTTCTTTCGGCCTGTGGGAACCTCGCTGCGGTTAGCATGCAGCTTCAGCGAGGGTCAACTAAACCACCCGGCCGGGTGACCACCTGCAGCGAGCGCGTTGCACCCGATTTCACGAAGTAGAAGCGATAGGTGGATCCAGACTCGTTGCGATAACGAACGGCGTGCGTTCCCTCGGCAAGCACCACGCTGATCGGCAGGGGGCCACGCTCGACGCCATCGACCTCGATCCTCACGTCGCGCGAACCGCTCAGCTCCAATACCCCTTGCCCATCGGCAACCGCCAAGGACGGATCCACGCCCCCACGGAGAGCTCCCGAGAAAGCATAGAGTCCGCGGGCCGACGATGAAGAGGAACGTTCGGGCGACGGCGGAGGCCTTGGGGCAGGCGGCGCCACGGGCTCGGGTCTCGCCATCGCCGGGCCCTCCTGCGCCGTCTCAGAGGGGGTGGCCAGGGTCTGATTCCAGATGAGAAACGCGACAGTGACGGCGAGCGCGACCAAATACGCCAAGCCGAATAAGCGTGGCCTCGTCTGTACTTCCGCCTCGAAATCAGAGCTGCCTTCAGCGCTTGCCGCGCTCGCGCTGGCGCTCAAACGCCAAATCGGATCGATCCACGGTGACGCCCGATTCGCTGGGTCCCGGTGCATGGCAACCGCCGATTGTGCTCTCACGTTCTCTCGTTCGACGGCGTCCTCCACGGGCACCGAGTCTGGCTCGATCTCGGTCGAAGCCGCAACGGTCACATCGCGAATTGCGCCTTGCCGCGCCAGAGTCACCAGCAGCGCGTCCATCAGCGTCCGAGATGCAGCGCCCGATGCCCGGACCGCCTCCGGTGCCTCGCCGGCTGCGAGGCGCTCGATGAGGCCCTGAACCCGAAACGGCGAATGACGCGCACAGGTCCCGAGCACGTCCTCGTCGAATTCGATCCGGCAATCGGGGTGCTCAGCCATCCGATTCAGAATCGCCGCAAGATGCCGGGATGCACTCTCGAAGTCGCCATCGAGCGACGCTCGCTCGCGTGACGCTTCGCTCACGGTCGCTTTCGCGACGACGAATCGCCCTGAGCTCATTCCGACCAGCGCGGGCAGGGCCGGCGCGCCACGGGTGATCGCACCATCAATGGCGGTGCGCGTGACCGCGACGAGCTTGCCCTCGTGGAGCACCAGATCGAACAAGCTCCAAGGGTCCTGAATGACGATGTTCGCGCTTGGGCGAAGGCGTCGAACCGCGCGCAAGAGCGACGAGACGCCGAGATCTCCGAGCTCGCCGATCACGTCGCGATCGGAGCGCAGATCGGCCTCGAGGTCCGCCAAGGGCGCCAGCACACGCGACACTCTTTGCAGAATCTCGCGTGCTGGCGTCTCCTTGCGAAGATAGCCCTGGGCCTCCACGCGGAGCTCTTGCATCCGATGAAGGAAGTCATCGCGCCATGACAGCAGCACCACGGGCACGCCATCGAGGAGCGGCTCGCGGCGAATGGCAGCGCACAGACCCAGTCCGTCGAGCCGAGGCATGACGATATCGGCGAGAATGACATCGGGAGCGTGCTCGCGGGCGAGCGCGAGAGCATGCGCTCCATCGCTCGCTTCGATCACGCGCGCGCTCGCCTCCCGGAGCACCGCGACATAGGACCAGCGAACCTCCGCTTCGTCGTCAGCCACCAAAACTCTCCGGCCCCGAAGACTCGGTTCGACACTGCCGCGCTCTCGCACGACCGGATGGGTCCCGGACTCTCCCGGCATCGCCGCAAGAGCTTCATAGCGCCATGCCAAGACACGCATGCCAGCGAGCGCCGCAGGCCCGAACGCCTCCTTTTCGAGTCGAGCCAGGGCTTCGGCAAGTGCGGTTTCGAGGTGCGGGAGGCCCAGCTCGGCGGCCGATCGACGAAGATCGGCGAGTTGTTCGAACAAGGCGCCGCGGCATGCAGCATCCTCGGGCGCAACGCTCAATGCCTCCGTTAAATGTATTGTTTCCAAGCTCTTATCCGCCAAAGCTTCAACGAACTTGGCGTTTCCAGTCGCGAGCTCGGAGTCTCGTGAAGCCCTACGCACTTGCGCAGTGTACGCATCCGGCGGATTTGTTCGAGCACCAAGTCGGTTGCTCCGGCAAAGCTGCCGACGTAGTGAGCTGCGTGGACTTCGTCGATGAGGTGACGCTCGACGTCGCAGCGGGGGACGGTGGCAACGGCTGCGTTGCGTTTCGGCGCGAGAAGTACGTGCCCCTGGGCGGCCCCTCGGGCGGCGACGGCGGACGGGGTGGAAGCGTCATTCTCATGGCGCACGAACGGCTCTCGACCTTGCTCGACTTGCGCTTCCGGAAGATCATCCGCGCCGAGCGAGGCGAAGACGGGCGCGGAAAAGATCAGTTCGGCAAGGCCGGCTCCGACATCCGGGTTCAAGTCCCCGTTGGCACCCAGGTATACGAGCAGGACAGCGGCGCCCTGCTCGCGGATCTCAGCGAATCGGGAGCCGAGCTCGTGGTCGCAAATGGCGGCCGAGGTGGCCGCGGAAACATGAAATTCGCGACGCCGTACGACCGCGCGCCCCGGCGCGCCGACCCGGGACAGCCCGGTGAGCGCAAGAAGATCCGCCTCGTTCTGAAGCTCCTCGCCGACGTCGGCATAGTCGGTTTCCCCAACGTCGGAAAGAGCACCTTCATTGCGACCGTGTCCCGAGCTCACCCCAAGGTCGCCGACTACCCGTTCACCACCCTCGTCCCCAACCTCGGCGTCGTCTCACTCGGCCTGGACCGGACCTTCGTCATCGCCGACATCCCCGGGATCATCGAGGGCGCCTCCGAGGGAGCTGGGCTAGGCCTGCGTTTTCTGAAGCACGTGGAGCGAACCAAGGTGCTCCTCCACATGTTGAGCGTCGACCCGGATCCCGATCGAGACCCGGTGACCGACTTCGATACGCTGATGGCCGAGCTCGAACGGTTCGACCCCCGCCTCTTGGAACGGCCGATGGTCGTGGCAGTGAGCAAGTGCGACCTCCCCGAGGCTCGCGACGCGTATGAAGATGTGCGACGGTCGCTGGAACCCCGAGGTTTCCAGGTCTTCGCGATCAGCTCCGCCACCAACGATGGCCTCAACGTCTTGCTCGAAGCGCTCGAGGCTATTCTGAGGCGGCCAGACGACGCCTGAGCTCGCTTCGTGCCCAGTTCGCAGCCTCGCGAACGACCTCGTCTGGATGGTTCCGCGATGCCGACTCCAAAATCGGGAGGTGTCGCGCATCGCCGCGATTCCCCAACACGAGCGCAGCGTTACGAGCCAAACCTTCGCGCCGCGCCCGTTTCAAGGGGGAGCCTTCCGACCAATCGCGGAACTCCCCTTCGCTCATCTGCAGCAGCGAAGTCAGATCGAAATCCATCCAACGGCTGCCGGGCGCGAAAGCGTCTAGCGACTGGCTCGTCGCGCCCGAGGCCTGGTTGTACGGACAGACGTCCTGGCACACGTCACAACCAAAGGCCCAAGGGCCAAGCGCCTTCCGATGCTCGATCGGAATGGGGCCACGGTGCTCGATCGTGAGATAGGAAATGCACCGGCGAGCGTCGAGCCTGCGTGGCTCGGAGAACGCCTTGGTCGGACAGGCTTCGAGACATAGGGTGCAGCTTCCGCATCGACGCTCGATGGGCGCATCGGCATTCAGCGGCGCTGTGGTGACCACGCAGGCTAGGAAGACATGCGAACCGATCCCGGGAACGATCAGGCAGCAATTCTTACCGACGAAGCCTAGGCCCGCTCGCTCGGCCCAGGCCCGCTCGAAGACGGGCTTCGAATCCACGGCAATGCGCGCCGCAAACCCCTCGTCCTGAAGCAGGCGCGCCACCTTTCGACTCTTCTTGCTGAGTACGTTGTGGTAGTCGCGCCCGTGCGCATATTTCGCGATCCGCGCAGGTCCCGGCCCCTCGTATCCGTACGCCTGCGCGTAGGGCGCGGCCATCACGATCACGCTTCGCGCCTGCGCAAGCATCTTGGGATTCCGCGGATCCTTTCGCACCGGCGCAGTATCCGCCATCCAGGTCATCTGCCCATGACACCCAGCCGCCAGCCATGCGTCGAGCTGTGCGCCTTCCTCTCCGAGCTCGCCCGCCTCAGCAATGCCGGTCCGCGCGAACCCTGCGGCTTCGGCCTCCGCCTTGACCCGTGCGGTGAGCTGATCGTCGGCGCGGTTCATCCCAGGCCGGCGCCGGGTGGCACCGGGGGCGAAGACGGCGCTTCCTCTTTTTCCTTCGGCTGTCCGGGCGGAGACTTCTTCGGAGGTCGCTTGGGCTCGTCCGGGTCCTTGGACTCCTCGTCGCGGGTCTTCCAGGTCGGCTTCGCATCGGCGGGAACGACGGTCTCCCAATCGGGGGCGTCGGTCAGACCTTTCTCACGCGCGGGTGTGCCGCGCGGGTTGGGAAGGATGTAAGGCTCGGCGTTGAACGTACCGCATTGACGCTCGTTTCGATAGAAGCCCCAGTGGAAATACACCCGCCCATCGCCGCTCAGAATCTCAGAGGGCGCCGGCGGATAAGGTTGCGCACGAAGCACCGAGTTGAACGCACCGAAGTCGAACGGCAGAAGGCCACTCGAATGCACGATGCCGACCCGGTAGACCGACCCGTCGCGATTGAGCACGATCTCGAGCTTGGTCACCAGCGTCGGGTCCTGATAGGGGCTTCCCATCGGGAGACTCCTCAAGAAACGGTCGGCGTATTCCTGATGGATTCGCCGATGCACCGCTGCGATGTATGTCGCGAAGGGTGAGGCTGCAGCATTGAGCGCAGTGGTCGCACCAGGCTTGACCCCGGGCACGTAGTTCTCGATCGCCGCGCGAAACTCCTTCCAAGTCTTTTCACGCGAGATGCCCTGCTGACCGGACTTGTGCTCGGCAAGGTATGCGCGACGGTCCTGCTCGAGCTCGTCGGCGCCCACCGCGCCTTCCAGCTGGGACCAGGCCATCTGCCCGCCCGGCCCGCGGCCCTCTGTACGCTGACCACCACCTTGGCTAGCGGTGCTTGGCCGACGGATGCTGAACGTCCCCGCCGCATCGGTGATCGTGATGGTGTCGTCCGCAGCCTCCCCGGCGCGATCGCCGGAGGTGGCGGCCTGCTTTCCATTCGGCGCTTGGCTGGCGACGCGCTCAGCCTTGATGGGATCGGCCTTGATCGCTTTGTCGGGTCGCTCCCGGCGGGCCTCCTCTTCGGTGACCTTTCGAGCGTCGCTGCCTTCCTTGTTGCGCGCCTCGGCAATCTTTTGTTCTTTGGAGTTGCCCTGCTCCTCGAGCGTGTTGGACGGCTTCTCTTGCTTTCCTGGATCGGGAAGCTTGTCGTCGCGAACCATGTTTCGAATCCGGGCGACGGATTCCTCCTCGACCCGGTTGTTTTGATCCGCGATGAACTTCGCGTTCTCAGGGGGCTCCACGTCGGGATTGGTGCTGTGCTGCTGCACCGCCTGAGGCGCCTCGACCTGCGGCGGAGGAGGTGGCTGATTCTGCCTCGCCTGCTGTTCCTGTTGCTGCTGTTCCTGGACGACCTTCGCGATCTTCTCCCGCTGGACTTCCTCGCGCTGGCGCTGTTTCTTGCGCGCGCGTTGCGATTTCGAGTCGCTCGGAACTTCGAAGTCGACCTCGACCGGATCGAACTTCCTCTCCTTCTTCGCCTCTTCGGCCTCGGTCCGAAATCGATCGGCAAGGCTTCCGAGCACCTCGTAGACCGGAAGGTGCACGAAGAGCGATGCGATCAACGCAAGCGCGAAGGCAATGACGACTGGTTCTCGATAACGTCGGCGCACGGAAGGTCCCTTGGGGGTAAGATGGACTTCCCCTCTTTAGAGTTGCACCAGCCAGGCGACAGGGCAAAGAGTCGATTAGCGGCTAGCGACCCCGCGCGGTGGAGACGCTTCGGCCCCCGCCAAAGCCCCCTGCCGAGGGCCTGCCGAAGCTTGCGCCCCGGCCAAAGCTCGAGCGGCTTCCTCCCATGCTCGATCGCCCCCCGGCCGAGCCATTCCAGGAGCCGCCTCCCGAACGCCCGACGGTACGGCCGCGTGCGGAACCGCTCGAGCTGGGGCGGCCCACCGAGCCGGCGCGTGCAGCGCTATTCCCCAAGCGGCCGACTGTGCGCGTCGGAGAAGGCGTCGTCGCGGCAGACCCCCGGGTGGAAGCACTTCCCGTGCGCGACGGGTTCGCCCGGGGCTGGCGCACGAGCGAGGCGTCTGGGCGTGAGCGCGGTACTGTGCTCGTCAGCGTCGGGTTATCCTGCGGTCGTGCCGCGCTTTGCACGCGAGCTGCGCTCGGCTGAGATCTGCTGACCGAGGCAACGCGACCGCTCGGCGCACGCGTCACGGTCGACGTTCGCATGCTCGGCGCTCGCGTCACCGTGGAAGTCCGAGTGCTCGGCGCGCGCGTCACGGTCGACGTTCGCATGCTCGGTGCTCGCGTCACGGTCGACGTTCGCATGCTCGGTGCTCGCGTCA
>DASRZF010000250.1:0-38869 GCA_035686645.1 Polyangiales bacterium
CGACGTCCGCGTACATGTCGGGCTTGAGCGCGAGGTCCGGGTTGGCGAGGACCACGCGCACGCGAGCGGTGCGAGTTGCTCCGCTCAGCGTCGGGTAGATGTAATCCACTTGCCCCTCGAGCTCGCGTCCCGGCCCGTAGGGGAGGTCGACCTTCACCGCTTGACCTGGTTCGAGCTGGGCCAAGTCCGATTCGTAAACCTCCGCATCGACCCAAACTCTGCTCAGATCGGCGATCCGGTAGACACGTGTCCCCGCCTCGATGCGTCCGCCTTCCACGATGTCTTTGTCGATTACGTATCCGGTCGAGGGCGATGCTATGGGCACGTTCTCCCAAGCGTGCCCGCGCCGTTCGAGCTCGCGAACCTGCCCTTGGCTCATGCCGAGAAGCCGAAGCCGTTGCTCGGACGCTTGGCTGAGCTCCGAAATCGCGCTCGCATCGCCTCCCGGTTTTTGCGCGCGGGCGGCCAGGTACTCACGTTGAGCCGCATAGAGCTCGGGGCTGTAGAGAGTGAATAGGGTCTGACCTTCTTTGACCTTCTGGCCTGTCTCGGCGACGAGTAGCCGATGGACCCAGCCGCTCATACGTAGGTTCACGTCGGCAAGTCGGGTTTCGTCGATTGTGATTCGACCCACGGCGCGAATCTGGCGGATGATATCGCGGCGTTCGACTTCGCTAGTTTTGACCCCGATCTGTTGTCGACGATCCTCATCGACGATGATGGTTCCACTCCCGGACTCATCTTTCGCGACCGGTGTGAGGTCCATTCCGCATATCGGACACTTGCCCGGCTCGTGCTTTCGAACCGAAGTGTGCATGGGGCACGTGTAGTACTCGATGTCGCCTTGCTGAGCGTGCTGTCCGTGTGGATCGGCGCCAGACTCGTGATCGATATTTCGCTGTCGGACGACCCAGACCCCGGCGGCCGCGAGTCCAAGCAGACCCAGACCCATCGCGATCCAATGGCGTCGCCTCAGAGTACCATCAAGGAGCGTCATGCTGTCCTCCTTCAGCGCCGATGCCCGGCACGATTCCTCTGGCACGATCGAGCTCCGCGGCTCTCTGCCCGAGGCTCGCCAGAGCCTGCTCGTATTCGATTTCGAGTGACCGAACCGAACGCTCGGCATCGATGAGCGCCTGGAAATTGCTTCGCCCAGTTTCGTAGGCAAACTCCGCCGCGTCGATCTGCGCCTTCGCTGCTGGGATGAGCCGTTCTCGATAGAGTTGAACCACGTGGTGCGCTTCGAGCACTCGATGTCGAGCCTGATCCACTTCGACCCTCACTTCGTCGTGCTGCGAAGCCAGCGCCGCCAGTGCCTCTTGAGCGCGGGCCTCGGCTTGTTCCACCGCGCCTTTCCGTGACCTGATCTGAAGCGGCAGGTTGAGCGCAACTCCAGCCATCCAGCGATGGTCGTTCTCGGCCCACATGGAGTTGTACTCTCCGATCACACCGATTTCGGGGGAGTAGTTGCGTTTGGCCAGCCCGACCGATGAGTCTGCCGCATGCAGCTGTGAGCGTGCGGCATGCAACTCGGGCCGATTGTCGAGCGCCTCGTCCTGCAGTGCGGATGTGTCTGCGATTTCGGCCGAGGCGGGAGCGATCATCGCGGGCGGCTCTGGAAGTGGAAGCTCGGGTCGCTGGTGCAGCAGTCCGTTGATCTGCGCGACGATGACTTCACGCTCTGATTCCAGCATGACCCGCTGGTGAATGATGTGGGCCAACTCGACTTCGGATTGAAGTACATCCTGTTGCGAGGCGCGCCCAGCTTCGTATTGGATCATCGCAGTGGCTTTGATGTCCTCGATGAGCTGACGGTGCTGATCGTTGAGCTCCAGCACACGCGTGACTCGGTAGTATTCGTCGAACAGAGACGACGCCATCAGGGCGAGAGCGAGACGCATCGCGTCGTGTCCGCCTTGCGCTGCTTCGGCCTCTGCGAGAGCCACCTCGCCGGCAAACCGGAACTTGCCGGGCGCTGGAAAACGCTGCTCGAGGCGAACGACTTGCCCGAATCGCACCGTGTCCGAGCGAATGCTGAGGGGCGCAATCACATAGCTCGCCATGGTGTCTTCGAGTGAGCGCACCTGGGGGTACTCCGCGAGCGCGGCTCGCCACGCCTGTCGTGCGGCCTCGAGGCTCGGATTGCGTGCGAGCACCGCACGAACGAGCGCCTCACGCTGAAGTGGCGCTCCTTCCTCCAGAAATGCAGGCTCGACGGTTTGCCTCTGATTCGGCAGTCCCTCTTGCCTAGCCGACTCGAGGGCGCTTCGCTGCGCGTCGTAGCGCGCGCTCTCACCGTGCGCGCAGCCGCTCATTCCCAAACTTCCCACCAGCCACGCGACGATGGCCGTGGCTATCGGTATACGATTCATAGCTCCAATGCTCCTTCTGCGGAATCCCGAGGGCCTGCGCAGAACGCAGGTCCAGCTCGACCGGCGCGGAACGCCGATCAACCCTGACGCGCAGTGAGCTCAAGTCAGATAGGAGCAGTTCCAGATGAAGATCGGTGGCCCATGGGCGCCCGGGGAGCCGCGCGCCAGCGGAATCCACACTGTCTCTTGCGCCGGCTCGACACGCGAGAAATCAGTCGCGAGCGCTGACAGCGAGAGCATGGGCGCATCGACGTTGAGCCTGTCGTTCGAGGAAGAGAACGGGGGTTGCTCACCCTTCGAAAACAGCGCGCCGCAACAATCGTCGACGCGCTTCAGTTGAACGGGAGGCCCGTCGTTGGCGTCCTGGCAGCAGCAATGCCTGAGAACGAGCTCTTCCATTCCACAGAGGTGGAGTGCCGCTCCGGCCACCCCGGCGGTGGTCATGAACGTCAGTGCCAATAGAGCTGTGGCTGCTCGCAGCATGCGACTAGTCAACAGCGTAGCACGGCCCGTTTCGTCGCGATAGCCGCCTGATCAGTCGATCCCGTGTAGGATCTGGGCGAAGGCCACGGCCTCAATCGGGGGTCGGTTTCCGGGACTGATTGGGAGCGTACCAGCTGGCATTGCTCTTGCTCTAGTAAGAGAATCTCGAGGCGAGATCATGACAGACCAGAGCAACCCACATACCTGCCCCATGCATCCCGAGGTCCGGCAAGAGCGACCTGGAAGCTGCCCGAAGTGCGGCATGGCGCTCGAACCAGTCGGTCCCGCCGCGCAAGCCACGCATACCGAGTGGACCTGCCCCATGCATCCCGAGATCGTGCGAGCCGAGCCGGGGAGCTGTCCGATCTGCGGCATGGCGCTCGAGCCGCGCAACGTCGCCTCGGAAGAAGAGGAGGGCGCCAATCCGGAGCTGGCCGACATGACCCGTAGGTTTTGGATTGCCGCGGCGTTCACCATCCCTCTATTCCTGGTCGCAATGGGAGATATGCTCCCAGGAGCCCCGGTTTCGCGGATCTTGTCGCCGAGCGCCCGCACCTGGCTCGAGCTCGGGCTCGCAACGCCGGTCTGCCTCTGGGCCGCCTGGCCGTTCTATGTTCGTTTCGCGGCGTCGCTCGAGAACAAGAGCCTCAATATGTTTACCTTGATCGGCCTCGGCGTCGGTGTGGCGTACGGATACAGCGTCGTCGCGGCGCTGGCTCCAGGCGTCTTTCCTGAAGCGTTTCGTGAAGGAGGAACAGTGGCGGTCTATTTCGAGGCTGCCGCCATGATCGTCACGTTGATACTCCTCGGTCAGGTTCTCGAGTTACGGGCGCGGGGCCAAACTGGCGCGGCCATCAAGAAGCTCCTCGGCCTGGCCGCCAAGACGGCGAGGCGTCTTCGCGCCGACGGGAGCGAAGAGGATTTGCCGTTAGACGCCGTGCGAGTCGGTGATCAGCTGCGGGTGCGTCCGGGCGAGAAGGTGCCGGTCGACGGGGTAGTTCTTGAAGGGAAGAGCGCCGTCGACGAATCGATGGTCAGCGGCGAGCCAATTCCCGTGGAAAAGGGTGAGGGCGATTCGGTCATCGGTGCCACGGTCAACGGTACCGGAATGCTCGTCGTGCGCGCGGAGAAGGTCGGCAACGAGACGCTTCTATCTCGCATCATTGCCATGGTGGCCGAGGCGCAGCGAAGCCGCGCGCCCATCCAGAAGCTTGCAGATACGGTTTCGGGCTACTTCGTCCCGATCGTGATCGGCGTCTCAGTCACGACCTTCGTCGTTTGGAGCCTCGTCGGCCCAGAGCCTCGCATGGCGCACGCCTTGATCAACGCGGTTGCGGTTCTCATCATCGCATGCCCCTGTGCGCTTGGCCTCGCCACACCGATGTCGATCATGGTCGCCATGGGGAAGGGCGCGAGCAATGGAGTGCTCTTCAGGGACGCCGAAGCCATTGAAGTGATGCGCAAGGTCGATACGCTGGTGGTGGACAAGACGGGAACGCTGACCGAGGGCAAGCCGGTACTCGTCACCGTCGAGACCGTTGCGGGAATCGACGCGACGGAGCTGCTAGGTGCGGCCGCCAGTCTCGAGCGCGCGAGTGAGCACCCTTTGGCAGAAGCGATCGTGGCTGGGGCCGTCGAGCGGGGTGCGCATCTCGAGCGCCCCGAATCCTTCGATTCGATCACCGGGCAGGGCGTTCGCGGCCGGATCGGTGATCGGGACCTGGCGCTCGGCAACCGGAAGCTGCTCGAGGGGATGGACGTGGATCCCGGCATCCTCGCCGCCCGCGCAGACACGCTTCGCGAGGAAGGGCAAACCGTCATGTTCGTGGTCGTCGATGGCCGCCTGAGCGGAATCCTCGGTGTGGCCGATCCCATCAAGGAGAGCACTCCGGACGCGATCGCCGATCTTCACAAAGAAGGCATTCGGGTGGTGATGCTGACCGGGGACAACCAAAAAACTGCGAATGCCGTTGCTGCCAAGCTGTCGATCGACGAGGTCATCGCGGAAGTCCTTCCCGATGAGAAGGCCGAGGTCATCAAGCGCCTTCAGCAGGGTGGAAGCATCGTGGCCATGGCGGGCGACGGAATCAATGACGCGCCAGCGCTGGCCCAGGCGGACGTCGGCGTGGCGATGGGAACCGGATCGGACGTGGCCATAGAGAGCGCCGGCGTCACGCTGGTCAAGGGCGACCTGCGCGGCATCGTTCGCGCTCGCAAGCTCAGCCGGGCAACCATGGCGAACATCAAGCAGAATCTCTTCTTTGCTTTTGTCTATAACGGTTTCGGTGTTCCCATCGCCGCTGGTGTCGCGTACCCGATCTTCGGTTTGCTCTTGAGCCCCGTGATTGCGGCAGCAGCGATGAGCTTCAGCTCCGTGTCCGTCATCGCGAACTCACTTCGCTTGCGGCGCCTCGAGATCTGACCTGCGTCGAGCTCGATGCGCAGGGCCCTACCAGTGAATCCCGTGCATGATGTGAGCGAATGCCACGGCCTCCGGTCCAGGCGCTTTGTGGTCCTCGTCCTTGCTCCCTTTGCGCGGGGAGTCGGGGAACAGGCGGAATCCGGTATTGAGGACCCGGTCGATGAGCTTGGGCGCGACCGCGTAGCTTACCTCTCCGAAGATGCCGAGGCGGGTTGCGACGCGCTTCTTTCGATTGACGATTCCATCCACGATCATGTCGACTGCTTCGTCGGTGGATCGGGTGGGGACCGCTTCGTAGATCTTCGTCGGCGCGATCATGGGCGTCCGTACCAGCGGCATGTAGACCGTCGTGATGCACACGCCATCGCCGACGACCTCACTCGCGATCGAACGGCTGAAGGCATCGAGCGCGGCCTTGCTGGCGACGTACGCGCTGAACCTCGGCGCATTGGTTTGGACGCCGATGCTGGAGATGTTCACGATTTGTCCGTCCTTGCGTTCACGCATGGTCGGCAAGAGGCCGAGGATGAGCTTGAGCGAGCCGAAGTAGTTGAGCTGCATGGTGCGCTCGAAGTCGTGGTAGCGATCGTAGGAGTGGGCTACGCCTCGGCGGATCGAGCGGCCGGCGTTGTTGACGAGTAAGTCCACGTGCCCGTACGCGTCGAGAACCTCGCGGACGAGACGATCGACGTCTTCCGAGCTCGAGAGATCGCAGGTATGAATGAGCGACTCGCCACCCCTGAGGTCGATCGTTCGCTGGACGGCTTCGAGCTTCTCCTTGGAACGCGCCACCAAAAGCACTTTGGCGCCGGCTTCGGCCAAGCGAATTGCCAGGGCTTCCCCGATGCCGCTGGACGCCCCCGTGACCATCGCGATCTTCCCGGCGATTCGACCGTGCAAGGTTCGGTCTAGGAAGAGATCCGGGTCCATGTGGCGTTCCCAGTAGTCCCAGATCTTCCAGGCGTACGTCTCGAAAGGAGGGCAGGTGATGCCAGTCCGGGCGAGCGCAGCCTCGGTCTCACGTGTGTCGAATGACGAACGCCAGTTCACATAGGGAAGGACGGACTCCGGAATGCCAATGTCCGCAAGAACTTCGCGTCGAGCCGTCTTCACTGCGGGCATGGCGCCAAGCAGACCGACGAGACCCCGGGGCACGAGTTTGAGGACGCGGGGGTCGATCCTCGCGTCGAAGCTGGGAGCGTGCGCGGCATCGCATAGCAAATTGAGCGCATCGCCAAAGCTCTTTGGCTTCGGGTCGGTGAGATGAAAGGTATTGCTGCTGACTTCCTCGTTGTGCGCGATGGCGTCGATGGCGCGCGCGACATAGTCCACCGGCACGACGTGGAGCTCCGAGCCTTCGAATCCAATCAACGGGAACCAACTCGGCAGGGCTCGACGCATGCGTTGGATCAGCTTGAACGCGTAGTAGATGCCGTCGATCTTGTCGGCTTGCCCATCGATCGATGACCCGACGACGGCGCCTGGTCGGTAGATTTTGTAACGTGTCTGGCATTCGTCGCGGACGAGCTTCTCGGCCAGGAACTTGGTCTTGAAGTACGGGTTCTTGTGTTTCTGCCCCTCATCGAACATGTCTTCGCGGAAGAAGCCGACGTAGTCGCCTGCCACTGCGGTCGAGCTCGTGTAGTGAAGCGTCGCGTCGAGTGCTTCGGCAAGTCGACAGGCGTTCCGCGTGCCCGTGACGTTGGCTCGCTCGCTCTCTTCCATCCCCGCGGTCATGTCGTAGAGCGCCGCGAGGTGAAACATGTGCTGAACCTTGTCGCGGAGCTCCTCGATCCGTTCTACGGACAAGCCGCAAAGCGGCTCGCTGATGTCGCCCGCGAGCACGACGAACTGCGAGCGAGCCGAAGGCCAGCGCTTGTCGACGAGCTCCCAGAAACTCGCTTCAGACCGGGGCAGGACCAGGGCGTAGATCGTTTGGCCACGGCGAACGAGCGCGTCGAGCAGATGTTTTCCGATGAAGCCGCTGGCTCCGGTCACGAGATACATGTCACCTCCTCAGGCTGGGCCCGCGACGATATCCGCGATGGGCCCCTCAGGGCAACACGCTCAGATCGAACATGTTGATCAGGTCCATCGTGAGGAAATCGCGTGCGTTTTCGCCCGCCACATAGACTCCGTCGACCGCATCGGTGATCGGCGAAAGATAAAAGAACATGCCTTGCAGCCCAAGCCGGAGCTCCAGGTTCGAGCCTTCGGCGATCGTTCGGGGGCCTTCGGGGAACACGACTTGTCCGCTCATGGAGAGGCTGGAGGTGACTCGAACCAAATCCCCAGTCATCACCGAGCTGACCTCGACGTCCAGCATTTCGCCGCGGCCGCCTGCCGGTGCGAGTTGGATCTGAAGGCCGGCGTACTCGCCCGCGGGGACATTCGAGTTGAGACTCGGCTCCTGCCGAGGGATCGCCAGATCGATGATGACCGGTCCGAGCAGCACGACGTTCGAGTCTGCGCCGATCAGAGATACCGACAGGATGGAGAGGGTTCCCGCCCCAAGTGTGAGCTGGCCGTTTTCGGAAACGATGTTGTCCTGGGACTCGACCGCTAGGGGAATCTGTTCCGCATCGGCGGCCGGATCGCTGCAAGCGCAGAACGCTACGGCGAGGCCGAAAAGCATGACCTTGCTGACACACCGAGAGGGCGTTCGCATCATGGGAAACTCCGGGGTACGAAACGGACAGATGCACCCTAGGCTTCGAGAGTACATCAAAGGCGCGTTGCTGCATACCGACGCCATTCTCGCGACTCGAAAGGCCACACTCGAGGAGGTGGCGGGTTTCGTTGCGACGAAGCGCTCAGAAGGGGGGGGCGCCGAGCTCATCTTCATTTGTACGCACAACTCGCGGCGCAGTCAGATGGCTGAGCTCTGGGCTGCGGCGGCGGCTCAGCATTTTGCCATCGATGGCGTTCGGACGTTCTCAGGTGGCACCGAAGCAACCGCTTTCGATCCGCGCGCCGTGGCGGCCGTCGAACGATCAGGCTTCCTCGTCAAAAACACCGGTGGCGAGAACCCGCGGTATCGCATCACGTTCGCGGACGACGGTCTCATACTCGAGTGTTTCTCGAAGACCTACGACGACCCTTTCAATCCCGCCCGGGGCTTTGCCGCCATCATGACCTGCTCCGACGCGGACGAAGCTTGTCCCCTCGTCCTCGGGGCCGCGCTCCGCGCTCGTCTGCCTTACGACGACCCGAAAGTCGCCGACGGCACGCCGGACGAAACCCTGCAATACGACGCGCGCTGCATGCAGATCGCTACCGAAATGCTCTATCTGTTCTCTCGGGTGCATTAGCGAACGATCACCGGGCTCGGCTCCGGAGGCGCGCCCAGAGTGCGGCGGTTCGACTTCGGCTGCCCTCCGTCGGCTTCTCGAACGCCGAGGCTCTCCGCGAGCTCAGCCGCGATCAGGACGCGGCCGGAACGCTTCATGCGCTGAGGATCCCGGTGAAGCGCTTCGATGACGCGTCCGATGAACTCGGGGCTCTCAGCGTTTGCGAGAAATTTCCCGTATGGTCCTTTCATCGCGTCTGGATGCTGGAAGAGCGGCTCGTTGCGCTCCGTGCGAACGAAACCGAGCCATAGGCTCACCGAGGCGACGTCGTGATCGCGCAGGTCGACCGCCATGTCCATCGCCATCTTGTCGATGCCAGCCTTGCCTGCACCGTACGCGGGTCCGTGCATGTATACGCGGCCGCCGTAGCTCGAGGTAAACACGATCAGGCCGCCGCCGGTGTGCACCATCAGGGGAGCCGCGAAGTAACTCGCGACGTAATGAGAGCGCAGACCGACGTCCAGGATACGAAGGAGGTCGAGGGACTTCTCCCAGAACGGCCCCGGCTTGGCGAGCTCTCTCGGAACCGCGGTGGCGTTGTTCACCAAGATGTCGAGGCGTCCTTGCTCCTGCTCGACGCGCTGGAACAACTCATGCACCTGGTCGTCGTCGGAGTGGTCGCAGGTGACGGCGATGCCGTGTCCACCGGCTTCAGTGACAGCCGCCGCAGTGCTCTCGACGGTTCCGCCAAGCGGATGTTCTTTTCCCCCTTGGTGACTTCGTCCCGTGACGTAGACCGTGGCGCCACCAGCACCGAGGGCAATGGCGATTCCTTTTCCGACGCCACGGCTCGACCCCGTGACGACTGCAACCCTTTCGGAGCTCTTGGTCATCGAGCTACGCTTCTAGCACGGCTGCGGGAGAGAAGTACCGCGTCCGTATTCGAAGGGCGACATTGACGAGCGCGATCATCACCGGAACCTCCACCAGGGGACCGATCACAGCTGCGAATGCGGCTCCGTGATGGATGCCAAACGTCGCGACGGCGACGGCAATTGCGAGCTCGAAGTTGTTCGACGCGGCGGTGAAGGAGAGGCTCGTCGCGACTGGATAGTCCGCTCCGGCCACCTTCGAGAGCCAAAACGAGATGAAAAACATGGCCACGAAGTAGATGAGGAGCGGTACGGCGATTCGAACCACGTCGAACGGCAGCGCGACGATCGCATCGCCCTTCAAGGAAAACATGACGACGATGGTGAAGAGGAGGGCGACCAACGTGATTGGGCCGATGCGTGGCGCGAACGACGCATCGTACCAGGCGCGCCCCTTTGCCCGGATGAGACCGCGGCGTGTGAGGAACCCGGCCGCAAAGGGGATACCGAGGTAGATGGCGACGCTCTTGGCGATCTCGCCGATCGTGATGTCCACGGCCATTCCCTCGAGACCGAGCTTGCCGGGCAGCCAAGTCACGAAGAACCAGGCGTACACGGAAAAGAACAGAATCTGAAAGATCGAATTGAAGGCCACGAGTCCGGCGGCAAACTCCCGGTCGCCGAGCGCGAGGTCGTTCCAGACGATCACCATGGCGATGCAACGAGCCAGGCCGATGATGATCAGACCGACCATGTATTCGGGTTTGTCCGACAAGAACACGACCGCCAAAGCGAACATCAGGATGGGGCCGATCAGCCAGTTCTGGACCAGGGAGAGCGCGAGAACTTTCTTGTTGCGAAAGACGCGCCCCATCTCCTCGTAGCGGACTTTCGCGAGCGGCGGGTACATCATCAAGATCAAACCGATCGCGATCGGGATCGACGTGGTGCCGACGCTCATCGAATCGAGGGCGTCGGCGAAGCCAGGCACCAAGTAACCAAGACCGATGCCCAGGGCCATCGCGACGAAGATCCACAGCGTGAGGTAGCGGTCGAGAAAGGACAGGCCGCGCTTGGTCATCGTCATATCAGCCAGCTTTCCATGGCGGGAGGCTGGAGCCTTCCATATACTCTGCTCCGATGAAAGCCGCGCTCACAGAGCCTCGTCCGAGCAAGTATCAGATTCAGGGTCGCACGGTGACCCTGCCCTGCGTCGTTCGGGATGCATGCTCCGCCACGGTGACCTGGCTCGTCGACTCCCGCGCCGCCCAGTCCTTGTTGCCGGGGCCCGATCTACAGATCGCCGAAGTCGCACCTGGTCGCGGATTGCTGAGCATCGCTTGCATCGACTACATCGACAACGATCTCGGAGACTACAATGAAGTCTCCATCGCACTCTTCGTGCGGAAGCGCGGGGATCGGCGTGGGCTGCCCTATCTCGGGTCGATCGTCGACATGATGCGCGGGCTCTTGCCGACGCACATCATTCACTTGCCGGTGAATCAATCGTTCACCTGCGAAGCCGGGCGACAGATCTGGGGGTTCCCCAAGACCGTCGACGAGATCGACTTTGACACGAGCGGCGAGCGCGCTCGCTGCATTTGGGACAGGGACGGTCAGAACGTCTTGAAGTTGAGTGCGCCCATCGGAGGAAACCGAAAATTTCCCGAGCAAACACTCAGCACCTACAGCTACATCGATGGAGCTCTGCATGAGACGCGATTCGCATCGAGCGCTGAGAGCCTCGGCATTCGTCTGGGAGGGGCGGAGCTCGAGCTCGGCGCGCATCCCGTTGCTGACGAGCTGCGTACGCTCGGTCTACCCAAGCCTGCGCTCATGAGCATGTGGATGGGAAAGATGACAGGGCGCTTCGAGGCCGCCCAACGGTGCACTTGAGCCAAAGGAGAGAGACGCAATGGAAGTTCGCGCTGCAGTCGCCCACGAAGCCGGAAAACCTCTCACAGTCGAGACGGTTCAACTCGAAGGTCCCCGGGCCGGTGAAGTCCTAATCGAGATCAAGGCCACCGGCGTCTGCCACACGGATGCGTACACTCTCTCTGGCGCCGACCCGGAAGGAATCTTTCCCTCTGTGCTCGGTCACGAGGGTGCTGGCGTGGTCGTGGAAGTCGGCGCTGGCGTGCAGTCGGTGAAACCGGGCGACCACGTGATCCCATTGTACGTTCCCGAGTGTCGGAACTGTGAATACTGCACCTCCGGCAAAACCAATCTCTGTCAGGCCGTGCGCGCGACTCAGGGCCGGGGGCTGATGCCGGATGCGAGCAGCCGTTTTTCGATCGGAAACGAGACGATCTTCCACTACATGGGCACCTCTACGTTTGCGCAGTACACCGTCGTTCCGGAGATCGCGGTCGCAAAGATCCGCGAGGACGCGCCTTTCGACAAGGTTTGCTACATTGGCTGCGGCGTCACGACCGGCATCGGCGCGGTCATCAACACGGCCAAGGTCGAGCCAGGCGCCAACGTGGTGGTCTTCGGGCTCGGCGGGATCGGCCTCAACGTGGTGCAAGGCGCGCGCATGGTTGGCGCGGACAAGATCATCGGCGTCGACATCAACCCCGCCCGACGCGAGCTCGCAGAGAAATTCGGGATGACTCACTTCGTGAACCCAACGGAAGTTGATGGAGATCTCGTCGCCTATCTCGTCGACCTCACCGGCGGGGGCGCGGACTATAGCTTCGAGTGCATCGGCCGGGTCGATGTGATGAGGCAAGCACTCGAGTGCTGCCACAAGGGCTGGGGCGAGAGTGTAATCGTCGGCGTAGCCGGAGCCGGTGAGGAGATTTCCACCCGACCGTTCCAGCTCGTAACGGGTCGCGTGTGGAGGGGAACCGCCTTTGGAGGAGCGCGCGGTCGCACGGACGTCCCCAAGATTGTCGACTGGTACATGGAGGGCAAGATCAACATCGACGACCTGATCACGCACAAGATGCCGCTCGAAGAGATCAATACGGCCTTCGACCTGATGCACCAGGGCAAGTCGATTCGCAGCGTCGTGGAGCTCTGAGATGGGCTCCGAGTCCGCGGTTTTCGTCCACCAGTTCGAGCTGGGCCCCTGGGACAACTTCATCTACTTCATCGGTGACAAGGCGACGCGGAAGTGCGCGGTCGTCGACCCAGCCTGGGACTCGGATTTCATTCTCGAAGAGGCGCAGCGGCTGGACGTCGAAATCAGCAACATCCTATGCACACACAGCCACTTCGATCACGTGAACCGAGTCGACGCCTTGCTCGAGAAGCGCGACGTGCCGGTGCACATGCTCGGTGAGGAGATCGATTTTTCAGGGTTCCACTGCGAGAATCTGAAGCGCCAGAGCCCCGGAGACCGGCTTCGAATCGGGGAGCAGCTCGAGATCAGCATGCTGCACACTCCCGGTCATACACCGGGTTCTACCACTTATCGCATTCGCGATGCGATTGTGACCGGCGACACGCTTTTCATTCAGGGCTGTGGCCGCTGCGACTTCGTCGGTGGAGACCCCGAGCTGATGTACCGAACGCTCAAGACTTTGACCGAATCATTGCCGAGAGAAACCCGCATGTATCCCGGTCACAACTACGGCCCGATGACGGTCTCCACTCTCGACGAGGAGCTCGAGGCAAACCCTTATCTTCAACATCAGACCGTCCGCGACTTCGTGTCTCACCGCATGGAAGGCAAGACCCCGGGCACGCCCCTCCCTCAGCCTTGACGGCGGACAGAGTCCTCCGACCCCTAATGGGGGTGCTTTGCACGCGCACGCGTCACGCCTGTGCTCACGTACTGCACGGTGCTGATCGCGATCGTGAGAAGGATCGCGGCCCCTAGTACACGCAGGACGAGCATCGGGGGCTGGCCGAGCCAGGCGTGAGTGATCGTGAGGAGTACGAAGAGGATCTGCAGCACCGTGTTGAGCTTGCTGGCGCCGGTGGGCTCGCCGTGAACGGGCGCCACGTAGACTTGATAGATGATCGTCCCGGCGATGATGACGAGATCGCGCCCGATGACGATGGCCGAGAACCAGACCGGGACCCAGCCTATCCAGGCCAGGCTGACGTAGGCAGCAAACATCAGGAGTTTGTCCGCCGCCGGATCGAGCAGGCCTCCGAGGCGCGTTCGCCAATCGAAGCGCCTCGCCAAGTACCCGTCCAGCGCGTCCGAGAAGCCGGCGAGCAGAATGAGGCCGAGGGCGAGCGCGTAGCGACCCTCGAACAGGCTCCAGACGATCGGCGCAACGAGAATGATGCGTGCGATGCAGATCGCGTTGGGGATGTACTTGAGATTCATGCGGATATCGAACCGGCCGAGCCCTCCGCTCGGCGGGCCGATGGTGGCAGACACGGTTCCTGGAGTCGACACCTCGTTCACGCTGGCTGCCTCGACGCGAGCTCATGTGATATGGGCTGGGCGTGCAAACAGACCCGACGTCTGGAGCGAGTCCGGTGAGCGCCTTTGGGGACGACGCGCTCGGAGCGTCAGATGCTGTAGCAATTGCAGCTCGAATTCAGTCCGGAGGGCTCCGGGCATGCGATGCGGTCGAGGCCGCGATCACTCGAGCAGAGCGCGTGAACCCTGCGCTCAACGCCATCGTGACGCCCCTGTTCGATTCCGCTCGCGAGCAGGCGAAGAGCCCGCCCCCCGGGACCTTCTCGGGCGTTCCGACGTTCATCAAAGACAGCGATGCCGTCGCAGGGTCCCCCTTCTTTTTCGGCTCGCGGGGTCTGCCCCGAAAACCGGCGGAGAAGAGCTCGGCTTTCGTTCAGCAGTTCTTGTCGCTGGGTTTGATCAACCTGGGAAAGTCGAGCACGCCCGAGTTCGGCCTCACGGGCACCACCGAGCCGCTCGCCCATGGCCCGACGCACAATCCCTGGAAGTTGGGATTCTCTACGGGGGGATCTTCTGGAGGCTCGGCTGCACTGGTCGCAGCGGGCGTAGTGCCGATCGCATATGCAAATGATGGGGGCGGGTCGATTCGGATTCCTGCAGCGTGCTGTGGGCTCGTAGGGCTCAAGCCATCGCGCGGCCGTCTGATCGAGATCGAAGGCTCGAAGCTCCTTCCGGTGAGGCTCCTTCACCAGGGAATGCTGAGCCGCACGGTTCGCGATACCGCAGCGTTCTACCATGCGGCCGAGCGCTACTATCGCAATCCACGCTTGCCCGAGATCGGCCTGGTGACGCGGCCCGGCCGGCGCTTGCGCATCGGTTTCTTTTCGGAGTTCGGAGAGAGTGCGCCTGCACACCCGGAGTGCGTGACCGCGGTAAACGACGTGGCGACGCTTTGCGAGGGTCTCGGCCATTCTGTGGAGCAAGTCAGAGCGCCCTTCGACGAGGGATTTCACGAAGACTTCTTCTTGCTCTGGGCAACGATCGCGTTCGTGGTCACTCGCTTTGGGAAACAGCTCATTCACCCGGACTTCGACCGGGCCCAGGTCGAACCCTTCACTGAAGGCTTGGCGCAGTACTTTCTCGACAATCGAGTCGATTTCCCAGCGACGGTGTGGCGATTGAGGCGTTTCGCTCGCCGGTATGCGCGCGGGTTCGAGGACTACGACGTTCTGATGAACCCGACCGTGGGAATGCCACCGCCGGAGCACGGTTACATCGGCCCCGATGTTCCTTTCGAAACCGCTCTCGAACGCCTCAAGTGGTTCATTCCGTTTTCGCCGGTCCAGAACGTATCGGGGGGGCCAGCGATCTCGCTGCCTCTCGCTCAGAGCTCTCAGGGCCTGCCGATCGGTGTTCAGCTAGCATCGTCGATGGGCACCGAACGCACCTTGCTCGAGCTCGCGATCGAGCTCGAGGCGGCGGCTCCCTGGCCGAGTCTCTAGCGTGCGATCAGCTCGGCGAAAACCAACAGCGCGACACTCAATTTCCGCATGCACTCACCTCCACCCGAGATCCGGAGGCCAGACTATCCTAGGAATCGGGGAGCGTCTCGAACATTTCGAGGTCGGACACATGGACGTACCAGGGCGCACGCGAGCCGAAAAAGACGCTCTTCGTCGGTTTGACCCCCGGGTCGTCGTCGAGCGCACCAGCGCCCACGACCATCGCCTTTCCGTTTCTCGTCAGCCAGGGCACGGCCGAGCCGCAGCTCGTGCAAAACGCAGTGCTCCAGTATTTCGCTTCAGGGAGCTCGAAACGCTTGACGTTCTCCTCGCCGCGCTCCCAAGCGAACTGAGTCACCGGGACGAAGATGTTGGCCACGTGTGAAGAGCCGGTCTTCTTTCGGCAGCGGCTGCAGTGGCAGTACTGAAACCCGCGATAGGGACCTTCGATTCGGAACGCGACCGCGCCGCAGACACAAGAGCCCCGGGTCGCTCCACTCATTTCTTTGCGTCAGCCAGCGGGATGAACTTGAGCTTCTGGCCTCCGATGCTGGCGTCCGCCATCAATCCAGAAGTTGGAAGGATGATGATCGCCACGCCGTCGGCGTACTTGGCCTTGGCCGCGCCACCTTGATCGGCAGCGTTTGCCGTGGCCTGGGCGCTCAGCTCGAAACGGTTTTTCTTGAAACGATTGAGAGCGCTTTTGGTCTTGAACAAGATGATCTGTGAAAACTTCTGGCCGCCGACCTGCGCGCCGATCGTTCCTTCGGAGAGCTTTCCGTACCCGATCAGCTTGCCGCCCTCGTAGACTTCGCCGCGTCCGCCGGAGCCGCCCACGATGAATCCGCCCTTCGCGACCTCGGGAAAGATCGCGTAGCCCACGACCGACTCCGTGGTCTTCTTGAAGCTGCTGTCCTTCTCCTCGAAGCGCGTCATGGCGTCGCGAACATCGGAAGCGAGCTTCTCGTCGTCGACCTCCTTGGCCGAGGCAGGGCTCGCGCTCGCCATCATGAGGATGCCTAGGACTAGGATTGCGCGTGTGGTGAAATGCATTTGCAGAGTCTGGACGCGCCGCCTCGAACGTCAAATTGGGGCGCCAACCGCCTTTTTCCCGAGAGACGTCCCGCTGGAATTCGGGTAGGGTCGAGACCCTTCCTGGAGGCGGCGGTGAGCGAATCGAGAACCATGCCCGGTTACATCGCGGCAACGGCCGCCACGAGTCCCGACCGGCACGCGCTGGCCGAGATGGGACCCGATGGGCGCTGGGTCTTCACGACCTGGGGCGACTACTGGCAAGCCGTGCGGGACTTGGCAAAGGGTCTGATCGCCCTTGGCCTCGAGCCCGGGGATGGCGTCGCGCTGATCGGCGACAATCGCCGCGACTGGGTGATCTCGCAGATGGGGATCAGCGCGGCCGCGGCGGTGCCTGCGCCGATCTACGTGACCAATACCGTGGAGCAGGTCGCCTTCATCGTCCGAAATTGCCGTGCCAAGATCGCGATCTGTGACGGTGAGGCTCAGCTCCAGAAGTATCTCACGGCGCTCGACCGCGGCTTGATCGAGCTCGAGCATATCATCGTGATGGACGCCATCGAGAGCGAGCGCGAGATGGTGGTCTCGCTCAGGGAGGTCATCAAGCGTGGCCGCGGGGAGCCTGACGGCGAGGTCGAGCGGCGAATGGCCGAGGCCAAACCCGACGATGTCGCGCTTCTCATCTATACCTCGGGCACGACCGGAGTCCCCAAGGGCGCGATGTGCACGCACCGGGGCGTCGAGGCGATGGCTGCGTCGTTCATGGACAAGTATCCAGAGCTCTTCGAATTCGACCCTCTTCGCTACGTCAGCTACCTGCCGCTTTGCCACGTCGCCGAACAGATCTTCACCAACTTCATCGGAGTGCGCGTCGCGAGCGAAACGTTTTTCTGCGCGGACCTCGGCAAGATCAAGGATCACTTGGTGGCCGCGCGCCCCCATTTCTTCTTCGCCGTTCCGCGGGTCTGGGAAAAGTTCGAAGCCGCGCTTGGCGCCAATCTTCTGTCCGCAACGGGAGCGAAAGCAAAGCTGGCCGACTGGGCCCGGCGGGTGGAGCTGCAAAGCGCGAAGCGCTCGATGGCGACTGGAAGGCAGGTCGACAGCGTGCGCCGCCGGCTGGCCAACAAGCTCGTCATTTCCAAAATCAAGAGCGCCATCGGTCTCGATGAGCTCTATGCGGCAGGCTCGGGGGCCGCGCCTGCGTCCCGATCGACGCTAGAGTTCTTCGCGTCGATCGGCATCATCATTCACGAGGGTTTCGGAATGACGGAAACGACTGGAATGGCCACGGCGCAGCCGTTTGGAGCCCCTCACTTCGGCAGTGTGGGCCAGGCGCTTCCGGGCGTCGAGATCCGGATCGCGGACGACGGGGAGATCATGCTCCGCGGACCCAACATGGTGCCCGGCTACCTCTACATGCCAGAGGAGACGGCATCCCTGTATGCAGAAGACGGCTGGATGCACACAGGCGACCTTGGCGTGCTCGACGACGAAGGGTTTCTCAGCATCACGGGGCGCAAAAAGGATCTGCTGATTACAGCGGGCGGCAAGAACGTCGCCCCCGCCGAGATGGAGAACCACCTGCAGGGGATTCCGGGGGTGGGTCAGGCCATCGTAGTGGGCGATAGGCAACCCTATCTATGCGCGATCCTGGCGCTCGAGGCGGAGGCGGTTCCCGAGCTTTGCAGGGCGGCGGGCGTGCCTGAAGCCCCATTGGCGGAGGTCGCGCGAAATCAGAAGGTCCGCGCCTTCCTCGCGGATCGAGTGGAATCCGAGTGCAACAGCAAGGTCGCGCGCTATCAAACGATCAAGAAATTCGAAGTGCTTCCGCACATGTTGAGCGTCGACGGCGGCGAGCTCACGCCGACCATGAAGATCAAGCGCAATGTCATCAACGAGAAGTACCGTGCCCTCATCGATGGCATGTACGCTTCGGGCGGCGGTGACTCATCCCCAAAACCGGGCTCAACGAGCCCCGCTCGCTGATGATCGGATTGGCTCTTCCTTTTCGGCGCCCAACTGAGTAGAAAGTCCCTTCATGCAGAAATTGGCATTCGTTTTCGGAGCCTTGCTCGCTCTGTCCCTCGCAGTCGTCGGACCTGCGGTCGCAGAGGATCCGGAATTCATCATGGAGGTCGGAACGGTTGCGCCCAAAGGAAGCCCCTGGGCGGAGCAGCTTCAGCGGTACAAGGCCGAAGCGCAGGAGAAAACGGGAGGCCGGCTGAAAGTGAAGCTTCGGCTCGGGCGCGGCAACGAGCGCTCTTTGGCCCGGCGCGTTCAAATGGGCAGCATGCAAGCGTTCGCCGGCTCCGTCGGCGGAATGAGCTCCATCGTACGCGAGGTCAACGTCATCGAGGCGCCCTACGTGTTCGAGAACTTTGCGGCCGCCGACAAGGCGCTCGACGATCCAGAGGTCACCGCACAGGTGAAGAGGGTCCTCGAGAAGCGCGGTCTCGTGTTCGGGATCTGGGCGGAGAACGGCTACCGTTCCTACTTCAGCAAGATGAAGATACGAACGCCCGACGACATGAAGGGTGTTCGCTTTCGATCCCAGGAGTCGATGGTTCACGTCGCAACGTACGAGGCCTTTGGTGCGACGCCGGTTCCAATCGACAATGGCAATACGCTGATGAGTGTGCAGACCGGTGTGGTCGATGGCTTCGACAACACGCCCCTCTTCGCCATGGCGGGGAGCTGGTATCAAGGTCTCTCCGAAGGAGAACGGAACATCTTCCTCAGCCGTCACTGCTACCAGCCGGCGATCCTCGTGTACTCGAAGAAGTGGTTCGATTCCTTGCCGAAAGACATTCAGGAGGTCATCACGACCATGCCCCACGACCTGACGATCTGGGGCCGAAATCAAGTGCGAAAGATCGAGCCCGTGTTGCTCAAGAACCTGGAGCGCTACGGCTACGACATCTACGATCCGTCGCCGAAGGAGCTCGAGGCCTTCAAGGCAAAGCAGAAGAACGTGCCCGACAAGGTCGCCAAGGAGATGGGCCCTGAAGGGGTCGCGCTCTTGAAGGCGATCCGCAAGACTTTTTGAGCCGACCCGAGCGTCAACCCGTGACGGTGGCAATGTTCGCGACCGCGTCGCCTCGGTGGACGATTGGCGAGGTAACGTGGCCGATGACTACACCGGCACTTTTCGCTTTGACGGCCATCTGTTTTCTTCCGAGCGCCCCGAAGATGATGGCGACGGTGTCACCTTCACGCACTTCCGCTCCGAGGGACACCATCATTTCGCAGAATCCGGTTCGTTGCGCGCGAAGCCAAGAGCTTGAACGTGAAATGCGCGGTGCCGGAGCAGCGGGTTCGGTAGAGGAATCCAACATGTCGAGCGCCTGCATCACGCGGAGGATTCCACGAACGCCCATGTCGATCGCGCTTGCGCTGAACCGGCTCGCCTCGCCTGCCTCGTAGAGCAGCACGGTCTTTCCAAGCTCGGCAGCCGCACCTCTGAGCGAGCCATCACGCACGCGCGCATGTACGAGAATGGGCGGGGCGAACTCTCGGGCGAGGCGGAGGGTTTCGGGGTCTTCCAGGTCGCAGCGCAGCTGTGGAAGGTTCGTTCGGCCGCCGGAGCCAGTATGCAGATCGATTCCTACCGAGGAGCGCGCGACGATCTCCGTCATGAACAGGTGCGCGAGTTGGGATGCGGAGGAACCGCGCTTCGAGCCCGGAAAGCAGCGATTGAGGTCGCGCCGGTCGGGCAGGTAGCGAGATTCCTGCACGAGGCCCAAGACGTTGACCGCCGGTACAGCCAGAACCGTGCCGGACAGCTTTGCGGGGTCGATCCGATCGAGCACGTGCCGAATGATCGGAACGCCGTTGAGCTCATCTCCGTGAATCGCCGCGCTGATCCAAATCACGGGCCCTGGGTTCTTCCCGTGCACAACGCCGACGGGCAAAGAGAACCACATGCCGGTCGGGAGTCGTGCAATCCGAAGCTCGACCTCCGTCAGCCTTCCCGCCGGAGCGGTGACGCCATTGACCTCGAAGGGAGGTCTTGGCCTAACCTTGGATCCGGTCTTTGGTTTTCCCGCGCTTGGCATTCTTTTCCAGGTATTCGATGATGAGGCCGGCGACGTCCTTGCCGCTCGACGCCTCGATGCCCTCGAGGCCAGGTGAGGAATTCACCTCCATCACGACGGGGCCATGGTTCGATCGGAGCATGTCCACGCCCGCGACCCGTAGGCCGAGCTTCGACGCGGACCGCACCGCGGTGCTCCGCTCTTCCGGTGTGAGCTTCACCGTCTTCGCGCTCCCACCTCTGTGGAGATTGGATCGGAACTCGCCCTCGGGTCCCTGGCGCTTCATCGATGCCACGACCTTGTCCCCAATGACGAATGCACGGATGTCTGCACCACCGGCCTCTTTGATGAACTCCTGTACCAGGATGTTGGCGTCGAGTTGGATGAATGCGGACATGACCGACTCCGCCGCTTTGTCGGTTTCTGCAAGGACCACTCCCATTCCCTGAGTGCCTTCCAACAGCTTGATGATGACCGGTGCCCCGCCCACCATGTGAATCAAGCCTTCGACGTCCTTCGTCGAGCGTGCGAATCCGGTGACGGGCAAGCCGATTCCCTCGCGGGCGAGCAATTGAAGGGCGCGCAGCTTGTCGCGGGACCGGGAGATCGCCTGTGAGCTATTGAGAGAGTAAGTGCGCATCATCTCGAACTGCCGCACTACCGCCGTTCCATAAAACGTGTTGGAGGCGCCAATCCGCGGAATGATGGCGTCGAATTCGAGTGCGTCGCCAGACAGCAAGACCTGAGGACGATGCGAGGTGATGTTCATGTAACATCGGGTGTAGTCGACGACCCTTACTTCATGGCCGCGCTCGATCGCCGCCTCTTTGAGGCGCTTGGTGGAATATAGCTTGCCGTTCCTCGACAAGATTCCAATTCTCATGACGGGCCTTTCTTCCTTCGTTTCTTGTGCCTTTTCGGAACGAGTTCTCGAAACAAATACGACCGATTGGGATCGACCACAAACCGCCCTCGAATCGCCTCGCGACCTAGCAGCATTCGAAAGCCCATTTCGTCACGCGAGGTGAGGGTCAGCTCGATGGGCCAGGTCTCCTCACCCAGGCGCATCGGAGTTCTGATGATGGGTCTGCGCTCGCTATGACCGCTACTGCTCTTCACGTTGCGGTATTCGTACAGACGCACCTTGCATTGCACGATGGTCACCGAGTCGCGCTGAATCGGATGGACCTTGAAATGGACCCAGGGGTGCTTGCCTTCGCCGGTCACCTGAATGTCGAAGGCGTGCAGGGACGAGCTGCGGGCGCCAGTGTCGATCTTCGCCTTGATCCGTCCGATGCCCAGCTCAGACAAGGCAAGCCATTCGCGCCAGCCAATCGTCGTGCTCTCATGCGGCCGAACGCGAATTCGACCCTCGGTGGCCTTGGTTTCACTCATTCGACTCGGCCCTCGAGCATTGCTGCACTAAGCCGCAGATTCCGGGTTCTCCACGCGCTCGAAGCGGAGCCGAACGATTCGGTGCCGAAGGACTTGCAAGACGGTGGCTTTGTAGTCGCCAATCTGCAGAGTGTCGCCGCGCTTTGGCATTCGAGCCAGATAGGAGATGAAGTAGCCGGCGATCGTATCCGCTTCGTCCTCGTCGAGCGGGACCGCGAGAAAGTCGGATGCTTCCGGTAGCGGGACGTTCCCTGCGAGCTCGAAGACGCCCGGGGACACCTCCGTCATTTCGCTGCTCTCCTCGTCGAATTCGTCGTGTATGGGGCCGACGATTTCCTCGAGAGCGTCCTCGAGGAAGGACAGGCCGATGATCGTTCCATGCTCGTCGACGACCGCGGCGGCGTGGGTCTGCGACCGTTGAAGCTCCACGATGAAGCGCGACAGAGGCTGCGTATCGGGAACCGTAGGCATCCGCAGCGCTTGCGCCTCGAGGCTCAGTTCCTTCTCCTGAAGGAGAGTCGCGAGGACTGTTCTGGCATGCACGACTCCCCGAATGTTATCGAGATCGGGATCACCCAGAGGGTAACGCGAGTGACCTGTCTCTCGAAGGATACGGAGATTCTCCTCCATCGTGTTGGAGGTGGACAGGTACGCAACGTCGACCCGTGGCAACATGATGTGGCGAACCTCGAGGCGCATCAGCGCCAGCACGTTGTCGCCGATCGATCTTTGCCGCGCAGTGATGTGTCCAGCGCGCGCAGAGGACGCGAGGATGGAGCGCAGCTCTTCGATGCTCGCGGACGCATCATGCTCGTCTGCGGTCGACATCCCGGCGAGGCGGACCAGGCCATTGGAAAGCGCGTTGATGAAGGAGATGAGCGGTCGAAGCGCGGTTGCAAACGTGTAGAGGGGGTATGCAACGAAGAGGGAAATCGACTCGGCCTTTTGAATCGCCCAGACTTTCGGAGCTTGCTCGCCGACGGTCATGTGCAGAATCGTGATGATGGTCAGCGCAATGGCGACCGCAATCAGATGTGTGGTTGGCCCGTCATGGATCTGCCAGCCCGCATATGCGGCTAGCTCCAGCAGCAATCGTGCAACCGCCGGCTCCGCCAGCCAGCCCAGCACGAGGCTGGCGATGGTGATTCCGAGCTGGCAGGCGGAAAGGTAGAGATCCAGGCGTTGCAACATTCGTTGAACGATCGCCGCGCGGCGATCGCCGCTTCGCACGAGCGCGTCGATCCGCATTGGCCGGACCTTGACGAGGCCAAACTCAGCCGCAACGAAAAAGCCATTCAGGACGACGAAGATGGCGGTGGCCAGGAGCTTCCAAAGGACGGTAGGGTCTTGCACGCTCGGCTAGCCTAGCACCAATTCGCCGCACTCACGGCCAAGAAAGGCAAGCCCTTTAGGAGGCGGCGAGCATGCTGGCAAACCAAGTCGCGAGCCCGAGAAAGGTGAAGAATCCGACGATGTCGGTCACGGTGGTGAGTATGATCGAGGATGCCGTCGCTGGATCGCGGTTCAGCTTGACCAGCGTGACCGGAATGATGGCGCCTGCGGCGGACGCGGCCATCATGGATACGATCATCGCCAGAAACATCACGAGAGAAAGACCCAAGTTTCGGCTCCAAGCGTAGACGCCGATCGAGGTCACTGTCGCGATCGCAAGCCCGTTCACCAATCCGATGATGAGCTCCTTCACGAGGACGCGGAATGCCTCGGAAACGCGGAACTCACGCAGGGCGAGACCCCGCATCGTGACGGCAAGCGCCTGGGCGCCGGTGTTTCCCGATTGGCCTGCAACGACTGGAAGCAAAACAGCCACCGCTGTGAAGCGCGCGATCGTATCTTCAAACAGGCCGACGACCGATGCTGCCATGAACGCGGTGATGAGGTTGATGTTCAACCACGGCAAGCGACTTCGAACACCGACCCAGGGGCGCGAGAGCGCGCGCTCTTCGGTGGATCCGCCGACCATCTGCTGCAAGCCCATGATCGCGTCTTCCTGGACGGCTTCGACCAGACCAGCTTGCCGGATGATGCCGACGACCCTGTTCTGGAGATCTACCACGGGCAGGCTCGAAAGCTGATACTCGTTCAAGAGCTCCACCACGTCTTCGCGGGGCGTCATTGGGGGAACGAATGCAACACGCGGGTTCTTGAGCTCGGCGAGCGGCTGTTCCGGATCGGCCCCTACGAGGTCTTGCAAGCGGACCACGCCATCGAACTTCCCCTCGTCGTTCGTCAGCACGATGTCGGAAATCCGTCGTTTGCGAAGACCCTGAATTCGCTCGAGCGCCGCGGAAACCAAAGTGTCCTTGCTGAAAACCGCCACCCTGGCGTCCATGAGACGACCTGCCGTGCCGGAAGGAAACGCCAAGATCCCCTCGATCTCTTTGGCCAAGCTCGCGGAAACCACGCCCAGCAAATCAGCTCGCGTTGCTTCGGGCAGACGTGCGAGCAGATTCGCTGCGCGGGCCGGGTCGATCGCTGGGATCAAGTCACGCGCGCGGTCTTTTCCAGCTGCCGCAAGAACCTCTGCAGCGTGATCGGGTTGAACGTAGTCGAGCACGGTCGCCGCGACCTGCGGCGATTCCTCGATCAGCACATCCGCAACGTCTTTGGGAGAAGCGCTTTCAAATTTTCGAGCAGCTTCGGCCGGATGCGAGCGCAGGAAATGCCCGACTACCTCGGTGACCGCGGAGCTCATCGCGGCCTCCCTTCGGCCTCTCCAGAACCAAGAACCGCAGACGCCGCCAGATCGAAGAGACCTCGCAGGCCGAGGCCGTAGAGCTCGCCAAGCGCCGTTGCCGTCCTGGCGCCGTGATCTTCGAGCTGGTGTTCTGCCGACTGGTCTTCGAGCTTGCGAACCGATTCGTATCGAACGACGCCGAGAAAACGCCCGTCCGTCTCGACGACCGGCAGCGCGTGAAAGCGCTTCCAGCCGGGGTGCGCAAGAAGTGACTCCCAGCTAGCGCGCGCCGGGAGAGATGAAACGGTGCGAACGGCGATCGACCCTAGAAGTTGCTCAGGTCGCGCCGCCATCAATTCACGGATGTTGGCGACGCCCACGAGCTTCTGAGCATCGTCGACGACGTATAGGTAGTAGAGTGCGTGCTCCGAGTTGTGGCGAACGCGTTCGAGCGCATCAGCGGCCGTCAGGCTTTCTGCAAACGTGAGCACGGATGGATCCATCAGGGCGCCCGCGGTCCCGTCGGCGAATCGAAGGAGCGGCCCGGTCTCTTTCCGTGCGTCCGGGCTCAGGCGGTCGACGATGGCGGACTGCTGCTCCGCGCTCATGGTGCGCAGCACGGCGGCTGCCAGATCGGACCGGGTAGCCGAGAGCGCATTCGCAGCTCCTTCCGGACCGAGGCTCTCGAGTGCGCTTGCTGCGGTGATAGGGGAAAGCCATCGAAGCAGCTCCGAGAAAAGATCGAGCGGCAGTTGCTGCATGACCTCGGCGGCGTCCGGAGCGGGCATCGATTCGAGCACCCTCGCTGCCTCGCTAGGGTGCGTGGAGACGAATTCGCCGAGCAAGCTAGTTTCGAGAGTCAAGATCTTCCTCCTGGGTCAAGAGAACCGAGCGCTCGTCGACGAAGTGCCGCCCCGGGATGGAGAGCTCGCCATCGATGTTCTCGAGCACCACAGCGGTTCGCGTAGTCCGCACGATCCGACCTTGGTCAGATCCGATTCGAACCACTTGGCCAACCCGATAGGACTTCTGCACGTAGTGCATCGCGAGGATGTCTGCCATCACCTCCCGCGCTCCGAGACCAAAGGCCAGCGCCGCGCCGCCAAGTGCTGCGGCCAAGCCAATTAGAAACACCGCGGTGAGCAGTGAGACGTCGAGCCCCAGTTGCTCAGCGGCGATCAGGGCCGCCGCGACGATGATCGACACCTGCCCGAGTCGAGCCAGGTTTCGCGCTTGGGCAGGGGGAACTCGAATGGCGGTCTTGATGATCGCGTTTCGTGCGAGCCTGCTCGCGATGACGCCGCCCAGGAGAACGACCATCGCGATGGCGACTTTCGGTAGGTAGCCCGCAAATGCGCCGATCCATCTGCTGAACACCGGCACGCCCAGCGCGTCGATGGCGATTACCAACGCGGTCAGGACGACGAGCCAGTAGACCCCGCCTGCTGCCACGTCTCCGGTTCGTTGATCGTCGACCGCCTCGGTCCACGCGCTGCGAGCAGAACCGGGTGCCAACTGGTTGCGGACGCCTCGAAAAAGCCGCCGAACGGCTTTTCGGAGCACCCAGGCCAAGCCCCAGCCAAGTATGAGAACGAGAACGGCGGTGACGATGCTCGGAAAAGCGGCAACGAGGCCCTGCTTCGCCGACGAAAATAGCTCCAGAAACTGATTTGCCGTGGCATCGAGGCCCATGGGACTCCCCCCTTGCAGGGCCTTACCTTGCACGGATGGACCTCGATTGACTACGCGTTTTTCGTAACTAGGTCGTCCAACGCCGGTCTAGTCGCGACATGCGGCGCCTTCCACATTCGGAAAACGCCTTTGCCTGCAAGCGCTACTTTGCCAGATTCCGTCGGGGACGGATGGGTCCCCAATCGTCGTCGTCGGCGTCTTCGTCGTCGGTGTACTTCTCGTCGTCTTCCAAGCTGGACGCGTCGAGATCTTCCTCGGTCGAGCCCCAGGAGTCCGGGCTCCAGTCGAGCTCCGCTGCCTCAAACGCGGCCTCGGACTCGGGATCTGCCCACGGGTCTTCCGCGAACCAATCCAACTCGCTACCACGGTTGCGATTCCTGCCACCCTTCGTTCGTTGCGTTCGCATCGGCATGATCGTTCTCGCTTTTCCGGGGGAACCATCCCCTAAGCGAGCGAGGAGCACGTTTCGTGCCATTGGCTACTCCGCTGCCAGGCGGGCGATCAAACGTTGCGCCCGAGCGGCAAAATGCGCTCGGCGAGCCCCTCAGTGCAGAAGCTGCACACGGCATCGCCCGGGCGAATGCAGAACTTGCACTCTGACGCGCTGCGCAGATCACCCCGCGTGCTCCCGCAGCCCTTCAATCGCTAGGGGGATTCGGCACGAGGTTTGCTTTGGGGGGAGCCCACGGAGGATTCGATGGTCCTGGATGACGGCGAATTGGTCACGCCCGAGGTGCTGCGAAAGATTCGTTCCGAAAACCAGGCGCTTCTCCAGGCTTCGCAGAGCATGCAGGCGAGCATCGAAACCGGACGCTTTGACGAGGCGGCCCCGATCGCCGCTGCGCTTGCGGAAGTGCTGCGAAAACACGTGCTGCTGGTCGACGGGGTCCTCGACGTCCTGACGCCCGATGACGTCGTGCCCAAGCGAGAACGAAGATGAGCCCGGGTTGGCTTCAGGGATCATCGGCGTGCGAGCGAAATTTGGTGATTCCCCACTCTTGCAAACGATAATGAATCGTCCGCTTGCTCACCCCTAGGATGGCTGCGGCCTTCGTCGGTGAGCCGCCGACCGATTCGAGCGTCTTCATGATCGTGTATCGCTCGACCTCGGCGAGGGTGACCCCTGGCACGAGCAAGCTCAAGGGCTCGGACTCGCTTTGCGACGGCTGGATGGGCAGGTCCTCCATTCCGATCAATGCTTCCTGGCAGAGCACGACTGCTTGTTCGATCGCGTGCTGGAGCTCGCGGACGTTTCCCGGCCAGGGGTAGGTGAGCAGTGCCTCTCTGGCATCGGGCGTGAAGCCACGCACTTCCTTCCCATTCTCCTCTGCGTACAAGCGGAGGAAATGGTCAGCCAAGAGCGGGACGTCGCTCGGCCGCGCGCGAAGGGGAGGGACCTCGAGGACGACCACCTTGAGTCTGAAATAGAGGTCCTCGCGAAACTTCCCGTCTTCGACGAGTGCCCTGAGGTCTTGATTGGTTGCAGCGACCACGCGCACGTTGACGCTCACGGTCTCGTTTCCGCCTACCCGCTCGAGCTCTCGCTCCTGCAGAAACCGAAGCAGCTTCACCTGAACCGAGAGTGGCATTTCGCTCAGCTCATCGAGAAAGAGAGTGCCTCCGTCGGCCTGTTCGAAGCGCCCCTTTCGGCGGGTGACGGCCCCGGTGAACGCTCCTTTCTCGTGTCCGAACAGCTCCGACTCGAGCACGCTCTCTGCTAGGGCAGCACAGTTGAGGCGAACCAGAGGCCCGTCGCTCCGCTGCGAGTGCTCGTGGAGAGCCTTGGCGATCAGCTCCTTGCCGGTTCCGGTTTCGCCCTGGATGAGCACGGTGGAACGGCTCTTGGCGGCCTGGAGCATGCGGTTGAACAAGCGCTGTATCGCAGGATGAGCGCCGACGATCTGGTCCACTCGAGTCGTCGGAAGGCTGGCGGCGGCCTCCTCCCGGGCATCCATGGCCTCCCGGGCCTGGAGCGGTTTGTCGAGTGAGCGCTCGATCACGAGCCCGAGGGCGTCGGGTCGCACCGGCCGGGTCAGATATCGATCGGCCCCGCAGCGCATGGCCTTCACCACCGTGTCGGTGGACCCGGATTCCCCTATCGCGATGAACGAGGCAGAAGGAACGAGGGCCCGCGCTTTCCGCAGGAGCTCGAATCCGTCCATCCCTTCCAATTCGAGGCCAACGACGATCACGTCGGGCATCGAGCGCTCCACCAGCTCGAGGGCCTCGGCGCCGCCGGGTGCGGTATCCACGATATGGCCCATCGCCGTGAGCTCGGCCTCAAGCTCCGACTGCAGTTTGCCATCGCTCTCCACGACCAGGATCTGGCCGGTGTGCTCGGGGCCCATTCGCGAAGGATGGCTTGACGGGAGCGCGGCGTCCATGGTTTAGCGCAGCGGGAATACTACGTGCGTCGGCAACGGGGCGATGTCAGATTCCGCTTTGGTCAGATGAGCAGGAACGTACTCAGAAGCGAAGGAAGCACTCCCCCGGGTCAAACCCTGCGGGCCCGGCAGATGCTCGGCAAGTACCGGATTCAGCGCCGAATCGGAGCGGGTGGTTTCGCCACTGTCTATGCCGCCTACGACACGATCGAGGGAATGCCCGTCGCGCTCAAGGTTCCCCACTTGGATAGGCTCGAGAAGGACTCGCTCACGGCCATCCATCGCGAGGTGCGACTCACCGCGCGTCTCGAACACGAGAACATCCTCCCGCTTCGTAACGCCATGATGATCGACGGCCACCTCGTCATCGCAACGCCGCTCGGGAAACACACGCTCACGGACCGCTTGCATTATCGACTCGGGCCCAAAACCGCGCTGTCATACGCCGAACAACTGATCGACGCGCTCGCGTACGCCCATGAGATGCGAGTCATTCATTGCGACATCAAGCCCGACAACGTGATCATGTTTCCCGAGGGGCAGGTGCGATTGGCAGATTTCGGAATCGCGAAGGTCGCGCTGAGAACCCGTACGATCATGGGTTCGGGCCAGGGCACCGTGGGCTACATCGCGCCCGAGCAGGCCATGGGAAAGCCGTCCTTTCGCTCGGACGTGTTTTCCATGGGCTTGCTCGTGTACCGAATGTTCGCGGGCGAGTTGCCGGCTTGGCCGTTTGATTGGCCTTTGCCGGGCGCGGACCGCCTTCGCAGAACGGTCAGCCGCGACTTCATCAGATTTCTTCGCCGCTCGATCGAAGTTCGGGAACGCAAGCGGTTTCGCGACGGTGTTCAGATGCAGAAGGCTTTCCACCAGGTCGCCCCGAAGGCCCTTCGGGATTCCACGCGCAGCCGACGGGCCGCGCCGTGACCGAGACCCGCATCTTCACGGGTGTGGACGTCGCAAATGGCGAGCGATTCGACCTCGGGAGCTGCGAGGCTGTGGTGCTCAGCCTCATGAAACCGGGCAGAGAAGGCCCCAACGAGGACGCTGCAGCGGTGATTTCGCTCGGCAAAGATGCCGGCGTCGCGGTCGTATCCGACGGCGCGGGCGGCCATCCCGGGGGCGCCGTGGCGGCCGCCATCGCCGTGCGTGCAGTGTGCGAAGCGGTGTCGCGGCTCGGGGACGACTTGGAGCACCTCCGTGGCGCCATCATCAACGGCTTCGAATCAGCGGACAGCGAGATCTCCGCGCTCGGGACTGGGGCTGCTGCGACCCTGGTCGTAGTCGAAGTTCAGGGCACCAAGATGCGCGCGTACCACGCCGGGGATTCGATGGTCCTAGTGACCGGCCAGCGTGGACGTATCAAATGGCAGACCATTCCGCATTCGCCGGTCGGCTACGCGGTGGAGGCGGGCTTGTTGGATCGCGGCGAGGCGCTGCATCACGAAGACCTGCACTTGGTCTCGAACTTGCTGGGCACTCAAGACATGCGGATCGAGCTTGGCGCGACCCTCGACCTGGCGCCATACGATACGGTGGTTTTGGCCAGCGACGGGCTCAGCGACAACCTCCATCTAGACGAGATCGTCGAGAGGGTTCGCAAGGGGCCTTTGCAACGTGCTGCAAACGAGTTGGCCGCTCTGGGAAAGGAGCGCATGGAGGCGCCAGGCAAGGGGGCTCCCTCCAAGCCCGATGACCTCACGTTCATCGCCATTAGACGCCGCCCGGTCTCGGCGAAACACAAGAGCTGATCCCGCCCCCACGTGCGCGTCCCTCGATGCGGTGTTGCGCAGCAGTTGATGGTATGGTTGCCGCAATGCTCGCTCGACTTGGCGAACTGTTCAGCCGCTGGGCTGAGCGCTGGGTTCCCGACCCCTTCGTGCTCGCGCTCGTATTGACCGCGATCACTCTGCTCGGGGGGTTCGCGCTGACCGGATCCGCCGCGACGGTCTTTCAGGGCTGGTACGGCGGATTCTCGAGCACGGCGCTGCTCGCTTTTGCCTTGCAGATGTGCCTGATCCTGGTGACCGGTCAGGCCCTGGCCTCGAGCCCGCCGGTGCAGCGTCTGGTCGGTGCGCTTGCGCGCTGGCCGAAGCAAACGCCGGCTGCAGCGGGCTTGGTGGCGCTCATCGCATGCCTCACCGGCCTCATCCAATGGGGTCTCGGCGCCGTCGTCGCAGCGTTCGTCGTCCGCGAGATCGCGAGTAGCGCTGCAGAAGATGGGCGGCCGATGGATATCCCGGTGCTCGGAGCGGCGGCCTATACGGGCCTCGCGATCTGGCACGGAGGCCTCAGTGGCTCGGCTCCCTTGAAGGCGGCGGAGTCGGCGCAGTTCACGCAGGGCATGACGCAGGCGATCCCGGTGAGCGAGACACTCTTCTCGTCACTGAACTTCGTCGTGAGCGGTGGACTCGTCGTATTGCTGCCCCTCACGTGCATGGCCCTGGCACCAAAGCACGCGCTCGTTCCCGAGCCGGCTTCCCGTCATGCGGTCAGCGGTTCACGGCGCAAGTCGTCGCTCCTGGGCGTTCTCATGGGTGGCGGGGCTGCGACCCTCGTCGCGTACGCGTGGTTTCGTAGCGAAGTCGCCTTCGACCTCAACTCCGTCAATCTCTTCTTCCTCGCCTTGGCCTTGGCCGCGCATGGCTCGATCCGGAGCTTTCTCGATTCGGTGTCTGAAGCGGCGCGCGGGGCTGGAGCCATCATCGTTCAGTTTCCGCTCTACTTCGGGATCCTCGGCGTGATGCAAGCGAGCGGAATGATCGAAAAGCTCTCGGCGGCAATGGCCTCAGTTGCCTCGGCCTCGACGTTTCCGCTGCTCACGTTCCTGAGCGCGGGCATCGTGAACTTCTTCGTCCCCTCCGGTGGCGGCCAGTGGGCGCTCCAGAGCGATGTTCTCTTGACGAGCGCTGCCGCCCTCGATTTGCAGTCCGCGCCCACCGTGATGGCGTTCGCCTACGGGGACGAGTGGACCAATCTCTTGCAACCGTTCTGGGCGCTTCCGCTACTCGCGATCACCGGGCTCAAGGCGCGTCAGATCGCCGGCTACACCGCCGTCCTCGCGATCGTCATGGGGCTTTACGTCGGCGCGGTCTTGCTGCTTTTCGCCTAGAGCCCCGGCGCCACCGTGTAAGCGGCTTCGGTGCTCTCCGCGATCTGGTCGAGGGTCACGCCCTCTGCGAGCTCGACGAGCACGATTGTGCCGTCGCCTGCTTTGTCGATCTCGAAGACTCCGAGGTCGGTGATGAGCAGGTCGACTACACGGGTGCCGGTGAGTGGGAGGGTGCATTCCTTCAGCAGCTTGGGCTTTCCCTTCGCCGTGTGTTCCATAACGACGACCACGCGCTTGACTCCGGCGACCAGGTCCATGGCGCCGCCCATGCCCTTGACCATCTTGCCCGGGATCATCCAGTTGGCGAGATCGCCGTTCTCGGCCACCTGCATCGCTCCCAGGATCGAGAGGTCGATGTGGCCGCCGCGGATCATCGCGAAGGATTCGGCGCTCGAAAAGAAGCTCGTGGTCGGAAGCTCGGTCACCGTCTGCTTGCCCGCGTTGATCAGGTCGGCGTCTTCTTCGCCCTCGTAGGGGAACGGGCCCATGCCGAGCATTCCGTTTTCGCTTTGGAGTTGGACGCTCATGCCTTCGGGAATGTGGTTCGACACGAGCGTCGGGATCCCGATGCCGAGATTCACGTAGAAACCGTCTCGAAGCTCTTTTGCGGCGCGAGCAGCCATTTGGTCGCGTGTCCAGGCCATCGTCTTCTCCTCAGGGGCGTGGACGCGTCGTCCGTTGCTCGATGTGCTTCGAGGGGGTTGCGAAGTGAATAATCCGATCGACGTAGATGCCCGGGGTCATGATCTGATCGGGTTCGAGCTCGCCGGGCTCGACGAGATGCTCCACCTCGGCAACCGTGAATCGAGCAGCCGTCGCCATCATCGGATTGAAATTCCGGGCGGTCTTTCGGTAGATGAGATTGCCCTCTGTATCACCCTTCCACGCGTGAACGATCGCGAGGTCGGCAAAGAGCCCACGTTCCATCACGTACTGGTGGCCGTCGAACTCGCGGACCTCTTTGCCCTCGGCGACCATCGTTCCCACGCCTGTCTTCGTGTAGAAGGCCGGTATGCCGGCGCCCCCTGCCCGAATCCGTTCGGCCAGGGTGCCCTGCGGGTTGAACTCCACGGTCAGATCTCCATCGAGAAACTGCTTTGCGAAGAGCTTGTTCTCGCCCACGTACGACGAGACCATCTTCTTGATTTGGCGTGTCTCGAGCATCACGCCGAGGCCGATTCCGTCGACGCCTGCGTTGTTGGAGATGACCGTGAGGTCCTTCACGCCAGACTTCGCGACCGCTTCGATCAGTGATTCGGGAATTCCGCAGAGCCCGAAGCCACCGGACATCAGCGTCATGCCGTCGCTCAGCAATCCGTCGAGGGCTGCGGACGCGTCGGGAAATACCTTCTTGGCCATGGCTCGTCTTTACCTCCGGCTTTCTCAGGTGACAATGCCCGGCTTCAGTTGAACCCGAGCATTTTCCGGGCCTCGGCGGGCGATGCCACATCGCGTCCGGCGTTGCGCGCGCACTTTGCAAGCGCTTCGATGAGCTGGCCGTTTCCGGTCGTCTTGTCACCGTTGGGCAGATAGAACGTGTCTTCGACCCCCGTCCTCAGCATGCCGCCGAGATCGGCCGCGCGCTGGTGGGTTTCCCAGATCTCCTCACGTCCGATGAGCGTGGCTTGCCAGTGCGCATTCCCACTCTTGTACTTCATCAGAAGCTCCAGGAGCTCGGGATCGCAGGGCATGCCGGAGGCTACGCCCATCACGAAGTTGTAGTGCATCTCCTTGGCCATCCCGGCCCTCAAGTAGAGTCCGACCGAGCGGACGATGCCCACGTCGAAGCACTCCATCTCGGCGGTGGTGTGTGTTTCCGCCATCGCCTCGAGCATCTTCTGAACCTTCTCCACGCTGTTGAGAAACACCATGGGGGGCCAGGCCCAGGTGTTGTCCTTCTTCAACTTTAGGTAGTTGAGGCTTCCAGCGTTGCACGCGGCGATCTCGGGCTTGATGCGGTGTAGACACGCAATCGGACCCGAGACGTCGTCGTCCATCACGCCAGTCGTTTGATTGATGATGATCCCAGGGCAGGCCTCGCGAATCGCGTCGCTGGCCGCCGCGGCGACCTCGGGATCCCAGGACGGGAAATGCCCCAGGCCCTGTTCCTGACGACGGAAATGGATATGCACGATCGAGGCGCCGGCGTTGTACGCATCGCGGGCCGAGGCTGCCATCTCCTTGGGCGTGACCGGCACCGGGTGCTGTTTCGGGTTCGTCAACACGCCGTTTAGCGCGCAGGTGATGATCGCCTTGTCCATCCGCGTCCTCCAGATTCGAGAGCCTGAGGGGATTCTAGGCCAGGTTGACGTAAACGTCAACCATAGGGTTCACAGGTAAATCAACTATTGATGTGACAGGCGGCTAGGGCTATGGTCCGAGCAGTGGCCGCGCCTTCGAAAACCAGCTCCGGGAACGATAGAACGAGGGCGTTCGTCGAGGCGCACGGCGACCGTGAGGCTCCGGTTTTCTTTTCGATCGCCGACCTGGCGGACGAGTTTGGCATCACGCACCGAGCGATTCGATTCTACGAGTCCAAGGGCCTGCTCGCGCCGCAGCGTCTGAACGGTGCTCGAATTTACTCGCGCCGTGACCGCGCACGACTTCACATCATCGTCCGCGCCAAGTCACTCGGGTACAGCCTCGAAGAGACCAAGGACTACCTCGACCTCTATGGGCAGCAGGGCGAAGGGCGCATCAAGCAACTCGAGATATCGGTTGCGCGCAGCGCCCACATGATCGACGAGCTCGAAGAAAAGAAACGCCAGATCGACGAGAAGATCGAAGAGCTGAAGCTGATCAACGAAGTTTGCCGCAAGAAGATCGCCGAGAAGAAACCCCGTTGAGCTTCAGAACCAGCCCGGCTCCGCCCTCAGGTACGAATCCTCGTTGCTCCGGCAGAGTGCGGCCAGTTGGGGGATGCGTGCGACCTCGGTGCGTATCCAGTACTTGCTCGCCGCGTCGGTTGCGCTCTTGCGTGCTTCGGAGATCGGAGCGCTGAGCGAAACGGCTGCCATGTTGAGCCACTGCCATCCGATGACGAGGGTGGCGAACATGTCGAGATAGTCCCAGCTGTGACCGAGCATGCCTTCGGCGTCGCCTGCCATGCCACGCTGAGCGAGCTCCATCGTCGCGCTGCCGACGATTGCGATCGCCTCCTCGAGCGCTGAGCAGAGATCCGAATCGCAGCCGGCCTCTCGTGCTCTCGCGATGGTGCTTCCGATCTCTTCCGCCAGAGCGCGCAGGGGTGCGCCCCCTTTCGCCATCACCTTGCGACCGAGCAGGTCCATGCTCTGGATTCCATTCGTTCCCTCATGAAGCGTGTTGAGCTTCTGATCGCGCATGTACGATTCGGGTAGGTACTCGCTCGTGTAGCCGTAGCCACCGAGAACCTGGATGGCCAGGGCGTTGGCTTGGAAGCCCCATTCGGCTGGGAACGTCTTGGCCACTGGCGTGAGCAAATCGAGGAGAAGTTGGGCGCGCTCTCGTTCCTCGGTCGACCCGCCATGCTCCGCGACGTCCGAGTAGCACGAGACCGTCGCAAGCAGTGCGAGGCTTCCTTCGACGAACGCTTTTTGTCGAAGCAGCATGCGCCGGACGTCGGCGTGTTGAATGATCGACACCGGCTCACCACCACGTTGGCCGAAGGTCCGTCCTTGCTTCCGATCGAGGGCGTAGAGACGCGACTCGTGATAGGCGACCGAAGCCGTGGCGAAACCGTTGACGCCGACCATGATGCGGGCTTCGTTCATCATTTGAAACATGAAGCGAAGTCCCTGGTTGGGTTCGCCGACGAGCCAGCCGCGGCAATCACCCTCGTCACCGAACTCGAGGGCCAGGCTTGGCAGTCCTCTCCATCCGATCTTGTGGATCATTCCCGCCACGGTGACGTCGTTTGAAACCAAGCTTCCGTTCTCTTCGCGGCGCTTCGGGATGGCGAAGAGCGAGATGCCCTTCGTTCCCTCCGGAGCCCCGTCGATCCGGGCGAGCGTGAGATTGACGATGTTTTCCGTGATGCCGTGGTCCGCGCCCGAGATGAAGATCTTGCTTCCCTTGATCAGGTAGTACCCGTCATCGGTCGGCGTCGCGCTCGTCGTGATGTCGCCGAGGCTGCTGCCTGCCTGTGGTTCGGTGAGCGCCATCGTTCCGGTCCACTCGCCGCTGTACAGCCGGGTCATGAATCGCTCCTTGAGCTCGTCACTTCCGAACGCTTCGATCAAGTGCCCAGCGCCCACCGTGAGACCGATGAAACCATACGCGGAGAGATTCGCGGCCATGAGATAGGCGCTGGCCATCGTGTGAACGAGCATGGGCATCTGCTGCCCGCCCACCGATTCCGGGCGCGTTGCCGTGAGGGTGCCCAGCTCTACCATCTGCTCGTACAGTTTGGGCAGTGCGGGGTGGGTGTGAATTCGCCCATCCCGAAATTGCGGAGGCTCCTGGTCCATCGGCTTGTAGCTGGGCAGCAGGTCTTGCCGTGCAAACCGCCGGATGCTGTCGATGTAAAGGTCGAAGGTCTCTTTCGAGTGCTGCGCGTAAGCGTCGAGCTTGCAAAGCGACTCGGCGTCGAGAACGGAGTACAGCAGAAAATCGACGAGACCGTCGTCGATCAAGGGGTTGCTTTCAATTGCCATGGTTTGGACGTGCCTCGCTCATCAGGTCGGAACCTAGCACCGGATTCGGTGACTTCCCGCGTGAAATGTTCGAAGGCATGCGGTATCAACGCCGTCTATGGATTTCGAGCATTCAGAACGGGCGAAGAACGTGATGGCGCAGGCGGAGCGATTCGTGCGCGAGCGCGTCGTGCCAAACGAGCAAACCTATCTCGATCAACTCGTCGGCACGGACGATTGGCGGGAATGGAGGATCCCTCCGATCCTCGAAGAGCTCAAAGCGGAAGCCAAGGAGCTCGGGCTCTGGAATCTCTTTCTTCCGGACGAGACGTACGGCGCGGGTTTGGACAATCGGGACTATGCACCGGTCGCCGAGATCACGGGCCGGAGCTTCTTGGCGCCCGAAGTGTTCAACTGCAGCGCGCCCGACACGGGCAACGCCGAGGTCCTGGTGAAGTACGGGTCCGACGAGCAGAAGAAGCGGTGGCTCGAGCCCTTGCTCGCTGGGGAAATCCGTTCGGGATTTGCCATGACCGAGCCGGCCGTTGCATCGAGCGATGCGACCAACATGCAGGCGACCTGCGAGGTGGTGGGCGACGAGGTGGTGCTGAACGGCCAGAAGTGGTGGACCAGTGGCGCAGGCGATCCTCGTTGCGGGTTCTACATTTTCATGGGTGTGACCGACCCGAACGCTGGCCGTCACGCGCGCCATTCGATGGTGCTCGTGCCGACCGACACGCCCGGGGTCAAGACCTTGCGCATGTTGCCGGTCTTCGGTCATCTCGACGAGCCTCACGGCCATGCCGAGGTCCTCTTCGACGACGTTCACCTTCCGGTCAGCAGCATCATCGCGGGGCCGGGCCGTGGCTTTGAAATCGCGCAGGGCCGGCTAGGGCCGGGGCGAATCCATCACTGCATGCGCGCCATCGGAGCAGCAGAACGGGCGCTCGAGCGGCTCTGCCAGCGGGCCATGCTCCGCGTTGCGTTTGGCAAACCGCTCGCAAATCTCGGCGGCAATCGGGACATCATCGCGAACTCCCGCATGGCGATCGACCAGGCGCGCCTTCTCACCATGAAGGCCGCGTGGGCGCTCGACACGCACGGCACCTTTGGTGCGCTGGTGGACATCTCCGCGATCAAGGTCATCGCTCCGAACGTCCTTCAGTCGGTCGTCGACGCCGCGATTCAGATTCATGGAGGCGAAGGCATGGCTGATCCGGAGCTGACCCGCCTGCTCGCCATGGCGCGCGCGCTTCGAATCGCGGATGGGCCCGACGAGGTGCACCGGGGCATGGTTGCCCGGCTCGAGCTCAAGAAATACGCATAGCGTCAGCGAAACATCATGCCGATGTACGGCGTGACCCACTGCTCTCGCCCGGAGAAGAAGCTGCCCGGACCCGAGAGAGAATACTTGAACCCGATGTCGATCAGCGCGCCTGACGACACGCTGATGGCGAAGCCTATCTTGGCGGTCATGCCGGGGGTGAATAAGAAGACGGCATTCACTCTGCAGTAGTAGACGCCGCACTGGATGTCTGTGGACCTCACGCGCCACCAGTTCGCGTCGAAGGTAACCCCGAGATACGGCAAGAGCCGCGACTTGTTCGGGATCTGAGCTCGGAGCTCTGGCGCCAAGTAGAGTCGAGTCATCGGTTTCCGGCCGTACCCGGAGTTCGGCGGAGCACCGTCGATGTCGTTGTAGTTGATCGGCGTCCACATCGCGCCAAGCGCCAACCCGAACACCGCGTAGCCGATGTCGACCCCGCCGAAGAAGTCGAGATCGACGCCCGGCCGCACCACGCTTCGATCGGCGTCCAACCAAACGGGAACGCCCAGGGTGAACGAGCCTATCAGGCCGGGGTCCATCGACGACCTCTCGCTCGTGCTCTCGGCGGGGCCTTCCGGGACCGGAGTGCTCGTATACGGGCTGGTCGGGGTGGGCTCGTACGACCAGGCGCCTTGCGCGGCGGCGGTCGAGATGAAGAGCAGGGGCGCGAGGACCCCTGCGACTGAGCAAACTCGCTTGTTCATGTCGTCTTGTTCATCCAACGGGCGAGCTTTCTCACCAAGGCCCGCGGGCTGAACCGGACACTGAACGCCGTCAGCCAGTTGAGCAAGCCCTCGATCGCGACGACCTTGCCCTTCATCATCGAGCGGTAGGCGTGTCGCGCGACCTTGTCTGCTGGCGAGACGCTGAGCTTGAACAAGATGCTCGTGTCGTTCCCCGCGGTCCCCGCGAAGTTGGTTGCGGTGGCTCCGGGGCAGTGCGCCGTGACCGTGACGCCGGCGTCTTTGACCTCTTCGGCGATGCCCTCGGAAAACATGATCACGAACGACTTGGTCGCATAGTAGATCGTCATGTCCGGGCCCGGTTGGAACCCTGCGGTCGACGCGATGTTGAGAATCCGTCCCTTCCGGCGAGCGAGCATTCCCTGCAGCGCCAGGTGACTGAGCGCAACCACCGCATCGATGTTCACCTTCAGCATGTCCATTTGAGACTGCAGCGAGAGCTCGGCGAATGGCCCATTGGCTCCGAACCCGGCGTTGTTGACCAAGTAGTCGAGCTGCAAGCGTTTTTCCGCAAGCGCCGAAAAGATGTCCTGGGGCGCGCTTGGATTCGTCAAATCGGCGGTAAGCACGTGCGCCG
>DASRZF010000251.1:0-3140 GCA_035686645.1 Polyangiales bacterium
TGCCGTGACCGAGTTGCACACGCGGCCGGATCTGGACCGCTTGATCTTGGCTCTCGCCACCTGATTCGATCGCGCTCCGGCCAACCTCGATCCCGTGCAAAGTTCCGACACGCGTGAACAAGATCGCTCTGTGTCTTGCTCCAAGAAGCGCGCAAGTGACTGATATCATTGTGTCTTTCTGATTGGCCCTTGACCGGACAGACCCTCAAACCCAGGCTTTTAATTCGCTTGCACCGACCCGAGACACGGTGGAGACTCGGCCCGCTTTGAGAGCTTTGCTGTTGATGCCGGGGAAATTCCAAAGGCTGCAACATGATTGAACCGCGACGACACTCATCCATCAACCTTCGAAGAACGGACGAATCGGATTCGCTGGTCTGGGAAGACATTCGCGGAGACGTCGCCTGGCAAGGGCGTTGGGTCGCACTCGACGACTGCGCGTACAACGACGCCGGCGAGACCACCGGAGGCGTCGTCGTCGACTATGATGACGACCTGGCCGAGCTCTGTGCGCGCCTGAGCGCAGAACGACGCAAGCGTTGCTCGGTCGTCTTCTGTCGCCGCGCCGAATCGGCCGCGTAGCCGGAATTGTCGGTGGCCTAGTCGCTCGACTCGTCGTCGGCGTCCCAGGGATGAACCGTCTCTTCGAGCGAGACAGGCTCGTCAACGCCGGTGCAGCGGTCGGGCTCCCCTCTTCGAAGCTTGACGGCGTTCCATGGACCGCCGCCCGAGAGCTCGTCGCCCATGCCCCATTCGCCCCGCAGGTATTGGTCGCCGTCCTCGCCCAGCTCGATTCGGAAGTAACCGTGACCTCGACGAACCTGTGGCTTGCCGGCCACCAGCTCACGGCGGTCCTCCCATTGGAAAACCAGCAAGTCTCCATCGAGATCGCCCTGAATCCGGCCGGCGCGCTCGTGCTTCAAGTAGTCACCGATGACCTTCCTGCCGCTCTGGCAGAGGTGCATGCTCCCGTACTGCGGCGATTGCCAGACCCCGTAGAAGGTCGCCCCCTCGGGCAGCGGACCGGCTTTCGGCTTGTGAGAGCCCCCGCAGCCGATGATGACCCCAAGCACAAGGGCCAGCGCTATCTGCATTGCCTTCATTGCTCCCTCCCCGCTCCCCACGATAAACGACCCGCGGACGAAAGCGTAATTTCGGCGTCTCAGCGAATCCTGGGGATCGAAATGACGTGATAGAGGACGCCCGGGCTCTCGGAGAGGAGCACGGCCAGGTCCCGGAGACCCTCGAATACCGATCCCTCGAGCCGGAGCTGGGCCGTGGGCGGCGAGGGGTCTAGGCGATAGCTGGCGAGAACCGCCGGGCGAAGCCGCTCGCGGATTCGTGGCGGAGCATCGATGGCGGACTTCAGTCGTTCCAGGGCGACATCCATGCCCCCCAGCTCGTCGATCAGACCGAGACGATGAGCGTCCGCCGCGAGCCAAACCCTGCCACGCGCGAGGGGCTCGATCTCTTCGACCGGCCGGCGCCTGCCATCGGCGACCAGCGCGACGAACGAGTCGTAGAAAGCATCGAGCTCTCGATTCATGAGAGTGCGCTCCGGATCGGTGAGCGCGCGGTGTGGCGAGAAGAGGTCTGCATGGGGTCCCGTGCGGAGCACCTCGGTCCGGATGCCGACACGGTCCAGAAGCTGAGAAGCGAGAAGCCGAGCGGAAACGACGCCGATCGAGCCAGTGAGCCCCAGTGGCTGAGCGACGATCGCATTTGCATGCGCGGCAACGTAGTAGCCGCCGCTGGCCGCAACTTCGCCAAAGTAGGCCACGACTGGCTTCTTTTCTTTGAGCCTCACGACCTCGCGATGGATCAAATCGGAGGCCTCGGCCGATCCGCCCGGGGAATCGACCCAGAGCAGCACACCAAGTGCTCGGCGGTCGCGGCGCGCCTCACGAAGTGCCGCGACGATCGAGGCCCGGCGCCCGCTCGGCGCTCCCGACTCGGAGATGGCGCCCTTCACCGCGACCACGGCGATGTAGGGTTCTCGGCGCGCGGGGCGGAAGAGCTTGGATTCCTTGTACGCGAGGTATTTTCCGGCCTCGACGATGCCCCTCTTCTTTTCCTTCTCGCTCCTGAGGCCCAGCTTCTCGGGGAGCTCGTCTTCGTACGCGAGACCGTCCACGAGACGCGCTTGAATCGCGTCTGCACCGCGGAACACGCCGACCTCGAACAGCGCCCGCGCTTGCTCCGGGCTGGTCCCGGTCCGTTGGGAGAGCGCGCCGAGCAGTGCCTCGGTATGCCCGTCGATCAACGCTTGCAGCTGCTCGCGCTGGGGCTCGCTCATCGAGTCGCGGCTCATGCGTTCCGCCGCAGTCTTGTACTCCTTGCGCGCGAACGGCTCGACCTCGACACCAATTCGATCGAGAAGCGGTTTGACGTAGTGTGACTGCGCCGAAAGACCGAGGAGCGTGATCGTCGCTTGGGGGCCGAGATAGATCTGCTCCGCGGCTGACGCGATATAGAGCTCGCGATGCCCGCCGCCCCGCGGAAGGAGGACCGTGGTGCGCTTGCCAGCGTCCCTCAAGCGAAGGATCTGCTCGCGCAGACCTGCCGAGACCGACCAGCCCGCGTGAAGCGGAGGCAGCACGAACGCGACACCCTCCAGTCTGGCATCCCTGATCGCATAATCAGCAAGCTTGCGGATCGCAGAGAGCGAGGAGGTGCGCCTCAGCGAGCCCATGTCGAGCAGCCTCTGGAGCCACGGGAGCGGCTGCATCTCCTCCACGAGGCGCGATTTGAGCCTTAATGCGATCCAGCGTCCCTTGGGCCGGGAGAGCCAGCGGGAGATCGCCCAGAATGGAAGGACGGGAATGCAGAGCAGATTTCGGAACGTTCGAAGGAGCCAACGAAGCATCGTTTTTGTCTTTAGTGACGGCTTGTTATGCTGGAAGTGGTGGGGCCGGAAATCTTTACCGGCGACTAGCGCTCTGCTAGGAACTCATAGCACTGAAGAAGGCGAAGGAGCACGGCTCAAAACATGGCAAGCCCCCAGATGGTGATGTACGAGGAGGAGTTTGCCCAGGTCCAGGCCGTGACCGACAGGCTGGTTCAGGATGCAAACGCGCGCGTCGTGTTCGTCGTCGACAAGAACGGCCAACTCATCAGCGCTTCCGGTGACATCGGGGATA
>DASRZF010000252.1:0-13480 GCA_035686645.1 Polyangiales bacterium
CGCGGGTATGGGAGCAGGGGCGGGCAACACGCCGCTCGAAGTGTTCGTAGCGGTGCTCCATCGGATGGGTGTCACAACCGGAGTCGATATGTGGAAGTTGATGGATGTGGCCGAAGACATCGTCTACCCAATGATGACGCACAAGGTCCGCGCGGACCGTGACTCGTTGACGCTCGGCTACGCGGGTGTCTACTCGTCGTTTTTGCTACACGCGAAGCGTGCCGCCGAAAAGTACGGCCTCAAATCGACCGACATTCTCGTCGAGCTCGGACGGATGAAAACCGTAGGCGGCCAGGAGGACATGATCGAGGACGTCGCGCTCGACATGAAAAAGGCCGGTGCGGCGGAGTGATCGCGTGAGTGAGCTGGATGATTTCCGCGCATCAGCGCGGGACTGGGTTCGCGCGAACGCGCCCAAATCGCTTTGGGGCACCAGCGGCAGTGGTCCATTCGAAGGCTATTGGGGCGGTTCGAAGTGCGAGGAGACCGATGCCGACATCTTGCGTTGGCGCGACCTCTGCATCGAGAAGGCCTGGACCGCTCCCTCTTGGCCGAGGGAGTATGGCGGAGGGGGCCTCAGCCACGAGCAGGAGAACATCATTCACGCGGAGATGAAAGCGATCGGTGTTCCACGTCCCATCGCCGGTCAGGGCCTCGCCATGTTCGGTCCGGTTCTGCTGGAGTACGGCAACGACGCTCAGAGAGCGCAGCACCTACCCGGAATTGCCCACGGCGAAGTCCGCTGGTGTCAGGGGTACTCCGAACCCAATGCAGGTTCCGATTTGGCAAACCTTCAGCTGAAGGCCGAACACGACGGCGACGAGCTGGTCTTGAACGGGCAGAAGATTTGGACTTCGCATGCGAACCTGAGTGACTGGATCTATTGCCTTGCCCGCACCGACCCACACGCTCCCAAGAAGCAGATGGGTATCTCGGTGATCCTCGCCAGTCTCGAGACGCCTGGAATCACGGTGCGCCGAATCGATCTGATAAGCGGGTATTCGCCGTTCTGCGAAACTTTCTTCGATGATGTCCGCGTGCCACTCGGAAATCTCGTGGGCATCGAGAACGAGGGCTGGGCCATCGCCAAGGCGATTCTCGGACACGAGCGCTCTTCGATCGGCCGGTCGATCGCTCGACAGCCGGGGTCAGCACAGCGCGAGGTTCTCGCGAGGGCCCGAAAGCACCTCGGCGTGGAGGACGGACCCATCCCAGACCCCTTGCTGCGCGACGAGCTTGCGTCGCTCGGAATGCTGGAAGAGGCCTTTCACCTCACGCTTGCCCGTATTCAACAAAGCGCGGAAAGCGGAGCTCCTGGACCCGAGGGGTCGATCACCAAGATCGTGGGGACCGAGCTGAAACAGCTGCGATTCGAGCTCGGCATGAAAGTGGCCGGAACCCAGGGCCTCGGCTGGGAAGGTCCGGGTTTCGACGAGGAGGATCTTCAGTACACCCGTGACTGGCTGCGTTCGCGCGCGAGCACCATCGAAGGAGGTTCCTCGGAAATTCAAAAGAACATCGTCGCCAAGCGAGTGCTTGCGCTCCCGGAGGGAAAGAAGTGAGCGATTTGAGGGCGCCCTCCCTTCTTCTCAACGAGGAGCAAAAGATGCTCTCACGAACTGCGCACGAGTTCATTCGCGACCGCGCACCGGCCGCGCGGCTCCGAGCGTTTCGCGACTCGAAAGACGAGCTCGGATTCTCGCGCGAGCTATGGTCCGAGATGGCGAAGTTGGGCTGGCTTGGGTTGCAGATACCGGAGGAATACGAAGGTCTTGGGCTCGGATTTTTCGATCTCTGCGTCGTGCTCGAACAGGCCGGGCGTGAGCTCATGCCCGAGCCCTTCGTATCCACGTTGTTGCTTGGGACGCAGGCGCTCTTGCTCGCGGGTAGTCCTGCCCAGAAGAAGGCGTTTCTGCCTGGGATTGCTGCGGGTGAAAAGATCGTTGCGTTCGGGCACGAAGAACGATGCTTCGGCAGACATCCTGAGAGGCTCGAGTCCCTCGCCCAACCGGTTGGAGAGCGCTTCGAGTTGAACGGAGAAAAGGTTCAGGTTCTCGACGCCCACGTTGCGGACGCGATCATCGTATCGGCCGCAACTGGTATGTCAGACGAGTCCACTCGAGCGACGCTCTTCTTAGTGGACCCCGGTCAGGAGGGTGTGAGCATCACCCGTCAGCACCGAATCGATGGGCAGAATGCAGCGATCGTGCGGCTCGAAGGCGTCTTGGTCGACAGGGGCGCAGTCGTGGGTGAAGTCGATGCGGGGGAGTCGTTGATCGAGAGCATTCTCGATCGTGCAAGCGTTGGCCTCGCTGCGCAGATGTTGGGAGGTTCCGAGCAAGCCTTTGCAGATACCCTCGAGTACCTCAAGGAGCGGGAGCAGTTTGGCGTTCCGATCGGATCGTTCCAGGCACTTCAGCACCGCGCAGTGTCGGTCTACACCGAGATCGCGCTGACGCGCTCGGTGGTTCTGGCAGCTGCGCGTGCCATCGACGAATCTCCTGAGCAGGTTCCCAAGCTTGCCTCCCTCGCGAAGGCCAATGCATCGGAAACCTTCATCCATGCGGCCAAGGAAGCGATTCAAATGCATGGTGGGATTGGCGTAACCGACGAGCACGACATCGGCTTTTACATGAAGCGCGCGCAGGCGACTTACATGACTTTCGGGAGGCCCTCTCAGCACCGGCGGCGCTGGGCGGAGCTTCACGGTTACTAGTGAGCATCCAGGAAGAGCGGGGAATACGATGAAAAGGTTTGAAGGAAAGAACGTGGTGATCACGGGCGCTGCCGCAGGTATCGGCCAGGCCACCGCGCAGCGCATCGCCGAAGAGGGCGGCAACGTCGCTCTCATCGACATCAACGCAGAGGGACTCGCTGCGACAAAGCGGATCGCCGAGGGCCTCGGGGTCAAAGCCTGGGTCTACGAGTGCAACGTCGCCGACGGTGCTCGCGTCAAGGAGGTGATCGACCAGGCCGCAGAGGACATGGGAGGTTTCGACACACTCTGTCACTGCGCCGGAATCCTCCGAACGTATCACACGCACCTGATGACTTTTGAGCAGTGGCATCAGATCATCGACATCAATCTCAATGGCACGTTCTACGTGAACCAAGCAGCGTTGCCGCATCTTCTGAAGAATCGATTCAGCGCGCTGGTCAATTGCTCGTCGACCTCAGCCCTCGGAAGCCACCCTTGGATGAGCGCCTATGCGGCATCGAAAGGCGGTATCCTCTCGATGACCCGCGCGCTCTACCAAGAGTACGTGAAGCAGGGTCTTCGAGCGAACTGCGTCATCCCCGGCGGCATCGCGACCTCGCTCCATGGCGACTTCAAGGCGCCCGAAGGCGCGGACATGGAGCTGCTCAAGGGGGCCATGCCGTTCGTAGGCTTCGCGAAGCCCAAACACGCGGCGTCGGTCATCGCATTCCTGGCTTCGGACGACGCCCGGTACATCAACGGCACCGAAATACGTGCCGACGGTGGCGCACTCTCCTAGGGGATCCGCTGCGTCGACGCGTGGTCAGGACCTGTCCTTCGACAAGGCTTGCACGCGCGCGAGCACAGCGGCGTCGACTTTGTGCAGGGCGCCAGCGTCATACGGTGGCTGCGGGTCGTACTCGATCATGAGTTGAAGAGCTTTCGCGGTCGTTTCATCCGCGAGTTGCGCGGCGAGACGCAATGCCATGTCGATTCCACTCGAGACCCCGGCCGCAGTGATGATCTTTCCTTCTTGAACGACGCGATCTTCCGATGGCGTCGCGCCGTACTTCGCGAGCAAGGCCCGGGCGGAGAAGTGGGTCGTGGCGCGCAGCCCGTTCAAGAGACCTGCGGCGGCGAGAAGTAGCGAGCCCGTGCAGACCGAGGTCGTGAACCGACTCGTCTCGTGTGCCCCGCGAATCCAATTGAGAATCTCATCGTCGTGGACGAGCGCCCGCGTCCCGATACCGCCGGGCACCAGAAGGACGTCAGGGCTCCGGACTTCGTCAAACAGCTTGTCGACCGTGAGCCCCAAGAACCCGTTGTCCGTTCGCACCTCACCCCTTCGGTGGCCGACGAAATGGACCGCCGAGCTTGGTAGCCGCTGCAGAACTTCGTATGGCCCCACAGCGTCCAGCGCTGTTACCCCTTCGAAAAGCGCTACTGCGATCTGCACGAGTCCCTAGTCCAGGCGGCCGCGGACGAAGGGGAGGTAGGTAGGGTGCCAGAAGCGCCCTCGGACGAAAGCCTCCAGGTCTTCCGGAATGTTTTCACGGCGGGCAACGCCATCGGCCATCGCTTGTTTGAGCACGGCGGTCGTGACTCGGACCGAGGTCTCTTGTAGGTCGTTGACGGGTGGGTAAATGAGCCCGCCTTCGACATACTTCTCGATGGTGTATTCGGCCAAGGCCTGCGAGGCTGCCATCACCATCCCATCAGTGATGGATTTCGCATCGCTCAGAATCGCGCCGAAGCCCAGACCTGGGAAAATGAAAGCGTTGTTCCCTTGGCCGATTGGATGCGTCACGCCGCCCATCATGACCGGATCGAACGGGCTACCGGTCGCTACAATCGCCTGCCCATCGGTCCAGCGGAAGATGTCGATCGGTTTGGCCTCTGCAGAGCTCGTGGGATTCGACAGTGGGAAAATGATCGGCCACTTGTGGTTGTCTGCCATCGCGCGTACGACCGGTTCATCGAAAGCACCAGGCCGGCCCGAAAGACCGAGTAAGACCGTCGCCTTCGCGTTCCGAATGGTCTCGACCAAGTCGGGGTAGTCTCCTTCGAACTCCCAACCCCGGATGGCGGCGCGCTCCTGAGCAAAGTCTTGCTTGTACTGCTCCATCTCGCGGTCGCTGAGCAGCAGGCCTTGCGAGTCGAGCACGAAGACGCGCAACTTGGCTTCCGCGCGACTCAGGCCGGCCCGAACGAGTCCTTCTCGCACTGCCCAGGCGACCCCGACACCGCCGGCGCCCGCTCCGTGGATCACGAAGACCTCGTCTTTCAGGCTCTCGTTCCTCAAGTGACAGGCAGCCAAAATGCCCGCCAAAGCGACCGCGCCCGTGCCCTGGATGTCGTCATTGAACGACGGACCGCGATCGCGGTAGCGCTCGAGGACCGTAAAGGCCGCCGTCTTAGAGAGGTCTTCCCACTGAATCACTGCGTCGGGCCATCGTGACCAGACTGCATCGACGAACTGGTCGAGGAACTTGTAGTAGTCGTCTCCTCGAAGTCGCTTCTGACGAACACCTAGGTAGTTCGGGTCGTTGATGAGATCCATCCGGTCGGTGCCGACGTCGAGTGCTACGGGCATGGTGTGGAACGGGCTCACGCCGCCGCCGACCGTGTAGAGGGCCATCTTGCCGATGGGGATTGCGAGACCGCCATAGCCTTGATCGCCGATTCCGAGGATGGCGGAGGAGTCGGTCGCAACGATCATGCGAACGTCTTCCATCGGGTAGCATTCGAGGGTTTGCGCCGCGCGATCGATGTTGAGGGGCGAGTACGAAAGCCCGCGCGGGTTCTGATAGAGCGCACTGAATTGCTGCACGGCCGCACCGACGGTCGGCGTGTAGACGATGGGCAACATCTCATCGAGGTGCTTCTCGAGTAGCGCGTAGAAGAGTATCTCTTGGCGTTCCTGGACCGCTCGCAGGTACTGATACTTGTCGATGTCGGTCGGGGCCTGCACGAAACCTTGGTACACTCGGTCGATCTGTTGTTCGAGTGTATTGTACTGAGGAGGGAGGAGGCCTCCGAGTCGGAGAGCGAGCCGCTCCTCGTGGCTGAACGCCGTGCCTTTGTTGGTCAGGACGAGGCGCAGAAGAGCGATCCCATCGAGATAGACCTCCATGTACTTGCGTCCATGTTCGTCTTCCTTGAGGTCAAACAGGCGGCTAACGCGTTTACGGGGCATGGTGTTCCTTTGCTGGTGCGCCGTCGATCGCAGCTACGACCGCATCGGCCATTTCGCTCGTGCCGAGCGAGCGTCGTCCGCCGCTCAGATCCGCTGTTCTCAGCCCGCTATCTAGCACCTTCTGTACGGCATCTTCGATTCTCTTGGCATCCTCATCGAGGTTGAGACTGTGCCGGAGTAGCATCGCGGCGCTCAAGATCGTACCGAGTGGGTTTGCGATTCCTCTTCCTGCGATGTCGGGCGCCGAGCCGTGGATCGGTTCGTACACGCCGAGTGTCCCTTCGCCCAGCGACGCGCTCGGGAGAAGCCCGAGCGAGCCCGTCAGGACCGCACCCTCGTCCGAAAGTATGTCGCCGAACATGTTGCCGCTCACGATGACATCGAACGAGGCCGGGTCGGTTACGAGTCGCATGGCCGCCGAATCGACGAGCTGATGGTCCAGCTTGATGTCGGGGTTTTCCTTCCCAACCTCGGTGGCTACTTCGCGCCATACCTGCATCGTTGCGAGGACGTTCGCTTTGTCGATCGAAGTCACATGGCCGCCTCGCTTTCTCGCAACTTCGAAGGCGAGCTCGACGATGCGACGAATCTCAGCCTCGTCATAGACCATGGTGTCGAAGCCCGTGCGCAGCCCGTTTCGAACCTCTTTGCCCTTCGGCTGTCCGAAATAGATCCCGCCGGTCAACTCACGAATGAATACCAAGTCGACGCCACGCAATCGCTCTGCCTTGAGCGGGGAGGCTGCCTCCAGACCTTTGAAAAGCTTCACGGGTCGCACGTTTGCGAACAGCTTGAGCGCCTTGCGCATCCCGAGGAGTCCTTGCTCTGGACGAACTTTTGCCGACGGGTCGTCCCACTTTGGACCGCCGACGGCGCCGAGCAAGACCGCATCCGAGCTTCGGCAAGCAACGATCGTGTCGTCTGGGAGCGGAACACCCGTTTCATCTATCGCGATGCCTCCGATCAGGTGTGTGGAGTACGTGAAGGCGTGGCCAGACTTGCTTGCGACCGCCTCGAGCACTTGGCGTGTTGCGTCGACGATTTCAGGGCCGATTCCGTCGCCCGGGAGAAGTGTGATCTTGGCTTTCATCTACTGTTACCTATCGGCCGGCCATCATGCACGGCAGGTGTCATTGGATCAATGGCTAAGTCCGGGCCGCCGTCGGTTCCGCGAGTCTCGCGCGTTCGAGCATCAACCCGTATTCGATACTGTCGATGAGCGCCTGTAGCGACGCTTCGATGATGTTGCTCGATGCTCCGACCGTGCTCCACGAATCGCGAGACGACTGGCTGTCGATGAGGACACGCGTCGTCGCGCCGGTGCCACTTCGCCCGTCTAGAATGCGTACTTTGTAATCGCTGAGGTGCATCTCCGCGACCTCTGGGAAAAACGGCCTGAGCGCCTTTCGTAGCGCCGAGTCGAGCGCACTCACTGGACCGTTTCCTTCGCCCGCCGTATGCACCACTTCGTCGCCGATCCGCACCTTCACGGTAGCTTCCGCAAACATGCCTCCGCCTCTCCGTCGTCCGACGCCCGCCTGGAAGTCGAGCACCTCGAACGGCGCTTCGTAGTCTTCCTGATGGCGGGCCATCAACAGGGCGACCGACGCTTCCGCGGCTTCGTATGCGAAGCCCTTCGCCTCGAGGTTCTTGATTTCCTCCAGCACACGTCCACCGTGGGCGGAGCTCACTTCGAGACCGAGCTCTTCGGCCTTGCTCAGCACGTTACCACGGCCCGAAAGCTCGCTGACCACAACCCGCGACTCGTTGCCGACCAGCGTCGGATTGACGTGTTCGTACGACTCCGGGTGACGGCGAATCGCGGACACGTGCACCCCGCCTTTGTGGGCAAATGCGCTACGTCCAACATAAGCGGCATGTTCGTTCGGACTCAGGTTGGCAATCTCTGCGACGAAGTGCGAGAGGTCGTAAAGCTTTGCGAGGCCGCCTTCCGGAACGCAACCCAAGCCTAGTTTGAGCTCGAGGTCCGGGATGATGGCGCAGAGGTTTGCGTTTCCACATCGCTCGCCATAGCCGTTGATCGTACCTTGGACGTGGCGCGCGCCAGCACGGATTGCGGTGACAGAGTTGGCCACACCACAGTCGCCGTCGTTGTGCGCATGGATGCCGATTCGTGTTTCCGGAAGGGCCTCACGAACTTCTTTGACGATCTTTTCGACCTCCCACGGCATCGAACCGCCGTTCGTGTCGCAGAGCGCCAAGGTCTCGGCTCCGCCGCGCTCGGCCGCGCGCAAAGTCTCGAGGGCGTACCCCGAATCCGCCTTGTATCCGTCGAAGAAATGCTCGGCGTCATAGATCACTCGACGGTCGTTCCGACTCAGGAATGCGACACTCTCCTCGACCATCCGGAGGTTCTCTTCGAGAGTCGTCCGGAGCACTTCCGTGACGTGCATGTTCCAGGTCTTGCCGAAGATCGTACAAACCGGCGTCTCTGCCGCAAGTAAGGTCTTCAGTTGTGGGTCATCCTCTGCACGCAGTTGCGCCCGGCACGTCGAGCCGAATGCAGCGATGGCGACGTTCTTCCAAGGGATGTCTTTGGCACGCTCGAAGAACTCGACGTCCTTCGGGTTCGAACCGGGCCATCCTCCTTCGATGAAGGCAACCCCCAGTGAATCCAGGTGTTCGGCGATTCGCAGTTTGTCGCCGCAAGACAGGCTCATGCCCTCCATCTGCGTTCCATCGCGCAGAGTGGTGTCGTAGACCTCCACGACGGGGCCGGCGCCGTTATGTCCGTCGTTGCTCATACGCGCTGATCTCCTCGCCGAAGGAGAGGAGGTACCCAAGTTGGTCAATCCCCTGAAGGAGGCAATGCTTGGAGAAGGCATCGATGGGAAAGCTCGCTTCGAGCCCTCCGGGGCCGGTGACCGTCTGGGTGGGTAGGTCGATTGTGATCTTGGTCGCGCGGTCGAGCTGGACCGCCTTCAGGATCGACTTGTAGACCTCGGGGCTCACCTCTACGGGCAGCAATCCGTTTTTCAAGGCGTTGCTCTTGAAGATGTCGGCAAATCCAGTCGAGATGATCGCGCGAAAGCCCCAGCCGACGAGTGCCCAAGGAGCGTGCTCACGAGAGGAGCCGCTGCCGAAGTTGTTACCGGCGACGAGGATCTGGGCGCCCTGCGAAGCCGCTTCGTTGAGAACGAAGTCCGGATTGTCCGAGCCATCTTTCAAGTAGCGCCAGTCGCAAAAAAGACTGTCACCGAGACCGCTTTTGTCCGTCACCTTGAGAAAGCGAGCAGGAATGATCTGGTCGGTGTCGACGTTCTCTGCCGGAAGTGGGACCGCATGCGAGGTTAGCGTAGTGAATTTCGCCATGACTCAGCCTTTCAGGAAAGGAGCAAGCTCCGAGGATCGGTGACCTGGCCCGTGACCGCTGCCGCGGCCGCGGTGAGTGGGGATGCGAGAAACGTTCGGCCGCCTTTCCCTTGTCTTCCCTCGAAGTTTCGGTTCGAAGTGCTGACCGCATACTGCCCAGGTTCGAGGTTGTCGCCGTTCATCGCGATGCACATGGAGCAACCAGGCTCGCGCCATTCGGCGCCGGCTTCTTTGAAGATTCGATCCAGCCCTTCGGCCTCCGCCTGCTTCTTGATGTCGTGAGATCCCGGAACGACGAGGGTGCGCACGCCATCCGCAACCTTCCGTCCACTGAAGACGCCGGCTGCCATTCTCAGGTCGCCGATTCGCGAGTTCGTGCACGACCCGATGAACACTACGTCGATCTTCTTGCCGAGGAGCGGCTGACCAGGCTCCAGTCCCATGTAGCGCATCGCTTTCTCGAAGGCGGCGCGTTGCGAAGGGTCGTCGAAGGCGTCGGTGGTCGGCATCTGTGCGCTCAGCTGCATCCCCATGCCAGGATTCGTCCCATAGGTGATCATCGGTTCCAGCTTGTTTGCGTCGATTACGACGGTCTTGTCGAAGGCCGCGCCATCGTCGGTGCGCAGTTGACTCCAGCGTTCGACCGCAGCGTCCCAATCGGGGCCCTGCGGAACGCGCTCGCGTCCCTTGAGGTAGTTGAAGGTCGTTTGGTCTGGAGCGATCATGCCTGCGCGCGCGCCGGCCTCGATGCTCATGTTGCAAACCGTCATCCGGCCTTCCATGTCCAGGCCGCGGATCGCGGACCCGGTGTACTCGATGACGTAGCCGGTCGCTCCACCCGTACCGATTTCGGCACAGAGCGCCAAAATGACGTCCTTCGCGGTGACACCCGGCATCAATTGGCCGTCGACTCGCACTTCTAGGGTCTTCGGCTTCTTCTGCAGGAGGCACTGAGTCGCCAAGACGTGCTCGACCTCGCTGGTGCCAATGCCGAACGCCAATGCGCCAAATGCGCCGTGCGTAGACGTGTGACTGTCGCCACAGACGATGGTCTTCCCCGGTTGCGTGAAGCCACGCTCCGGCCCGATCACGTGCACGATCCCGTTTCGGCTATCACCCAGCGGAAAAAGCTCGATGCCGAACTCCTCGCAGTTGCTCGTGAGTTGGCCTAGTTGCGCCTTCGCCTGGTCATCGATGACCCAGAGCGACTTGGGAAGCGTCGGGGTCGAATGATCCATGGTTGCGACGGTCTTCTCGGGCCGCCGAACCCGGATCCCACGCTCTCGAAGACCCGTGAACGCTTGCGGGGACGTCACCTCGTGAATGAGCTGCAGATCGATGTAAAGGACCGCTGGCCTGTCCGGCTCCTGAACGACGACGTGTTCGTCCCAAACCTTCTGAAATAGTGTTCTTGGTTCCATGATATCCGTCATGCAGCGCTACCGGCCGCGTTGCTCTCGTTCTGCTTGGCTTCCCGAATCGCGAGGATTCGGTTGATCGCTGCGAGGTAAGCCTTCGCGCTCGCGACGATGACGTCGGTATGTGCGCCATGGCCGTGGAACACCCGCGCTCGCGTTTGCTCATACTGGGGGTTGATTCTGTCTGGGGGCGCATCACCGTCGTGTGGCGACACGCGCACGCTCACTTCGCCGAGGGCGTCGATACCCTCGGTCACGGACTGAACGGTATATTCAAGAAGTGTGCACGGGACATCCACCAAGACCTGAATGGCCTTGTACACCGCGTCGACCGGACCAGTTCCGACTTCAGCGACCGTCTGGGTTCGCCCGTCGGGACCGGTGAGGCGAACGGTCGCGGTGGGCATTCCCGTTCCGCAACTCACCTGAATCTTTTCGAGCCGCCAGAACTCCTTGGGCTGGTAGAGCTCGTCGCTCACCAGAGCCACCAAGTCGGCGTCGGTGATGTGCTTCTTCTTGTCCGCCAGCTTCTTGAATCGCGCGAACGCTTTGTCGAGCCCGTCACCCGCGACGGGGTATCCAAGCTCGGTCAAACGGTTGGCGAAGGCATGCCGGCCCGAGTGCTTGCCGAGAACCAGTTGTGTCTTTCCGGCGCCCACCGTTTCGGGCCGCATGATTTCGTAGGTTTGCTCGTGCTTGAGCATTCCGTCCTGGTGAATGCCCGCTTCATGAGCAAATGCGTTGGCCCCGACGATTGCTTTGTTTGGCTGCACGACCATTCCGGTGACCTTGCTCACCAGGCGACTCGCCCGCGTGAGTTGGGTGGCGTCCACATTGGTCTCGATACCATAGAGGTCGTGCCGCACCCGAAGCGCCATCACGACTTCTTCGAGCGAAGCATTGCCGGCCCGTTCACCGATTCCGTTGATCGCAACTTCGACCTGTCGTGCGCCGTTTTGCACCGCGGACAGGCTATTGGCCACTGCCAGTCCGAGGTCATTGTGGCAGTGGACGCTGATGATCGCCTTCTCGATGCCCGGGACGTTTTCGCGAATCATCGCGATCCGCTCTCCGAACTCGTTGGGAATCGTGTAGCCGACCGTGTCGGGGATGTTCAAGGTGCTCGCACCGGCCTCGATTGCCGCTTGAAGCGCCTCGTAGAGGAAATCCATCTCTGTTCGACCGGCGTCTTCTGGGCTGAACTCGACGTCCTCGCAGAAGCTGCGCGCATAGGCAACCATCTCGCTTATCTTCGCGAGCACTTCGTCCCGGCTCATGCGGAGCTTGTGCTCGCGATGGATGGGCGAGGTGGCCAGAAACGTGTGGATCCGGCCGTGCTTGGCCGGCGCCACCGCTTCAGCTGCTTTGTCGATGTCGGGCTTGTGAGCTCGCGCAAGGCTGCAGATGGTTGGCGGCTCGGAAGCCGGACGACCCTCGACCCCGGTCACTCCCACTGCCTCGGCGATCGTCTTCACCGCGCGAAGGTCGTCGAGAGAAGCGGCCGCAAAACCCGCTTCGATGATATCCACACCCAGTCGCGATAGGGTCTTCGCCACCTCTAGCTTTTCCGACGAGGTCATCGTCGCGCCAGGTGATTGCTCTCCGTCGCGGAGCGTTGTGTCGAAGATCCGTACGTGATTGGGTTGCATCGTTCACTCTCCCGACGCCGCTTCACGCGGCGCCCAGCTCATTCTCCCTGTTTGATTTCCACCGGGTCGACGAAGGGCATCATCGACCGAAGCTTTGCGCCGACCTGCTCGATGCGCTGTTCCTGCTCGGCGTGGCGGATCTTGTTGAATTCCGGACAGCCTTTCCTGTTCTCTTCGATCCAGCGCTTGGCAAAGGTGCCATCCTGAATCTCTGCGAGTATCTGTTTCATCGCCTTCTTGCTTTCCGCGCCGATCACGCGCGGGCCGCTGACGTAGTCACCCCATTCCGCCGTGGTGGATACGGAGTAGCGCATGTAGTTGAGGCCGCCTCGATACATGAGATCGACGATCAGCTTCAGCTCGTGGAGACACTCGAAGTATGCGAGCTCGGGCTGGTAGCCGGCTTCGACGAGCGTCTCGAATCCAGCTTTCACGAGCTCCGATGCGCCGCCGCAGAGGACGGCTTGTTCGCCGAAGAGGTCGGTTTCGGTTTCTTCCGTGAAGGTCGTCGTCAAGACACCGGCGCGCGCACATCCGATTCCAGCCGCGTAGGACATCGCCAGGGCATCGGCATGGCCGGTCGCGTCCTGATGGACGGCAAGCAGCGCTGGAACGCCGCCACCCTCCTGGAAAGTTTCTCGAACACGGTGGCCCGGGCTCTTCGGCGCGACCATCGCTACGTCCACATTCTTCGGCGGCTCGATGGTGCCGTACCGGATGTTGAAGCCGTGCGCGAACATCAGCATCTTGCCCGCCGTCAGGTTGGGCGCGATGTGCTCCTCATAGATCGCCGGCTGCGAGGTGTCTGGCGCCAAGATCATGATTACGTCGGCTTCCTTGGCCGCGTCGCTCACCGAACGCACCGCAAGACCAGCCGCCTCGGCTTTCGCCTTGCTCTTGCTGCCATCCTGCAAGCCGATGCGTACGTCGACGCCGCTTTCCTTCAAGTTGAGCGCATGCGCGTGGCCCTGAGAGCCGTAGCCGATGATCGCCACCTTCTTGCCTCGAATCAACGAGAGGTCGGCGTCTTTTTCATAGCGAATCTGGGTCATGTGTCTCTCTACTTCTTCAAAGGGGTTATGCGGCCGAGTTGCGGGAGGCAGGCACCGTGGGGTGGGCTAGACCGTGCTTTTCGACGCCGCGAGTCATCGCGACGGTGCCGGTTTGGACCAACTCCAGGATGCCA
>DASRZF010000253.1:0-14039 GCA_035686645.1 Polyangiales bacterium
GACGCCGGCGTCGGTGGCGCTGTCGCCGAAGTCATCGGCCGCAAGATTCACGAAGTGGCCCAGCACAGCCAGGTTCTCTGCATCACCCACCTTCCTCAGATCTCCGCCTACGCCGACGCGCACTACCGCGTGCACAAAGAAGTCGTCGGCAAACGGACGAAGAGCGACATCCGGCTGCTCACGAAGAACGAGCGCTTAGAAGAGATTGCCCGAATGCTGGGCGGCGTCACGGTCACCGACCAAGCAAGAGCTGCAGCCGAGGCCCTGATCCAAAGCGCCGCGACGTAGAAAGCGCGGCCACTGGCACCGACGCTGACTGGAATACCGGGGCCCGAGCGAACACGACGCCGGGGTCCATCGAACGCCCCGGCTTGCAATTGTGGTCGGGTGCACTTGGGGCGTTTGACCACGCAAGCCGAGCCTCGGCGGAACCCCACATCGCGTTCGCCCGCGCCCCTCCATATGTCGATGGCAGTGGTAGAGACAGGGACTGAAGCAACAGCCGGTTCACACGGAAACGGTCGCTCACGTGCTCGCTCGGGCGTACATGGAGCCATGAAGGAGGGCGGCTCGCGATGGGCAGCACAGCGATTGGGTCGAGCCTAGCCGTAGGTCGTCTTAGAGAATTGGGGGCGAGTGGGTCCCAATCGCGAGCACGCCCGTCGCGAGCCGTCCTCCGGGGACTCAGCCGTACAAAGGAGTTGCGGGCACTAATAACTGACGCTGACCCCTCAGAGCTGCTTCGGGCCCACGAGCGTGCGGAGCGTCCCCTCGACCACGATGTCACCGCCCTCGTCCCGAAGGGTCACCTTCACTTCGTACTCCCGCTTCGCGCTGGTCTCGACCGGAGACATGCGGCATTCGCCCGTAATCGTGCCGCGGGCCTTCTTGATGTAGTCGAGGCTCATCCCGGCCACGATGAAACGGGCGTCGTCCGGAAGAGAGTAACCGAGCGCCAGGTTGCCTGTGAGCTCGACGAGGTTGGCAAGGGCGACCGCGTGCACGCAGGAAAGGTGATTTCGAACCGACCGACGGTCGGCAAGGGTGACGCGTGAATAGCCGTCTCCGAGCTCCTGAACCATCGCGCCAATCGACCCGGTGTACGGCGCCAGGCGCCCAACCAACTTGCTGTAGAGAAGCTTTCCACCTGGAACTCGTTCCAATCGATTCCAGACCTCACGGACGAAATTTGTCTTGGATTCCGTGGTGAGCCCTTCGGCTCTCAAAAACGTGGTGACTCCCATTAGACGAACCGTAACACAGAGGGGCCGTGCGCATATCCCAACTACAACCTCTCCTTCATTTGATCCCCCTGCCTGGGTCCGAAAGCCTCACCAACTGGCGGGCTCCAGGCAGGGACTTTTAACTTCCGCCATGCCCTGCAAATCGGCTGCGGGTCTCTATTTGCTAAGCAGGTCGCCGAGCCGGGTCAGGCTTTCGTGGGCGCCACCGAGCAAGAGCTCCAGGTGCTTCGAGGTCATGAAGTAGCGGTAGAGTGGGTAGTCCCTATCGAAGCCCATGCCGCCGTGCACGTGCTGAGCTGCCGCAACGACACGCGCCCCCGCTTCGGAGGCGAAGTATTTGGCGACCGCAAGCTCTTTGTCCGCGTTGAGTCCCTGATCGAGGCGCCAGCAGGCTTGCCACATCGACGAGCGCATTGCCTGAACGTCGATGTAAGCATCGCCCACCCTCTGGGTGACGCCCTGAAAAGTCGCGATCGGAACCCTAAACTGCTTTCGCTCGCCCGAATACTTGGCGGTCATGAACAGCGCTTGCTCCGCAATGCCATGCTCGACGGCGCAGATCGCGAGATTGGTCCGATCGACCAGGAACCGCAGCACATTCGAGCCTTCATTCGCCGAGCCCAAGCGATCGGACGCCGCTACGGCCGCGTCGGAGAGCTCGAGAAACCAGAGCGGCTGGCCATTCGTCCCCCGCTGTGCGCCCAGACGAACCCCTTTCGCCTTGGGATCGACGAGAAAGACGCCAATCTCGCCCGCTTCGGTCCGCGCGGGCACGAGGATGCGGGCGGCGAGATCTGCGTACGCCACGTTGCTGAAGCGCCCCGTCAGCTTCCAACCTTCACGCTCGGTCCGGGCAAGCGCGGAAGGTTCGAGCGGGTTGCGGCTGCCCGAGTCGACCAGCGCCGCCGTCAGGATCGTCTCACCCTCGGCGATGTCGGGGAGAAAACGTCGCTTTTGCTCATCGGTGCCGAACTTCGCGATCGGCAGCGCACTCGACGCCAGCGTTTCGACCGCCGGAATCGGCGCCACCGTGCGCCCGACCTGCTGCAAGAGAATGCAGAGCTCCGTGAGCCCCATCCCGGCGCCGCCGTACTCCTCGGGAATCGCCAAACCAAGCATCTCCGATTCCGCGAGCTGCTTCCATGCACGCTCGTGGAACCAGATGCTCTCTTTGGCGAGCGCCTTGAGCGAATCGTGGGTGACGATGTCGGAAAGCACCTGCTTGACGAGCTCGCGAATGCTGTTCTGGTCTTCGGAGAATGAGAAATCCATGTGGTGCCTCGTCAGCGACGCCCGAGCCGCGGCATACGCAGCCCTGCCTGGCAAATGATGTCGCGTTGAATCTCGTTGGTGCCACCGCCGAACGTGAGGACCAGCGACATGCGATAGTATTTCTCCAAGCGCCCGCGGACGATCGCTCCTTCGGAGCTGTGGTGGAGCGCGCCCGCGGCTCCATGGACTTCCATGAGCAGCCGCGACCCTTCGACGTAAAACTCGGAGCCAAACACTTTGATCGCCGAAGCGTCTGCCGGCGATAGCGCGTCCTTTGCGATGCCCCACGCCTGCTGCCAGTTCAGCAGCTTGAGCACTTCGAGCTTCGCGTATACGCGCGCGAGGTTGGTCTTCACCCAGGGTAGGTCGATGACCATACCGCCCTCGCCGTTGGGCGTCTTCTTGGCCCATTCGATGGTCTCCGTGCAGATCTTTTCGAGGGGGCCCACGGAACAAAGAGCGACGCGTTCGTGATTGAGTTGAGTGGTGATCAGATGCCAGCCGTTGTTCTCGCCACCCACGATGTTGCCGATGGGAACCCGAACGTTGTCGTAGTAGACCGCATGAACGTTGTTCTCTCCGAGCGCATGCATCGGCGTGATCTGAACGCCCTCGGCATCTGCTGGCACGATGATGATCGAAATCCCCTTGTGCGGCGGCGCATCGGGATCGGTTCGACAGGCAAGCCACATGTAGTCAGCGTGGTCTGCAAGGCTGGTCCAAATCTTCTGACCGTTGATGACGTACTGGTTGCCGTCGCGTACGGCGCTCGTCTGTAGCGACGCCAGGTCCGTGCCCGAGCCCGGCTCGGTGTACCCGATCGAAAAATGACACCTCCCCTCGAGGATCTTCGGGGGGTATTCGGCCTTCTGCTCCTCGGTTCCGAACTTGAGCAAGGTGGGCCCTACCGTGTTCAACGTGAGAATCGGCACAGGAAAGCCCGCGCGCTGCACCTCGTCGAAGAAGATGAATTGTTCGATGGGGCCCCGGCCCTGGCCGCCATGCTCCTTGGGCCAACCGATCCCGAGCCAGCCATCAGCTCCGAGTTTCTGCATCGCCTCGTGGTAAAGGGGGCCGCCACCTTCGGCTTCGTCGAGCTCGGCGAGAAGCTCCTCGGTGATCAAGGTACTGAAATAGGCACGCAGCTCGTCGCGCAGTGCCTTTTGCTCGGGGGTGTAATCGAAATACATGGCCTCAGGGACGCCGGCCCAGTCGCCGGAGTGAAACGTGTTCTAGTTACCCCTCGCCGCGGTCGCAAGCCGAACCGGTCCGCAGACGCAAAAAAGCCGGCTCGTGTGAGCCGGCTCATTTCACGATATCGTTCTGAGATCTCCGCTCAGTATTTCTTCTTGGCTGCGTCGGCGCCAGCCTTCACCTTGGCTTCGGCCTCGTCGGCTGCGGCCTTCACGTCGTCTGCGGCTCCTTCGGCAGCTTCCTGAGCTTCCTCGGCGGCTCCTTCGACAGCTTCCTGAGCTTCCTCGGCGGCCTCGCCAGCTGCCTCCATGGCTTCGTCGGCCGCCTCAACGGCAACTTCAGCAGCCTCGGCGGCTCCCTCGGCAGCCTCTTCAGCCTGATGTGCTGCATGATCCGCTGCTTCAGCGGCCTCGCCAGCTGCATCTTCGGCCTTCTTACAGCCGATCATTGCCCCGCAGATCGCGAGGACCAGACCCAATCGAAAAATATGTTTGGTCATTAGGGATTCTCCTCCGTTGGTAAAACGCGGGGCACACCACTGCACCCACACTCCCCGCTCCGAGGGGGGAGTTAGCGTTTTGAAGCCATCGCGTCAAACCCGGAACCCACACCAGCGCACCTGGAGCGAAGGTTGGTCCCTTGCGTGCCGACCAAGTGGTGAGCCGCGAATGAAGCCGTAACTTTGCGCAAGCAAAGGAGGAAGCCGAGTGTTGGGGCTCTCCGCCAAATTCAGTGAGAGGCGACTATTACGGTGGAAATGGTCATCCGGCGCAAGTTGTCATTTTCTGTCAGAGACGCCGCTCACCGCGATGCGCCCACTGTTGGAGCTCATCGAGCATGATGTGGCCCCAACCGTCAGTCGCATCATCCACGATCTGAAGCACTCCGAGCCGGCCCTTCAGCTCGGAGACGTTCCAGTCGTGGCGCGCGAAAATCTCGCTGTTGTTGCCCGTCGCAGACGCGACGGTTTCGCCGTCGACCAGTAGCTCGACCCTTAGCTTCTCCGGATCACGACCGCCGGCCACACGGATGGTGAGGAGCTCGCCCTCGATGAGAAAGGGGGCGGAACGAAGTCGCCCCACCGCGGCGTCGCGCTGATTCGGATTATAGCTCGAGACGAACCATCCGTTCTGGCCTTGCGGCCTTTGCTGGTGTGGAGATGCATGTCGAATTGGCCAGTGCCGAAACGCGTCGCCAGTCGCGGACCAGCTCGGGTACGGAACGGCCTCGAACGAAATGCCGGCGACCTCGGTCCAGCCGTTGTCCTCGTTCAATTCGTCTCGGGTCCAGATGCCAGGCTCATCGAGCTCTGCTGGGATGTTGGCGTCGAGGTAGTAACCGTAGCGGTAGAGATCGCGACGGATGTATCCGCGCTTGATGTACGTGGGGTGCTTCGAAAGCAGGTAGTCGGGGTCTGCGCGCTTTTCGTGTCCAGCCTTCCCACGACCGAAGCGCGTCTGATCCTGATGCGCAGTGATGGGGTCGATGACGCCGAAGAAGTCGTAGACATACAGGTTCGCGTAGAAGCCGCTCGACCCAATGTCGCCCGTTACGATGGACGCGCCTGGCGGCGCTTGCGCGCCGAGCCACTCCATCAATCCCCGGACACGGGCGACCTCATGACCCCAGCGCGTGATCTCCGTCTGAACAGGACCGACTCGATAGCCACGAACGGCAACCATCGCGAGCAATGCCGCGCCAAGCGCGTAGACCGCCCATGAGAGTCGCGGGGCAGAGCTCGCACGAGCTCGGACGAAGGAGGCGGCGCGCTCCAAGGTGTATGCGGACAGCAAGGCGGTTACCGGAATCAGAACCACGAGGAAACGGTGTCCCGGGTAGAAATCCCCTCCAACGTAGACGACATACGCTGAATAGAGGAGTGCCCAAGCCAGCAGCGGCCCGATCACCCGGTCCCGAATCCCAAGCACCGCCCCCAGCGAGAGCAAAGGCACGTAGGCGCGGTCCCGGAGGAAATCATCGAGGTACCGAAGACCCCGTTCGATCGCTTCGCCACGGAGACCGGAGACTTTTACGTAGAACGTGTTCGGTAGGAGGTAACCGAAGTACTGATACCGCCACCCAAAATAGACGCCGAAGACGACGGCCGTCGAACCGAAGATCGCGATTGCTCGCAACAGCGCAGGCCGCCGCCGCTCGGATTGAAAAGCGAACACCAACTCGCTCACACCGAGCACCGCAACGAACAATGCCGCATCGGGCCGAGTCATCATTGCGGCCGCGAGGCTGAGCGCGGCGCCAATTGCGCTCCAATGGCTTGGCGTGCCCCAAAGAAACAAACAAGCGGCGAGCATCGCAAAAATGAGCAGATGGGATTCGAGCGCCTGCATGGCCCAAACGGTGTATCCATTGTCGAACACACAAAGTCCGAGCATGAGCACGATCGGCACGAGCCGTCGGGGCCATACCAAACGTCCGAGGCGATAGAGCAAGACGATGTCGAGCGCGGCCAGAAGAACGCTGAGCGCAGTTGCGAGGTGTACGAAGGCTGCGCTGCTGCCACGACTCAGAGGGTGTGCCAGTGCCAAGAGCGAAACCCAGAGAAAATTGGTGAAGCCCTCGACACGTTCGCCCGAGTTGAACACGAAGCCCAGTCCTTGGGCGACATTGCGCGCGTATTGCAAGGAGATGAGCGAATCGTCGCAGACGTTGTACTTGTATCGGCGCGACCATTCGAAAGCGAGCGCTGCAACCACGACGGCGCCGCCGATCGCCCACCACAGGGCACGGTCGCGCTGGGGCCGAGAAGGCTGGCCTTCCACCCCGACTTCCGGAACCGCCCGAGCCTCAGGCATGCGCAATAGCTAGCACGTCTAGACCAGAACCGCGCTGGCACTCGCGCTGCTAAAATGCCCGTCCGCCGTTCTCCCTCAGCAAGCGCATGAGGTTCTTCAGAACCACTTGTCGCACCTCGCCGCTTTCGAGCGCTCCGGCGTGCAACAAGTGGATTGGGCGAAACACGTGAGACGCGCCCACGAGCTCGCCATCCTGACTCCAGGCCGTCGCGCCGAACTCGGTGCTCAGCTTGGACGCTTCGAAACGATCTCCTGCCGGTAGCGCGAGCCGAAACTCAGCTGGCAGGCCCGTAAACAGGCCTGTGCTCTGAGCACCGATATCCGCCAAGCGCCCGCTCACACGCGGCTCCTCTGAAGCAATGGGCAAGGAACCGAAGAACTCGGCAACCGGACCCACCGCGGAACCCACTGCGAGGAGAGGTGTCCCGTTCCAGCAAAGCTGGCGCGTCCACTCTCGAAGGCGCTCGGTTCGGGCAGCCCCGGGCCGCGACGCGATCACGGCCAGGCTCCCGGGCTCTGCATGCGCGGCCGGCGATGAGAGCAGCGGCCCTTCTACGACCTCGAATCCGTAGACACGCAGGTCCGCCGCGAGCTGGAACGCGGATCCATCATGGACGACGGTTGCCTTGCGCGCGCGAGCTTGTACGCGCGAGTGTCTCTTCTGTGCTTGGTTTCGGTTGGTCCGTGTCATGGGTCGGGCTCCCAGCCCCTCCCGGACGACCTCAGATTCTAAAAACCAAGAAGGCCGCCCTGAGAGGCGGCCTTTGAGCGACAAAACGCGCAGGCCACCTCAGTCGGTGTACCAAAAGTAGTTACGCAGAATGTCGAAGTGAGTCTTCATCTCAATTGAGAGTTTACGGCTCTCCCCAGGGGCGTCAAGCGCCGGACCAGCGTCCTAAAGACACTCGCCGGAGCCCGCTCGCATCACCCAAATAGACGTATGTCCAGGCGAGATGAGGCCCGGCGCTCGTCACAGCGGTCATCAAGGAACGCCGGTAGAGGGAGTCTCCGCTCTCGTACCCCACGAAGTCCTCGTAGCTGTCGAGCTCTTGCAAAGCCGCATCGATCGCGTCGAGCTCGTAAAGCTCGCCATGCACCGAACCCTGCTCGCTCAGCACGAGCCCCGGATACCAATCGATATGAACGAGCGATGCACCCAGGACCTGCGCCTGGCCGAGAGCGCGGCGTACGCGCGGTGCCAATAGGCCATGACTCTGCTCTCCGCGCATCAAGGTGCCGTAGGCGAAGATCGCGGACGGGGTTGGTGGAGCCGGGTTCCCACTCGCTGCAGCCAGAAAACCCTCGGGGGAATGCCCGAAACGCGATAGGCCGCGGATCACCATCTCTCGGTACTCGGGTCCGGGCGCGACGAAGTCACCCACCCTGGCGTCGCAAACGCGATAGGTCGTCGCCACATGAGCTTTGCCGTCGGCTGTCAACGCGGTCACGCGAGCTCGCTCATAGTACTCACCCGAAACCCCCTCTTTGGCGTCGAGCCCTTTCCAATCATGCACCCGAAAGAGAGCCCCAGGGATCGCGGTGCCGCGTCGGGGCCGGACGTCGAGCGCTCCGCCACTGCGGAGTCGCGACCGATAGTGAAAAACGAGCTCGTGATCGGGCAGCCAGGCAGGTCCAAGCGGCTCGATCGACGCAGGGTCGTATCCCTTGCGCTCGCACCAAAGCAACCAGTTCTGGTCGTCGAGATTGGAGCCGTAGGCGAAGTAGAGCACGGGTGAGTCTAGCACTGCCGCTGGCACCGACACCGCTCCTGACCTAACCTCCGGCGCGAATGGAGCGGGACCTTTCAGGCCGATGCGGCACCTGTGGCTGGTATATCCGCAAGCGTGAAGAGCCCGATGGTTCGTGGGTCGGTGACTGCAGGCTCGGACAAGGGCGCTGGCCGCTCAAAGACATGGCGACGTGCTCCAGTCACAAGTCCAAGGACACGCCCTGGGAACAGGCGCTCAAACGAAAACCCGCAGCGGGTGCGCCGCGCCGCTACCGGGACGAGCCCGCGCCCAAGCCGCGCCCGCTCATTCCTTCGGAGATTGGAATCGACATGGATCAAGAAACTTTCCGCCAAGTCCTTCGAGAGGTGCTTCTCGACGAGCTCGGAGTTCGCGAGGTCGAGCTTGGAGATCGCTGGAACGAGGGCGAGCTCGTGCTCGTTCCCGGCAAAGAGGGAACCCAGGAGAAGCGCATTCCACTGGACGTCTTCTTCAAGAAGATCGTCATGGTTCGCGATAAGCTCCGCGTGCTCGAGCAGAAGATCAACGGCAACAAGAACCTGAGCGATGAAGAGAAGGTTCACCTCCAGCAGTACATCACGGGTTGCTACGGTTCGCTGACGACCTTCAACGTCCTGTTCAAGCGCAAGGAGGATCAGTTCGCCGGGCAGAAGAAATAGTCTGCCGCAGGGTCCGCGACCTCGAGGGCTCTAGATCATGCCGAGCTCGAGCTTGGCCGCTTCCGTCATGCGCTCAGGGGTCCATGGAGGGTCCCAAACCAACTCGACGTGAGACGTTGAAACGCCTTCGACGCGGCCCGTCTTCTCCGCGACTTCTTCGACGAGCGCGCCCGCAACGGGGCAGGCCGGGGCCGTCAACGTCATGCGCACTTCCGTGCGTCCGTCCCCGTTGACTTCAACGCCATAGATCAGGCCGAGCTCGTAGATGTTCACCGGAATCTCCGGGTCGTAGATTGTCTGGAGTGCGTCGATGACCGCGGCTTCGACTGCTTTGGGATCAATGGGTGTGGCCGGTGTCTCCCCGGTTCCGCCGTACGCCTCGTTGACGGGTTCGACGGGCGGAGCGTGGCCGCCGGCTTGCGGCAAGAAGACGTGGTCCGACGTGGTTCGGGGCGCGATCTTGTGGATCTTCAAGCGTTCGATATCGTCGCCCACCGCTCTACTCCGTGCTCGCTTGGCCGTCTTCGTTGCGAAGGGCTTGGTTGAGGGTGTGCCAGCCAAGGGTGGCGCATTTGACGCGCATCGGGAACTCGCGGACGCCAGCGAACACCGCGAGCTTGCCGAGCGCGTCGCGATCATCGTCCGAGCCTTTGTCGCTGGTCAGCATCGTGTGAAACTTCGAGAACAAATCCTCGACCTCGGAGAGCTTCTTGCCCTTGATCGCCTCGGTCATCGTGGAGCAGGACGCTTGCGAGATCGCGCATCCTTGTCCGATGAAGCCGACGTCGCTGATCGTGTCGCCGTCCAGCTGCAAGCGAAGGGTGATCTTGTCACCGCACAGGGGGTTGTAGCCGCGTCCTTCTCGATTGAATGGCTCGGGGAACCGATGGTTCCTCGGATTCTTTCCGTGATCGAGGATCACTTCTTGGTAGAGCTCGCGAAGATCCATCAGCCGAACAGCTCCTGCACTTTGCCGAGCGCGCGGACCAGGGCATCGATGTCGTCGGTCGTGTTGTACATACCGAGCGAAGCCCGAGCGGTGGCGGCAATGCCGAAATGGTCCATCACCGGCTGCGTGCAATGGTGCCCCGTACGAATCGCGACGCCTTCCGAATCGACGATGGTCCCCACGTCGTGTGGATGCGCTGAATCCATCAGAAACGAGAGCACCGCGACTTTGCCGGGCGCCGTCCCTATCAGTCGCACTCCGGGAATCGCCTCGAGCGCCTCGGTCGCATAGCGGAGCAGCGCACTCTCGTGGGCGTGAACGGCCTCTGGGTCGAACGAAGTGAAGTAGTCGATCGCAGCGCCGAGGCCGATGGCGCCCGCGATGTTGGGCGTCCCCGCTTCGAACTTGTATGGGAGCTCGTTGTAGATCGTCTCGTCGAAGGTGACCGAGCGAATCATGTCGCCGCCACCCTGGTAGGGCGGCATGCTTTCGAGCAGGTGCTCCTTGGCGTAGAGAACGCCGATGCCGCTCGGTCCGTAGAGCTTGTGCCCGCTAAACACATAAAAATCACAGCCGAGCTCACGCACGTCGACCGGGGCGTGGGAGACAGCCTGCGCACCATCGACTAAGACGACGGCGCCCCGATCATGCGCGAGCGCAATCAGCTCGTGAACCGGTAGCACCGTCCCAAGGGCGTTCGATACGTGCGCCATCGCAACCAGCCGCGTTCGGTCACTGAGCTTGCTTTCGAAGGCCTCGCGAAGAATCTCTCCGCGGTCCGTCATCGGCACGACGACGAGCTTCGCGCCAGTCTGTTGGCAGAGCATCTGCCAGGGGACGATGTTGGAATGGTGCTCGAGCTCCGTTACGAGCACCTCGTCTCCTTCGCGGAGCGCGCTTCGCCCCCAGCTTTGTGCTACCAGATTGATCGACTCAGTCGTCCCGCGGGTGAAGACGACTTCACGACTTCGCGCAGCGTTCAAGAACGCACGGACCTTTTCACGAGCCTCTTCGTATCGAGCGGTTGCGCGCTGCGAGAGGAGGTGAACCGCTCGATGAATGTTGGCGCAGTCGCGAGCATACACGTCCACAACCGCGTCGATCACCGACTGGGGCTTGAGCGACGTTGCCGCGCTGTCGAGATAGACGAGCGGCTTGCCATGCACCTCCTGGTGCAGCGCAGGGAAGTCGTTGCGGACTTGCTCGGCATCGAATTCGAACGGACTCGAAACGGCTGCCGGCGAGAGGTCCGTCATGTGATCCCCCGAATGGCTTCAGCGTGAGGAATCCGCGCGAGCAGCGCCTCGCGCAGGGTTGCGCGCGTCGGCTCGTGCGTCACGCGGTCGACGATCGACTTTAGGAACGCGTACGTGAGCATGGCGTGGGCGAGCTCCTTCGGAACGCCTCGCGCACGGAGGTAGAAGAGCTGCTCGTCGTCGAGCGAGCCCACGGTCGCCCCGTGACTGCAAATCACGTCGTCCGCGTCGATCTCGAGGTGCGGTTTGGTGTGCACTGTGGCCGACTCAGAGAGAAGGAGGTTGCGGTTCTCCTGGTGGGCCTCGGTCTTCTGGGCATCTCGATGGACGACCACGATGCCATCGAAAACCGCAGTCGCCTTTCCGTCGATGATGCCCCGATAAGTCTGTTCGCTTCGGCAATGCGGTGCGCGATGCTCGACACGCGTGTGGTGATCGACCAGGTCCTCGCCGTCGAGCAGATAGACGCCATCGAGCTGGCATTCTGCGCCCTTGCCATCGAGCAAGCAGCGGACATCGCATCTCAAAAGTGCACCACCCAAAGTGACCACGGTGGAGCGATACCGGCTGTCCGCGCTTTGACGCACGTCGACACGGCCAACCTGAAGTCCTTCGTTCTGGTGTACGCGCACATGGCTCAGCTTGGCATTGCGGCCGAGGTCGACCTCGACGACAGAGTTGGTGAGCTGCTTCGGGTCTCCGCCGATGTAGCTCTCGATCAGGTCGAGCTCGGCGTTCTCCCCCAGCGTGACGAGGACTCTTGGATAGGTGACCCCCGGCTCAGATGAAGCGCGAATTGCATGAGATAGCTGGATGGGCTGCTCGACGCAGAGCCCGGCAGGGACATCGATCCAAAGGCCATCGGCGAAGAGCGCGGTGTTGAGCGCCGCGAAATGCGTCGGTCCCCCAGCGAGATCGAGACGGCCCTCGAGCAAACCGGGCTCAGTCTCGAGCACGTCGCGCAGGCTCCTCACCGTGACCCCCTCGGGAGGCGCGCTCGCCAGCTCTGGGGCGCTCTCCGGTTCGGACGAGAACGCGGCATCGACCAGCGATCTCACGGGTGTGAATCGCCAGGCTTCGGTTTTCTTCGTTGGAAGCCCTTGCTCTCGAAGTGTTTCGGCCGCGCGTGCGCGAAGCGCGCGAAGCCAGGTCGGTCCCGAATCGAACGCAGTCGGAAGACTCCCGAGGAGTGTCTGTGGGCTCGCGTCGGTCACGGCTGAAGCGTGCCCCGAACCTCGTTGTAACCCTCTTTTTCGAGCTGCTTGGCGAGGTTCTTGTCTCCGGTTCGTACGATCTGGCCATCGATGAGCACGTGGACGACATCGGGAATGATGTAGTCGAGCAGGCGCTGGTAGTGGGTGATGATCAGCATGGCGCGCTCGGGGCTCCGCAATGCGTTGACGCCCTCAGCGACCACCTTGAGCGCATCGATGTCGAGGCCCGAGTCGGTCTCGTCGAGCACCGCGAGGGTGGGCTCGAGCATCGCCATCTGGTAGATCTCGTTTCGCTTTTTCTCGCCGCCGCTGAACCCGTCGTTCACGGAACGCTTGGTGAGTTGCTCAGGAAGCTCTAGCAGCGCGGCCTTCTCCTTCGAGAGCTTCATGAAATCGATCGCATCCAAGGGATCTTCGCCTCGGTGCTTGCGAATCGCGTTGAGTGCCGCCTTGAGGAAGTAGATGTTGCTCACGCCGGGGATCGCGACAGGGTACTGAAATCCGAGAAACAGCCCCTCTGCGGCCCTGATTTCGGGCGCCATTTCCAAGAGATCCTTGCCCTTGTAGGTGACGCTGCCCTTGGTCACCTCATATCCCTCGCGACCGGCGAGCACATACGAGAGCGTGCTCTTGCCGGAGCCGTTGGGCCCCATGATCGCGTGCACTTGCCCCGCATCGATCTCGAGGTTGATCCCCTTGAGGATGGGTTTGCCGCCTACTTCGACGTGCAGGTCCTCGATCTTCAACATCAACCGACTGCTCCTTCCAAGCTGACGCCGAGGAGCTTCTGCGCCTCGACCGCAAATTCCATGGGCAGCTCTTTCAAGACCTGCTTTGCGAAGCCATTGACGATCAGGCTCACCGCGTCCTCTTCCGAAAGACCGCGCTGCCGGCAGTAGAAGAGCTGGTCCTCACCGATGCGCGAGGTCGTGGCCTCGTGCTCGAGCTTCGAGGAGCCATTGCGCACGTCGACATAGGGCACCGTATGCGCACCGCATTTGTCGCCGATTAGAAGCGAATCGCACTGTGTGTAGTTGCGGGCGTTCGTGGCGCCGCGGGAAATCTTCACGCCGCCGCGATAGGTCTGCTGCCCGTGCCCTGCGCTGATTCCCTTGGAAATGATGGTCGACTTCGTGTTCTTGCCGAGGTGAATCATCTTCGTGCCCGTGTCGGCCTGCTGACGGTGATTGCTCAGCGCCACCGAGTAAAACTCACCCACGGAATCATCGCCTTTGAGAATGCAGCTCGGGTATTTCCAAGTGATCGCTGACCCGGTCTCGACCTGAGTCCAGCTGATCTTCGAGCGCGCGCCTTCGCAAAGGCCACGCTTGGTGACGAAGTTGAAGATGCCACCCTTCCCGTTCTCGTCGCCGGGGTACCAGTTCTGCACCGTGGAATATTTGATCTGAGCGTCTTTGTGGGCGACCAGCTCGACGACCGCGGCATGGAGCTGGTTCTCGTCACGCATCGGCGCCGTGCAGCCCTCGAGGTAGCTCACATAGCTACCCTCTTCGGCGATGATCAGCGTTCTCTCGAACTGACCCGTCTTTGCCGCGTTGATTCGGAAGTAAGTGGAAAGCTCCATCGGGCATCGCACGCCCTTCGGGATGTAGACGAACGAACCGTCGCTGAAGACCGCGCTGTTGAGCGCTGCAAAGAAGTTGTCCGCGACGGGAACGACCGAGCCGAG
>DASRZF010000254.1:0-14804 GCA_035686645.1 Polyangiales bacterium
GCGTGCCCGGGGCAATCGACGTGCGCGTAGTGACGGTTGCCCGTCTGGTACTCCACGTGGCTCGTCGCGATCGTCACCGTCTTGGTGTCGTCGCGCTCCGTCCCGCCCTTCGCGATGTCTTTGTAGCTCTTGACCTCGCCGCCGTGCTTGTCGGACATCACCTTCATGATCGCCGCCGTCAGCGTCGTCTTGCCATGGTCGATGTGACCAATCGTGCCGACGTTGATGTGTGGCTTGTTTCGGACAAACTTCTCTTTAGCCATCGTTAGCTCCCTCAGCCGCCCTTCGCCTTGGCGACGATTTCATCGGCGATGCCCTGCGGCACCCCCTGATACTCCTTGAATTGCATCGTGTAGACCGCGCGCCCTTGCGTCTTCGAGCGGAGGTCGTTGACGTAACCAAACATGTTCGCGAGCGGAACAAATGAACGAATCACTTGAATACCACTCACGGAATCCATTCCCGTGACGTTCCCGCGACGCGAGTTGAGGTCGCCAATGACCTCACCCATGTAGTCCTCTGGGACACGGACCTCTACATCCATCACCGGTTCGAGCAGTTGAATGCCGGCTCGCTTCGCGCCTTCTTGGAAGGCTAGCGAGCCCGCAACCTCGAACGCGGCCTGGCTCGAATCGACGTCGTGGTACGAGCCATCGAAGAGCGTCGCTTTGACGTCGATGACGGGGTACCCAGCCATCACGCCGCGGCTCATTGCATCCTTGATGCCCTTCTGAACGGCCGGAATGAATTCCTTCGGAATGACGCCGCCGATGATCTTGTTCTCGAACTCGAAACCGCTACCGGCCTCCATCGGCTCGAGCTTCACCCAGACGTGGCCGAACATGCCGCGACCGCCGCTCTGCTTGATGTAGCGACCTTCGGACTCGACCGATTTGGTGATCGTCTCGCGGTACGCGACCTGCGGGGCGCCAACGTTCGAATCTACGGCGAATTCCCGCTTCAATCGATCGACGATAATCTCGAGATGGAGCTCGCCCATGCCGCTGATGATGGTCTGGCCCGACTCCTCGTCGGTATGAGCACGGAAGCTCGGATCTTCCGCGGCGAGCTTCCCAAGCCCGACGCCGAGCTTGTCTTGGTCGGCCTTGGTACGCGGCTCGATGGCGACCGAAATGACTGGTTCCGGGAAGTCCATCCGTTCGAGGATGATCGGCGCCTTGTCATCGCAAAGCGTGTCGCCCGTGGTAGCCGTCTTCAGACCCACGGCTGCCGCGATGTTGCCAGTGTGAATCTCCTTGAGCTCTTCGCGGTTGTTCGCGTGCATCTGAAGGATGCGGCCAACCCGCTCTTTCTTGCCCTTGGTCGAGTTGAGCACTCCACTACCAGCCTCGAGCATGCCGGAGTAAACGCGGAAGAACGTCAGCTGACCGACGAAGGGATCGTTGATGATCTTGAATGCGAGCGCGCTGAACGGCTCGTCGTCCGATGCCTTGCGCTCCATCTTCTTCTCGGGATCGTCGGGATCAACGCCCTGAATCGCAGGAACGTCCAGAGGCGAAGGAAGGTAATTGACGACCGCATCCAACAGCTGCTGCACGCCTTTGTTCTTGAAGGCGGAGCCCGTGAGAACCGGGACGATGGTCTGAGCGAGACAACCCTTGCGAATTGCCAGGATGATCTCCTCTTCCGAGAAGTCAGTGTCGCCCTCGAGGTAGCGTTCCATCAAGGCGTCGTCCACCTCGGAAGCCGCTTCGAGCAGTGCGGCACGGGCCTTTTCGGCGTCAGCCCTGAACTCGTCGGGAATCTCCTCGACAATCCACTCTGCGCCGAGCTTGTCTTCGGTGAAGCGATTCGCCTTCATCGCTACGAGATCGATCACACCCTGAAGCTCCGCCTCCTGCCCGAGCGGAAGCTGAACGGCGACTGCGGGCGCGCCCAAGCGATCCTTGATCGACTGAAACGCGGTTGGAAAGTCAGCACCCGCCTTGTCCATCTTGTTGATGAAGCAGATGCGTGGGACCCGGTACCGATCGGCCTGTCGCCAAACGGTTTCGGACTGGGGCTCCACGCCTTCCTTGCCGTCGAACACCGCAACGGCGCCGTCGAGCACCCGAAGCGAGCGCTCGACCTCGATTGTGAAGTCTACGTGACCCGGCGTGTCGATGATGTTGATGCGGAACTGATCGCTACCAAAGGGGCCTACGCCGGGTCGCCAGAAACACGTGGTGGCAGCCGATGTGATTGTGATGCCCCGCTCTTGCTCCTGCGCCATGTAGTCCATGGTGGCAGCACCGTCGTGCACCTCGCCGATCTTGTAGTTGACGCCGGTGTAATAGAGGATGCGCTCGGTAGTCGTCGTCTTGCCCGCATCGATGTGGGCCATGATGCCGATGTTTCGCGTCTTCTCGAGTGGGAACTTCCTGGCCATTGGATTCTATGAGCTCGACTCTTTTGACTCTGGCGCTTTACGTACAAAACCCCCTCCGACCCAGAAGCCACCCTCGGGCTTCGTCAACTCAGAGAGGGTTTCGAGAGGCACATCGGTTGCGACGTTTCGTCGCGGTCTTCCCGGTGACTCTCTCTATGTGCGCGATGTCATGAGTTCAGCTGCTGCTCCTTGTCCGAGGGGTTTCCGTAGACCTTCCCAGACGCCAAAAAGTTCCTACCAGCGATAATGGGCGAATGCCTTGTTGGCGTCGGCCATCTTGTGCGTGTCTTCGCGCTTCTTCACCGCGTTGCCACGGCCCTGAGACGCTTCCATGAGCTCTGCGGCGAGTCGCTCTTCCATGGACTTCTCGCCTCGTGCCCGTGAGTACTGAACGAGCCAGCGCATAGCGAGCGCGTTGCGGCGGTCCGAGCGAACCTCGACGGGAACCTGATACGTCGCGCCACCTACTCGGCGACTCTTCACCTCGACGCGTGGCTTCACGGCATCGAGTGCCTTCTTGAACACGTCGAGGGGCTCATCCTTGTAGCGCTCTTCAATGATATTGAAGGCGCCATAAAGGCATTTCTCAGCCGTCGACCGCTTGCCTGCAAGCATCAGCGAGTTGACGAACTTCGCCACGAGCTGATCGCCGTACTTGGCGTCGGGGATGATGTGTCTCTTGGGTGCGCTGACTCGACGACTCATGACTTCGACTTGCTCAGTTCTTCGGGCGCTTGACGCCGTACTTTGACCGCTTGTTGACGCGGTTCGCTTTGTTGGTGTTGGAAGGGCCGGCTGCGCCGGTGGCGTCGAGCGTGCCGCGAACGACGTGATAACGCACGCCGGGAAGATCTTTCACACGGCCGCCGCGAATGAGCACCACGGAGTGCTCTTGGAGGTTGTGCCCCTCACCCGGAATGTACGTGGTGGCTTCGATGCCGTTCGAGAGCCGTACGCGAGCGACCTTGCGGAGCGCAGAGTTCGGCTTTTTCGGTGTCGTTGTGTACACGCGAACGCACACACCCCGCTTCTGCGGGCACCGCTGAAGCGCCGGCGAGTCCGTTTTGGATTTGATCTGTTTTCGTCCCTTGCGGACGAGCTGGTTGATCGTTGGCATAACTATCCGAAAAAGCGTACAAATCCTCTAACGCGCGTCATTTCCCTACGCGTCAAAGGGACGGAAGGATAGGCGTGAAAGTCCTGCTGTCAAGCGAAGTGTTCAGGGATTTGGAGATAAGCCCCAAGTATCTGAAATAACTAACATTTCTGCGCCTCCCGCGAGCCTGGTTTTCGACTGAGGTTAGCAGGAATGATCCCGAGACATCGATCGCCCGGGGGGGCCCCGAAACTCAGAAATCCAAGCGAAAATTCCCACCAGTGAGGCCCAGATTCAGGCGAATTTGTGGGCCCTTGCTCTCAGCTGACTCGGCATCCGGGCGCAGGTCCCTCTTCCTCGTGCTTCGAATGACGGGCTTGAATCGGACTTCCGCTTCGATGACGCCGGCCAACCCAAACCCCACCAGGGCCCCGACGCTTACCCAATTGCCGATGCGAAGTGCGCGCTCGACTCGCTGAGCGCGTTCGATTTCACTCGGCGCCGGGTTCTCGTTTCGCAGGGAGTTGTGGCCGATGAAGGTTGCGATCGCGGCGACGGTGAAGGCGCTTTCGGTGACGGCAAACATGATTCCAAGCTTGCGACTCTCGTTCTGGAACTGTCCTATGCCGTACGGAAGCGCGGCGATCCAGCGTGAATTCACCTTCTCCACCGTCTCGGTGGAGGCGAGCTCCTCGAGCGCCGCAATGCGTTCTTGCTGGCGGATCAGTGCCTCGAGCTCTTCCGTGCGCTCTTGCTGCTTGCGTGCCGCACTGAGAGCCTCCTGGCGAGCGCGTTCCGCAGCGACTTCCGTTTGAACTTCCTGGAATGTCTGGACGACGGCCTCTGGAAAGGCGACCGGGTCGATGTCGTAGGCGGGATCCTCCTCGAGAAGCGCCCTGAACTGCTCGCGCGCCGCTTCGTCTTTGCCGAGGAAGAGGTAGGTCGCGCCCAAGTATTTCCGGGCTTCGAGCCGGACGACTGAATTGCTGGCCCGAGGAACCGCCCCACCGACGAGGGACTCGAGTCCTCTGGCAGCCTTGCTGTAGTTCTGCTTGTCGTAGTTGCGGCGAGCGGATTCAAAATCCGAAAGCTCGTCCGCTGCGACTGGAAGCGAGTACACCGCCATCGACAGGACTAGCAAACCGGAAAGCCAGGCGCGCCGCATCACCTTAGGCGGGTTCTACGGGGTTTCGCCTTCCCTCTCAAGCGTGAAGGCGTGCTCGACCAAGTCCCCGCCTGCGCGAAGCTGAACGACACTCTTGTACGTTCGATACCCGGGCGCGCGAATCTTGACCTCGGCAGAAGTCTGCAGCGAACGCATCGGTATTCGGAAGATCTCACGAATTCGACCGCTGACCTTGCGACCCCCGGGAAGCGTAATTTGCACCGTGGCATCGACCTGCGTGGGCCCTTTGAGGTACAGGGTAGCCGGCTTGAAGCGAAGCTTCACGGGCAGCTCGAAGTCTCGGGTGCCCGGGGGAATGCGCTTTCGCACCACGCGCTGCTCGCAACAGTCCTCTGCGCCGACGAATCGAAATGTGTGACTCCCAACCTTTAGGCGAACACCTTGGTAGTCGGGACCATAGGCCCTGAGTGGGCTCCCATCGACACTGATCGATACGTTTGGCGGTGTCGGCTTGAACACGACCCAGCGAGGCGCATTGGACGCTGCACTCTGCTCACCGTCGCGTTCACTCGACCCGGGGTCGAGATCTTCGGATTCGGCATTGCGCCCGCTCGAGGTCTTGGACCCATCTACCGGGTCAGCCGGCGGGGGCGGCGCCGGTTCGTTGGCTTTGCCGCCGAAATCGCCCTGCGATTCGCTGCCGGGGTCCGCAGCCACGGGGAGCGACTTGTCCGGACGGACGGCCCCTTGCTCAAGCAGCCAGGCCACGTAGGCAGCGCCGCCAAGGCTCAGAAGCAGTATCGCAGCGACGAGAAAGATCAGTGCGTTTCGAAGACGGCGGCGTCCCAGCGAGCCGAGGAGCTTCAGTGCCCTCTCGTTTCCATCATCGATGGCGAGCGCTCGACTGAGGGCGGCCTGTGCGTTCAGGACATCACCTGCCTTCGCCGACGAAGCGCCAATCGCGAGAAGCCTTTGTAGCGAGTTCTCTCGAATCTCGGTGCCGACATCGTCCGGCGAGGCCAAGTAGCGGGCGAGCGTCTCGTCCGGCTGCTCGACACCCATGGCCGCGAGAAATGCGCGAAGGTCTTCGGCCATTGCCGAAGCACTTTGATACCGATCTGCAGGTCTGCGCGACAACGCCTTGTCGATGATGGCAGCGAGATCGGCGCCGATCTCAGGTCGCACCCGGAGGGCATCAGGGTACTCGCCCTCGAGCAGCAACTTCAAGAGATGGTGGGTGTTGCGACCGATGAAGGGAAGCCGCCCGGTCGCGCAGAAGTAGAGGACCGTCCCGAGCGAAAACACGTCGCTGCGCACATCGCAAGTGCCCCCTTCGACCTGCTCCGGCGCCATGTGACCAGGTGAGCCGAGGATCTGTCCCGTCGCCGTGAACGTGTGTGTATCGACCATGTGCGCAATGCCAAAGTCCGTGAGTTTCACGCAACGGTCCTCGTGAATCATCACGTTCTCGGGTTTCACGTCGCGATGAATGATTCCCTTCGCATGGGCCTCGCTCAGCGCTTCGGCGAGTTGAAGTGCGATGGCGGCAGCGATCTCGGGAGGCAGGTCCTTCTGCCGCAGCACGAATTCCTTCACCGTGGGACCCGTCAGCAACTCCGCCGCGATGTACGTCTCGTCAGAGGATTCACCGCTGTAGTCGTAGATCTCGAGAATGTGGGGATGCCTGAGCTTGGCGACGCTCTTTGCCTCCCGCGTGAATCTGGCACGAGCTTCGCTGGTTCGCTGCAGGTGCGGATGCAGGACCTTCAGAGCGACGAAGCGGTCGAGCGAGCTATCACGCGCCCGATAAACAGTGGCCATTCCGCCGTGGCCAATCTCATCGAGGACTTCGTACTTCTCGAGCTTACGCAACATCTTCCCCGGAAGTTCGAGGGTATCAGCTTCGGGCGCCTCTACCCCAACCTTCTATAACGGTTCCAGCGCCGCGGGAACGCAGAACTCGAAATCGTCCCGGACGCTTACACCGTCGTCGCCACCCGCGACGATGAACGCCCCGCTCTCCAAGACGATCCCCCCGGCACCGGCACGTGGAACATTCAAGTCCAGCAGCGGCGAGATTTCGACGTCTGTGCCGCTCCAACGAACCTCATCAACCCGCGACGAGCCCTCTCCGCCAATGACGAGCTGGCTTCGCTGCGGCTGAAGGGCTGCCAAACGTGCCGTGGGCCAAGCGGGCCCCGCGCTCGCAGTGCAACCAGAAGGGCAATCATCGAAGCGCAGAGTGTCCTGCCGCAAGGCGGCGTCCGCATCGACGCCGCCCATCCAGAGGGCGCGATTCTCTCCGTCGCCGACGAGCAAGCCAGCTTTGCGAACCCCGTCCATGACCCCGGCGACCGATTGCCCAACCTGTTCCCCTTCGAGAAGGATCTCCGCTGTCCCGTCGTCGTCGCCCCCTGCGACCAGAACATCCATTCCAAGCGCCGTCGCTTGCGGATCGGATCGCGGGACGCTCAGTCGAAGGGAGACCACGGTTCCATCGGGCTCGACCAGGGACACGGTCGACTGGGGCACGCCCGATACCTCCCCACCGATTACCATCGCACCGAGTCCGGGCACGGATACGAGAGCCGAGCGCGTACCGGCACCGTTGTGCAGGATGACGGCCGTTATTCTCCGCGTAGGGTCGAACATGTCGAAGATGAAAGGCGAGGCGTTGCTCGGAAGAACCAAGATCTTGCCTTCATCGATCGAAGCGGCCCGCGTCTCTCCGAGCTCGGACAAAGAGAATTCTTCCTCGAACAGATGCGACTTCCATTCGAGCACGTCGAGGTACTCGACCTGGGCATCGGTCGAGCTAGCCCCACCCACCAGGAGCGCGAAAGTACCGGACTGCACCATGCCGAAGAAAGCGCGAGGCGCTTCCATGCTGTTGAGCAAGACGCGCTCGCACGATGACGGCGCAGCGGTCACGACCCGCATGAACCCCGCGCTCGCACCGGGAACAAACGCGGGCGGCGCAGTCAAGAGCTCGGTAGTCGCGCCCTCGATTTCAACCCGTACCCGCGTTGGCGCCGCGAAGACACGGAACTCTAGCACCCCTTCGAAATCGCCTTCGGTGATTGGGTACTCGTACTCTACCGGCGCGAGCTCGCCTTCCTGTATGCCAACTCGAAGGGTTGTCGCGTCAGTCCCGGCCGCCGGGTTTCCACCCTCGCCGTCGACGATGACCGCCTCGAACACGAACTGCTCGACACTATCGTTGCACCCAAAGACTGAGATTGAGAGCAATCCAAGCAACGGCAATCGGCCAAACACGCGCTGAGGTTGCTTTAAGGCTCGACGGCGGGCAAGTAGAGCAGCGGAGTGTGGGCCGAAGACGTCGCTTCGATAGAAGAGCTGGCTGTCGCGCGACGACTGAGCGCAGAGCCCGGCTTCGCTTGGCTGGATTCGAATCGAAGCGAGGCGCGAGACGGGCGCTATTCGTTCATTGCCGCGTGGCCATGCGACGAGATCCGGGTCGAGTTCGGGGCTGAAGCTCCTTTTTCCGCCCTCCGCGGTTTGAGCCGGCCCGAGGCGGTGGTGAACGATCAGGGGCCGAAGCCTTGCGAAGTACCGGCGTGGATTGGCTACATCGCATATGACGCAGCTTGGTGCGCGCCTCCACGAGGAGAGCCTCGCTTTGAAAGAGAGCGCGAGCCAGTGCTTTTGTTTCGACGATACTCTGCCCTCATCGCGATCGATCACGAGCAGAACAAAGCTTGGATCGTCGGCGATGACCAAAATGCCTGCGACGAGTTTCTCGGACGGCTGCGAGGCCTCGTCGATCGTGAGGGTTCGCTCACCAAGATCGGTCCAGTTGAAGTCGACGATGCCGCGTCGCACCAGAATGCGATCGAGCGCGCGCTCGACTACATCTCGATGGGCGAAGTCTATGAAGTAAACGTCGCGAGACAATGGTCGGCGGCTTTTGAGGGCGACGCGCTCGCGCTCTGGACGGCGATGCGAATTGCCAGCCGAGTGCCGCTCGGAATGTACCTCGACGCCGGTGACCATTCGGTGCTGGCCTGCACGATGGAGCGCTTCATCCACTGGGACGCCGAGAGCAAGACCCTCGTGACCCGTCCGATCAAGGGGACGATTCGGCGCGAAGCAACCGATGACGGAGCCTCCGAACGACTGCGCGCCGATCCGAAGGAGCAAGCCGAGCATTCGATGATCGTGGATCTCATGCGCAACGACCTGGGCCGCGTCGCAGAGACGGGAACGGTGAAGGTCGACGCTCCGCTGATCGTGGAACCGTTCACAGGCCTCTATCATCTCGTGAGCACGGTCAGTTGCGTGACGAGACCCGATGTCTCGCTCGAAAGCATTCTGGAAGCGACTTTCCCGCCAGGGAGCGTCACCGGTGCACCGAAAGTCCGCGCGGTCGAAATCATCGAAGAGCTCGAAGAACACCCTCGCGGCATCTATTGCGGGGCGATTGGCTTCATCGACCACGACGGTGGGATCTCGCTCGCCGTTGCTATTCGAACGGCTACGGTCGCAAAAGGAAAGGTCACGTACTGGGCGGGCGGCGGAATCGTCGAAGCGAGCGACCCGGGTCGCGAGGTTGAGGAAACCGAGCTCAAGGCACGGGTTTTTCTCGATGCTATAGAATCACTTCGGAGAGCGAGCGGAGATGAGTGAACGTATTCAAGACATCCTGGATTTCTGGTTCGGCGAGCTCGACGAGCACGGCTGTGCGAGCCCCAACCAGCGGAAGCGATGGTGGGCGAAGTCCGACGCATTCGACGAGACCGTCAAGGCCCAGTTCCTCGACGACTACGAGGCCGTCGTAGATGGGGAGCGAGAGGCGTGGCGAAACACGGCGCATGGAGCTCTGGCTTACATCATTGTCTTGGACCAGTTCTCGCGAAACATGTTTCGTGGCACGTCGAAGATGTTCGAAGCCGACGAGCTCGCCAGAGACGTCTGTTACGAAGGTCTAGATTCGGGGTTTGACATGGAGCTAGGATTCGACGAGCGCGTCTTCTTCTACTTACCGCTCGAGCACAGTGAGTCGATGGATGACCAGATGCGGTGCCTCGATATGTTCGAGACCCTGGCCGAAGACGCACCCGAGCATCTCCAAGTCGATGCGAGGAACTATCTCGACTTCGCGAACCGTCATCGAGCGATCATCGAGCGATTCGGACGATACCCACACCGAAACGACGCCCTGGGACGAGCCTCTACTCCCGAGGAGCGGGAGTTCCTCGAGACCCCCGGCTCATCGTTCTAGTCGAGCTTCTTCTTGAAGCGCGCGGAGACGACGATGGTCAGAAAGAGGGTTAATCCGGCGAGCCAAACGAGCTCGGAGCGGAGCTCCATGAAGGAGGCTCCCTTGAGCACGATCCCGCGAATCACTCGAAGGTAGTGCGTCAGAGGAAGCATCATGGACAACCAACGGGCGGGTGCCGGCATCGCTTCCCAGGGAAACATGAAACCAGACAGCAGGATGTTTGGAAGCAGAAAGAAGAACGACATCTGCATCGCTTGCTGCTGAGTTTTCGCGAGCGTGGAAAAGAAGAGCCCAACGGCGAGACTCGCAGCGATGAAGAACACGGAGAGCCCATAGAGAAGGGCGACGGACCCCACGATTGGCACTGCGAAAACCCAAGACCCCACGACCAAAATCAGTGACATCTGCAAGTATCCCACGGCAATGTATGGAAGGATCTTGCCGATGGTCAGCTCACCGCTGCGAATCGGAGACACGATCAGCTGCTCGAGCGTTCCGCGCTCGCGCTCCCGAGCGATCGCCATGGCGGTGAACATCACCAAGGTCATCGTGAGGATTACACCCACCAAACCGGGCACGATGAACACCGCGGTGCGAAGATCGGGATTGTACCAAGTCGTCGGCTCTAGGGCGATTACTTGCGATGATATCGATGCGGGCTGTCCCAAACGTTGCAGTCGCTCGACGGTGAGAGCGGAAGAACGTGCCGCGGCAAGCGACATTGCAGTATTGGTCGCGCTCGCGACGACCTGTGGATCGGAGCCGTCGACCACGAGTTGTAGCTGAGCCATCCTTCCGGCTTCGACCTCCGCCCCGAATCGCGGGGGAACGACCAGCGCTACCATGGCCTGGCGAGAACGCAGCGCCACGCCGATTTGCTCGTAGCTTTCCACGTAACCGACGACTTCGTAGAAGCGTGTCGCCTCCATGCGCCGGACGAAGCCGCGGGACTCCTCGGAATGATCCTGATCGTAGACCACGGTCGCGATGTTGCGGACATCGGTGTTGATCGCATAGCCGAACAACAGCAGCTGGATGATCGGAATGCCGATCATCATCCCCATGGTGAGACGATCTCGACGTGCTTGGATAATCTCCTTCCACGCGATCGCAAACATTCGGTTCATACGCTGCTTCCGCTCCGTGCCTCGCTGTGCACCATCGCGACGAACGCGTCTTCGACATTGGGGACGATCTCTCGGGCATCGCGAACGCCGGGACCTCCTCCGAGGACTTCGTGACTGAGCGCCACCGGATCTACACCACCGAGCGTGGCCACTCTGAGACTGTCCCCAAACGGCGCGACCTCGTCTACGCTCGGGTGCGAAGTCAGGAGATCCATTGCCGCGGCTGCGTCCGAAGTCGAGATGATGGCGATGCGAATTTCGCGACGCTCGATGACCTCTGAAGGCGTGCCGAGATCGAGCAGAGTGCCTCTGAAAATGAATGCTAGCCGATGACAGCGCTCTGCCTCGTCCATGTAGTGAGTCGTCACCATCACCGTGGTTCCGCCGGCGGCGATGCGATGGATGTGGGCCCAGAACTCTCGACGGCTCACCGGGTCCACGCCCGCGGTGGGCTCGTCGAGAAACAGCAATGGAGGCTGGTGGATTGTCGCGCAGACGAGAGCGAGCCGCTGTTTCCAGCCCCCGGACAGAGTTCCGGCGATCTGATGGCGACGGTCGTCGAGCCCTGAGCGAACGAGCTCCTCGGGAACGCGGACGCGGCGCTCGGCGCGCCCAAGGCCGTAGATACCCGCATAGAAACGCAGGTTCTCCTCGACCGTGAGATCTTCGTAGAGGCTGAAGCGCTGAGTCATGTAGCCGATGTTCTGCTTGACTCGTTCCGGCTGGCTCGCAACGTCGAACCCCACGACAGTGGCTCGGCCGGCGCTTGGATCGAGGATCCCGCAGAGCATCCGGAGCGTCGTCGACTTGCCCGCGCCGTTGGGCCCGAGCAGTCCGAAAATCTCACCACGGTGGACTCGGAAACTCACATCGCTCACCGCTAGGAGCTTTCCGAAATGACGGGAGAGCCCCTCGACGACCACGGGATCGTCCACGGTTATGGTTCCTGCATCTGAAAGGTGGCGAACGCGGGCACACCCGCATGGAGTCGCTCTTCTGGATCATCGATACGAACTCGAACACGAACGACGAGATTGGCGCGCTCGGTGGGCGAAAAGAGAAACCGCGGTGTGAACTCGGTCGTCGGTGCAACGTGCTCGATCTTCCCATCGAACAACTCGGAGTGCTCATCCACTCGAACGTTCGCGGGCAAGCCGACGCGCAAGCCTGTCAGTGCTTGCTGTGGCACGAAGACGTCGACGTAAGGATGCGTCGTATCGGCAACCGTAGCGACCGTTGCACCAGCGGCAACCACCTCACCAACTCTCACTGGGACGTCAAGCACGGTCACGCGCTCGGCAGCCTCCATGGAGTAGAGAGCCAGTCTCTCCCTCTCTGCTTCGACAGCCGCCTCGGCCGCGGTTACCTCGGCATCGACAGCCGCGAGCTCTTCAGGCCGTGCTCCTATGCGGAGCTGTTTGAGGCGCTCCTGAAGTACACGAACTTGAGCTTTGGACTGCGCGTACGCGGCTTCGAGCTCCGAGACTAGCGAACGAGCGGTCGCCGCCTCTTTGGGTAGATTTCGGTGGCGATCGAGGTTGGCTCGGGCTTCATGAAGCGCCGCGCGTGCACCGTCTAGCTCTGCCATCGTGGACCTGACTTCCTCGACCCGTGGCCCGGCGTACACGAGGGCCGCATTGGCTCGAGCCCGGGCGAGCTCAGCTTCACGAGCCAGGAGAATCGGTAGCTCAGCCGTGTCGTCGAGGATCGCGATCACGGCGCCTTCTTCGATGATGTCACCTCGATCGAAGCGAATCTCGCGAAGCTGTCCTCCGACACGGAAACCGAGGTGGCGATCGTCGTGCTCGACGATCCCCTGATAGCCCGCTGGCATCGCCCGCTCCCGGTCGCATCCGCAAAGGGTCACGATGATGATGGCGCCCATCAGCAGGCCAGCACGGACCAATGTCGTCATGACCGGGTCAACGGTAGCAGCCTCAGGCCGTTCGGGGAAGCAAGGGCACCTGCTAGATCGTCAAGGTCGTTGCCATCGGTAGCAACGCTGGTGTAACAAAGCGCCGACGCATCGATGCATGAGGCCTTGAAGATAGTGCTGGATCTCTCGATTGCGCTCTTCATCGGCGGAGTGCTTTTCGTGGCTGGGCTCGAGGTCACGTTGGCGCAGGCATTGGAGCCGCTCAAGAATCGTCCGGTCCTGGTAAGGGCACTGCTCGCGAACATCGTTCTAGCGCCGCTCGTCGTGTATGGCATGAGCGTCCTGTTTCCGCTGGAGCGCCCGTTCATGATCGGTGTCTTGCTCTACGGTTTTGCAGCCGGAGCACCGTACACGCCGAAGTTGGTGAGCATGGCCGGCGCCGACGTTCCGACCTCGATCGGCATCACCATCCTCCTCACCCTACTCACGATCGTCTTGATGCCGCTCGTCCTTCCGTTCTTGGTCCCTGGGACGAAGATTGGGATCTGGGAGATCGCAAAGCCACTCCTCTTGCAGATGTTCTTGCCCTTGGTGATTGGATTCTCGATCCGACAATTCAGCCAGTCGTTGGCGGCCAAGCTACTCAAGCCGGCCAATCTCGTGGTCAACCTCTCGCTCCTGGTATTCATCGTGCTCGCCATCGTTCTACACCACGAGGACCTGGGCGCGACCGTAGGCACCGGCGCGATCACCTCGGCAATCGCACTCACACTGATCACGTTTGGCGTCGGTTATGTGCTCGGCCCCGGCGGCGAGAAGAGCAAGGTGACACTGGGCTTGATCACGACCGCTCGAAACATCGGCGCAGCCGCGACGATCGCCACCGCGAACTTCGGTGATGAGCCCAAGGTCTTGTTCACGATTGCCATTTGCATGTTCGTGGTGTTCCTAATCGCGTTTCCGGCAGCAAAGCTCTTCTTCCACGATCGGCTGAGCCTCGCCTAATCCGACATCCACTGCGGCAGGGATTCACTCTTTCGAACGAACGAAATGGCGTTGGTGCCCGAGCGGCCAACCATCACGGCTTCGATGAGCGGAGTGTGCGTCTCATGGGTCGACGCGTGCCATTCGACGATGAAGTTCGCTCCCGATCCGCCGGTCACGTCGTGCCGCTCAATTAGAAAATCGATCGTCTGGAGCGGTCCGAGCATGATCAAGCGGTCGATCAGCTTCCTCGAGAGCTTGCCATTGGTATCGTAGTACTCCACCGCGCTCACATAAACGGGACGCTTCGGATCCACGTTCCGGATGCTCAGCGTCGCCTCGAGGAGGTAGGGACGGCCACCGTCGTAGTAAATGTGGGAGTAGACCGGAACATAGGCGGCCTGGTGGACCGGCAACGAACGCGTACTGATCCCCTTCGCTGCGTAGGCTTCCAAATTGGGCGGTGTATAGGAGCGCGGAGCCTCGTACTGCACGCTATCTTCGATCGCATGGAGCCGCGCCTCGGTGTTGCTGCGGCTGCGCGTATAGACGAAGGCCATGAACGCGATCGCCAGCAGGATGAGAATACGAACTCCGTGCTCGGAGAACCAGAGCAACCAGTTCGGATAATTCGGATCGTCGCTCACCGAAACACACCCCAGCGGTTCATGGCCCCGGGGTATCGCACTAATGCCGGGCCTCCCGCAAGCCCCAGCTGCCGACGCTTGAGGAGCCGCTCATGCGTGTTATTAGGAGGGACGCTCCCGGGTCGTCTAAGGGCAGGACAACAGGCTTTGGACCTGTGAATGGTGGTTCGAATCCACCCCCGGGAACCGAGTTCAAATATGCAGGCCAATACGACCGCTTTCATGATCCTCGTCGCGGCACTTGCCATGAGCTGTAAGAAGGCAGACGACTCGAACGGCACAGCGACCTTGCCATCGTTGGGCTTGGGCTGCGATCA
>DASRZF010000255.1:0-20276 GCA_035686645.1 Polyangiales bacterium
TCTGACCTCTACTCCGGACCATCGAACCGAAGCGAAAGCAGCTCAAAGAGCAAGGAATCGAGCTCGGCCTCAGCTCCCGCAGCGCCAGCGAGCCCCAAGCCGACCAAGCCGACCAAGTCCGACGCGGGTAGCTAGGCCCTATCGTCACGCAGAGAGGCCCTGCCCCGCGCCGACTCGAACAGAATCCCAGTCTGCCTATGCGGGCTCCAAGTAGGAAGCGATGATCTTGCGTGTTCCCCATCCTGGGAACCGCACGGAAACCCGTGGGGGAGATCCCTGCATCACCTCTTGGACCTCTCCCACGCCGAACTTCGGGTGCCGCACCTCTGTCCCCCGCCGCAGCCCCTCGACCTCCATCAAGTCGGAGCCCTCGCTGTAGTCCACGTAGCTCTCGCTCGGTTCGCGCCCTCGCGACTCGGTCGAAGGACCTAGACCTGGCGACGTCGACCGGTGACCGATCCACTCGATGTCTTCATTGGGAAGCTCCGTGAGGAACCGCGAAGGAATGCCGACGCGCTGCTGTCCGAAGATTCGTCGGACGGCGGCAAAGCTGAGCACCAAGCGCTGCTCGGCGCGGGTGAACGCCACATACGCGAGACGGCGCTCCTCTTCGAGCTCCTCGGGATCTTCCCAGGGATCGATGCCTTTGAATGGAAAGACCTGCTCCTCGAGCCCCGTGACCATCACAACCGGAAACTCCAAGCCCTTGGCCGCGTGCACGGTCATCAAGGTGACGCGATCGCCCCCCTCCTGTTCATCGGCAGAAGTCTGCAAGGTCACGTTCTCGAGGAACTCGGACAGCGTGCCATCGGGCCGCTCACGCTGGAACTCGTCCATGGACGCCACGAGCTCCTGAACGTTCTGGTACCGAGCATCGGCCTCCGGCGTGTCGTCGTGCCGAAGCATCTCGCCGTATCCGCATTGATTGACCAGCTCAGCGCCGACTTCTCCGAGCGGCGCTCCAGACGCTCCAACCTCTCGCAAGCCGGACATTAGACCGTGGAACGCATTGAGCCGTTTGCGTGCGGCGCTCCCAAACTGGTCGAGCGTCGCGTCGTCACCAAGAAGATCCATCAGGCTCTGCCCATATGCGGCGGCGGAATCCAGAAGACGCGTGATGGTGGTCTTTCCGATGCCCCGCGTTGGCGTGTTGATGATCCGCAGTAGACTCATGTCGTCGGCCGGATTGGTCATGACGCGCAAATACGCGAGCAAGTCCTTCACCTCCGCTCGATCGTAGAATCGCATCCCGCCCACGATGCGGTATCCGATGTTGGCGCTCCGCAGCGACTCTTCGATGACCCGTGATTGCGCGTGGGTTCGATAGAATACCGCGACGTCAGACAGGCGGTGCCCCTGCGAAATGAGCTCTCGAACTCCCCGTAAGACGAGCCGGGCCTCATCGCGTTCGTCCATGGTACGAACGACCAGGATCGCATCGCCCTCTTGATTGTCGGTCCAGAGCTCCTTCGGCTCGCGATCGGTATTTCTCGCGATGACCGCGTTGGCGGCCCGAAGGATTCGCCGCGTGGAGCGATAGTTTTGTTCGAGTTTGACCAGCCTCGCGTCGGGAAACGAGGCCCGAAAATCCAGGATGTTTCGGCGGTCGGCACCGCGCCAACGGTAGATGCTCTGATCGTCGTCACCGACGACGCAAAGATTTTGATGTCCTTCCGAGAGCAAACGAACCAGCCGAAACTGTGCGTGGTTGGTGTCTTGGAACTCGTCGACCAATACGTGCGAGAAGCGGCCTACGACGGCATTGCGGAAGGATTCTTCGGACTCGATGCCGCGCACCGTACGGTAGATCAAGTCACCGAAGTCGAGCGCGTTGGCCTTGCGAAGGCGTTCTTCGTAGGCTGTGTACACACGACGCACGATCTCCGACCAGGCGTCTGGCGTTTCGATGTCTTCGGGCCCTTGAACCTCTTGCTTCGCGCGATTGATGCGACCTGCCATCGCTTTTGGCTGATATCGCTTCTCGTCGAGACCCAGGTCGCGCAAAACCCGCCTGACGAGCGCGAGCTGGTCTTGATCGTCGTAAATCGTGAAGTCCTTTGAGAGCCCGAAGCTCTCACCATGGCGCCGGAGCAGTCGGGCGCAGGTCGCATGAAACGTCCCGACCTGGACGGCGGACCCCTGCTCTCCGAGTAAGTCGAGCAGCCGCTGTCGCATTTCGCCTGCAGCCTTGTTGGTGAAGGTGACCGCGAGGATCCGCCAGGGCGCGACGCCGTGCTCGGAGATCAGGTGCGCCACCCTAAACGTGATGACCCGTGTCTTGCCGCTTCCGGCACCGGCGAAGACCACGAGCGGTCCGCCCTCGTGAACAACTGCCTCGCGCTGAGGAGAATTCAGAGAGCTCAGGTCCAGCACCGCAAAACCGTAGCTGCCCGCGCGCGGAAAACCAGCCGAAATGCCTCCTAGAGCGGCCCGGGCCAGCTCGAAGACTGGCCTTCAACCCCATTTGCGCGTACACCTCCAAGCGTGGGTCGCGACGGCGACTAACCCCTTGGAAACGTCGAGGATCTTGGGTGAATCAACCGCTGTCCAGTGCGTCCAAACCTGAGGAGTCCTCAGATGAGTCCTCCAAGAAGGGCGACCATGACTTGGTACGGCGCGTTCAATCTGGAGATTCGGCGGCTTTCCGAGTGCTCTTCGACAAGTATCATCGGCGGGCCTTTGCCGTGGCCATGGGCGTGGTCAAAAACCAAGACGACGCTCTCGATGCCGTTCAAGAGGCTTTCGTCAAGGTCCATAAGAACATACACAAGTTCGAAGGAAGCTCGAGCTTCTACACCTGGCTCTATCGTATCGTCATGAATGCATCGATCGACCACGTCCGGCGCACCAGCAGGCGAAAGAGCTTGGACTTCGACGAACGCCATTTGCACGAAGAAAGCGACGTCGCCGGAGACGGGGCGCTCGTACCGAACATCACCGACGCAAATCCCGGAAAGGCAGCACTGCGCCGGGAGCTTGGAAGCGCCATCGAGACGGCGCTTCAGGGGCTCCCCGAGCATCACAGAGCCGTGATTGTGCTCCGCGAGATCGAGGGGATGAGCTATGAAGAGATGGCACAAGTACTGGAGGTCCCCAAGGGCACGGTCATGAGTCGTCTGTTCCACGCTAGAAAAAAGATGCAGGACTCCCTTGCCCCCTATCTTTCCGGGGAAGCGGTTTCCGAGGATTGACTATGGAGAGCCCGAAACCAGAGGACCAAAAACTTCAGATGTTCTTCGATGGGGAGCTCCCTCCCGAGGAAGAGGCGGCGCTGCGCCGCAGCCTCGAGAGCACACCTGAGGGAATGGCGCAGATCCGCGAATGGGCTCAGATCCGCGAGGCGATGCAAACGGCTTCGGCCGACTGGTCGGGCCAGATCGACTCCGATTCGCTTTTCGCTCGAATCGAAGCCGAGGTCAGCGCACCGGTGATTCCGATCGAGCCGGCAAGACAGGCAAAGCCCCCACTTCACTCGGTCCCCGGCGGCCGCGAACGTCGTGTCTGGGGTGCAGTAGCAACGGGGTTCGCGGCCGCCGCCGCGATCTTTTTGACGGTCATGGCCTGGCCGGAGACGCATCAGGACCCGAGCGGCGTGACGGCAGAAGTTCGCACCCGCGGTTCCGAGGTGCTCGAGGTGGATTTCGGGACGAACACCGGGACGATCTTCGAGGTCGAGGGCGGTGCTGGTGAATCTCTTGCCGTGGTCTGGATCGACGACGGAGAGGTAGGGCTTCAATGAGTCTCATTCGATACTTGGCGATGATCGCAGTTTTGCTGGGAGCTTCCAACGCCTCGGCCCAGGGAAGCTCCTCAGTGCGCTCCGATCGCGACTCGACCTCGAGTGTGCCGGCCGAGGTCTTGGTCGTACTCGCCAAGGAGGAGCCGGGCGAAATCGATCCCGAGCTGAAGAAGCTGACCGCATTGCGCAGGCCACCATTCAATTCCTTCCGCTCGATGCAGATCTTGTCCCGCCCAAAGCTCACGCTCACCCCAGGAAAAGACGCGTTGGTTTCCTTGCCCAACGGCCGCAGGGTGAAGCTCACCCTTCTCCGGGTGATGCCCGACGGTCGCTACAAGGTGAAGGCGGCAATTAACAGACCGGACAAGTCCGACTACCTACCCCTGCTGCAGGTAGTCGCCTCGGCGGGTGACCCATTCTTCGTTGCGGGGCAGACGTATCAAGGTGGAACGCTCGTCGTGGGCGTCATCGTCGACCCGAAGAAGACCTCCCAGTAGGTGCGCGCCGACGATCCAGACGCAATTGAGGTCGAGGGCCCTCCGCGGCTGGAGCACCCTGCGGAAGTCGTGATCGAAGCCCTCTCCAAAGTGGTCACCTCCAAGCGCCTGGAGCGGATCCAAGACGTCGCGCGATCGCGAACGGACAACTTGGTCCTGGTACTCGATCGCATCGCCGATCCGCACAACTCGAGCGCCGTGTTGAGAAGTGCCGATGCGTTTGGGGTGCAGAGGGTTCACGTGATCGTTGGCGAGCAGGGTTTTCGAGCCTCGCGAGGTGTTTCGAAAGGCACTCACCGATGGCTGGACGTCGTGCGCTACGAGACGGCCGACGCCTGCGCGCGCCGTCTCAGAGACGAAAACTACGCCATTTTCGTCGCAGCGATGGGCGGCGAGACCCGCCTCGAGGACCTGCGCGTGGCGCCTCGCCTCGCGGTGGTATTCGGAAACGAGCACCGCGGCGTTTCACCGGAAATGCAGGATCTCGCCGACGGAACGTTCTCGATCCCCATGTGCGGGTTCGTCGAAAGCCTGAACATCTCGGTCGCGGCCGCGATCACCATGCAGACCCTGGCTGGCGACGGCCGAGCGCGCCTTCCGGATGCGCGGTGCCGAGAGCTCGAAGCGAGATTCCTAATGAATTCAGTGAGGAACGCGGGCCAATTGATCGAGAAATTCATCGGGAATGATTAGGCGCCCCGGGCTGTCATGAATTAGGGCTCAGGCGCGAAGCAGGGGATGCTATAGGCGCCGACGGACGAGATGGCAGGGAAGCGAACCCAAAAGAAGAAGCGCAAGCCGAGCAAGCGCAAGAAGCGGTCAACGGGCGGTAGCTCAGCTCTCTTGAAGCTGGTCGGGGCGATGCTCATCGTGGGTGCGCTCTTGCTCATGGGCGCCTACGCCTACTTCAGCCGAGACCTGCCGGCAGTGAGCTCCCTACGGGACTTCAAGCCACCGCAGACGACACGGGTCTATGACCGAAATGGCAAGGTGATCGGGGAGATGTTCGCCGAGCGTCGAACGGTGATCCCGATGTCGCAGGTACCGAGAAACGTCGTGTTATCGGTGCTTGCCGCGGAAGACGCGGACTTCTACGAGCACGAAGGACTCGACTATCGAGGGATCCTCCGCGCGGTGGGTCGAGACATCGTCGCAGGACGAGCGGCCCAAGGAGGCAGTACGATCACCCAGCAGGTGGTGAAGCTGATGCTCCTCACACCAGAACGAACGCTCTCGCGCAAAGTGCGCGAGCTGATCTTGGCGCGCCGGCTGGAAAACGAGCTGTCGAAGGACGAGATTCTGCATCTGTATCTGAACCTCGTGAACTTCGGCCATGGGCGCTACGGGATCCAAGAAGCTGCCCGTTACTACTTCGCGAAGAACGCGAGTGATCTCAGCTTGGCAGAGTCGGCGATGTTGGCCGGGATTCCGCAGGCGCCGGCACGTCTGTCTCCTCGAAGCCACCCCGAGGCTGCCAAACGACGCCAGGAGTACGTTCTATCGCAACTGCTGGCGAAGCGAGAGACATACTGGCCCGATTTGAGCGAAGCTACGATCGCAGCTGCGATCAAGGAGAAAGTCGAACCGACTGCGTTGCCCGAGGGTGCGGGCAATGCGCCCGAGGTGCTGAGCATCGCGCGGGCAGCCCTGAACGCGGCCATTGGAGAGGACGCCATGGGGGAAGGCGGGTACAAGGTCTACACGACGATCGATCTGTCTCTCCAGATGCGGGCGAGAGAGGCCCTTCAACGCGGACTACGCGCGATCGACGAGCGGCAAGGCTATCGAGGACCGTTTCGCCGGACGCAACGGAAGAGCGGACCGAAGCCGTCCAAAGCGCAGGAGACGCTCCGCATGGGCCGAACGTACGTTGCGCGGGTGATGGACGCGGACGACGAGAACGAGAAGATCTGGCTCGATGTGGGAGGGCATTCGGCAGTCCTGAGGATGCGCGACGCGGCACGATACAACCCGGACGGGCGCAAACCGACGGGCTTCGCCAAGAAGGGCGACCTGCTGCCCGTGTCGATCACTCAGATGGGCGACGATGATGATCAAGATCCGGCCGTGGTTCGCCTGGAGCGAGGTCCGGAAGGTGCAGTGGTTGTCATCGAACCGAGGTCGCGTGCCGTGCTCGCACTGGTCGGCGGCTACGCTGCACTGAGCGGGTTCAACCGCGCAACGCAGGCCATCCGGCAACCAGGGAGCACTTTCAAACCAATCGTATATGCCCGCGCGATTCAGTCGCGCCGCTTTACCGCAGCGTCGATGGTAGTGGACGCGCCGGCGGTATATGACGAGTGGAAGCCGCGAAACTACGAGCAATGGAACTACCAGGGCGCAGTCCGGCTCCGCGAAGCTCTCGCACGCTCGATCAACATGGTCGCGATCCGGGTGGTGGAAGACATCGGCGTTCACGACGTTGCCGAGTTCGCACGGCAAGACGGGATCACTACCAAGCTCGAGGAAGACATGGCTCTTGCGCTCGGAGCGAGCGGCGTGAGGCCGGTCGAGCTCGCCAACGCGTATGCGACGTTCGCCGCCGGTGGGCGATGGGCCCCTACTCGGGTCGTCACGAGAATCGTTGCACCCGATGGTACCCGCGTGCCGCTCGAGCCGGACGAGCCTGCTCGCGACGTGATGTCGCCGGACGAGGCGTACGTGATTACGAGCATGCTTCGAAGCGTCGTGACCGAAGGGACTGGCGTCCCGGCCCAACGCTTGGAGCGCGCGGTTGTCGGCAAGACCGGCACCAGCAACGAGGCACATGATGCCTGGTTCGTTGGCTACTCGCCGTCGGTCGTAGCCGGAGTCTGGGTCGGATTCGACGATCAGCGATCGATTGGGAAGAGGGAATCCGGCACCAGAACGGCGCTCCCGATTTGGATCGACGTGATGGAGGCAGCGGACCAGACCCCGAAAGATACCGATTTCGCCATGCCGAGCGGGGTGATCGTCGCGCGAATCGACCCGGCGTCGGGCCTTCTGGCCTACGAAGGTCAGGAAGACGCCTTCGAGGAGGTCTTTCTCACCGGCACGGCACCACGCGAGGTCGCAAGGCCTCCCGATGTCGCCGACCCGAACCGATTCTTGATGGAGCAGTACGATGAAGAGGATGCCGGGGCCGCGGCCAATCGACCTCGACCGTCCCGCGAAGAGCGCGTGCTCGGCGGTGTAGCTCCGCCATGAACCGATTTGGCACGCGCGTGGTCATTCTCTTCGCGCTGGCTGCAACGTTTCCCGTCGCACTGACAGCGCTCGTCTGGCTGGGAGTTTCGCAATGGGGTGCAGCGGGAGAGTCGGGCGAAGCGGCGCTGGCCCGGATGCAACTGAACCAGCTCGACGAACGACGGAAGATTGCAATAGACCGATTCTGTCGCGACGACTTGGTGATCGACACGCTTCTCGACGATCGCGCAAGAGAAACGCCGCCGGACATCGACTACGAGCGCCTCCTTCGCGGCGCGATGCAGGCGGCGGGGCTACAGGTGCTCTGGGTATTGGATTCGCTGAGTGGCGAGGTGATCGCCAGCGGTCATCGCAACGGCACTCTCGGCCGCGACGGCGCGGAGCTCATGCGCCAGGCGAGGACAGCGCACGACCGTGCGTTTGTTTTTTCACTCGGCGATCAAGAACATCAGAGCTTCGTGCTGCGCTCGTGCTCGATCGCTCGGGGAGGTGCGGAAGTCACCGTTGTCGGAGGGCATCGCTTCTCCGAGCTTCGTAGCCTCGATCCCAGGCAGCTGGTGATTGGCCGAGAGGCTTTGAAGGGGGACGAGATCGTCGCCGAGCTTGGGGACGCTGAGGGCGTGGTGCAGAACCTCGTGGTCTGGAGGCTCGGGGTCGACCGGCGCGGCCCCCCTCTTCTCTTGTGGGCCGTTTCCGTTGCCGTTCTCGCACTGGGCCTTGCCTTGCTGTTTGGAGGGTATCTCAATCGATGGTTGCGATCATCGGTCGACGAGCTCACAGAAGCCGCGACTCGAGTCGGTCGCGGTGATTTCGACACGACCCTGAGAGATGGCTTCGGGGGGGCGTTTCCCGCGACTGCAACGGCGTTCAATCGAATGACACGCGACCTGCGGGACGCGCGGGAACAGCTCAGACAAACCGAGCGAATCGCAGCGTGGCAAGACATTGCGAAGAGCTTGGCGCACGAGCTCAAGAACCCATTGTCTCCCATCCGCTTGTCGATTGAAACACTGCGCAAAGCTCATGAACGTTCGCACGAGGATTTCGACGCGATGTTCGATGAGTCGACGCGGATCATTCTTCAAGAAGTCGATCGCCTGCGAGCAATCGTGGATGAATTCAGTCGATTCGCGCGACTACCGGCGCCGCAACGAAGAGCCACCGACCTCGGAGAAGTCCTTGCCCAGGCGGCGGCGCTTCACGCCGAGGGCGAAGCGCCGGTCAGGTTCGAGCTCCCCGATGCTCCCGTTGTGGCCTCGGTCGACAGCGATCAGATCACACAGGTGCTGCACAACTTGCTGCAGAACGCGCGAGATGCCGCATGCTCTGCTCACCCTCACGGCGGGGCACTCGTGCGAATGAGTCTCGAAGGTCGCGCCGACACAGCGTACATCCGCGTAGAAGACAACGGACCCGGAATTCCCACCGACCAGATCGAAGCGATCTTCGAGCCCTACTACACGCGGAAGCATGGCGGCACCGGACTTGGACTCGCGATAACGCAGAGGATCATCACGGAGCACGGAGGCCGGATCGACGTGGAATCGCAGGCAGGACGAACGGTGTTCACCGTCGTGCTTCCGCGACGGTGACTCTCAGACGGTAGGGAGGGAGCCGGGTCGCTGAACCTTTGGACGCGTGAGGATGGGGAGGTAGCGCCAACCGAAGCACGCGAACCCCAAGCACCAGGCGATCGCGGACAGGGCCAGCAAAACGCGCGCACCCGGTCCGAAGGTCGCAGCCACCCGGAAGATTGCAGCCAGCGTGATTAGCACGAACGAGGCAGTCAAGATCGGGTGGCTTTCGAGCGAGCGATTGGTGTGACCGAGGGCTGCACGGCTGGCGACTGCAACGATCATCGTCGTGATGGCGCCGCTCGTCAGCGCGTGGATGCCCGCGGAAGCGGGGAGCAAGTCGAGCGAGGCAGCGGCTAGCATGAGGACGCCCAGAGGCAGCCAAGCGAAACCAACGTGCAACACCCACACTAGAGGCTCGTCGCCCGTGTAGATCCCTTGCCATCTCGTGAGCCGCACGAACATCACCAAGCTCGTCACGAGCCCGAGAATCGCCAGCCACCTAGACGGCGCTCCTGCGACGAACGATATGGCAAAGCCCAGCATGAGCCAGCTCGCAACGAGGTCGATGCGCTCGAACGGCGGCGGTAGTCTCACCGGCGCGTGCTTCCGATCGCCAAGCCGACGATTGATCCAGTTCCGCGTGAACCCAGGAATGATGCGGCCACCGATCAGATTGACCAGCAGCACGACGAGCCAAAGGCCGGCCAAGAGAGCGTTTCTGGCCCAACTCGCGTTGCGGGCGACGCCCAGAAAGAAGACCGCGTTGCTGACCGGAAGGAGTCCGAGGATCAGAAGCACCTTGTAGTTGCGCTGGCTGCGCGCCGTAATCACCTCACGGCTCATCAACGCGAACAGCAGCGCGCCATACCCGAGATCCGCTGCGCACGCGGGCACCAGCATGGTGCTCTCGGAGGATGCGAAAAGTAGCCGCGCCAGAACCCAAAGCGCGCTGAGTACGATGAGAAGTACGCCGGATACCGGGGGACGCTTGGTCCAGGTCGCCACCGCGGTCAGCGCAAAGCCCCCGATGGCTGCGCCGGAAAAGCCGTAGATCATCTCGTGCGCGTGCCACCAGGATGGCGTCCCAAGCGTATTGGGCATGGGCAGGTGCCCGAGCCAGGCGGCCGCCCAGAGGGGCACCACGATGATCGCGTAGAGCGTGGCCAGCATGAAGAGCGGCCTGAATGCGTAGCTGAACAAGACAGTCACGAAACCACCGGCGACGATGACGACACCCCTACTGCGTCTCCATTCCGTACGCGCGCAATTTGCGTTGCAGAGTTCGCCGGTCGATTCCCAAGGCAGCGGCGGCCTTGGTGATGTTTCCGTCTTTCTCTCGGAGTACGCGCTCGATGTGATCACGCTCGACGTCTGCCAGGCTGACTCGGCCGGACTGGTCCGATGAAGAAGGCAGCACCGATTCTCGAGCGTTGCCGAAAACGCTGGCGGCAATCATGCGTCTCAGGAGCTCACCGTCCATGGTGTCGGAGATCGCGAAGAGCGAGGCGCGGCGAAGCACGTTGAGTAGCTCGCGCACGTTGCCAGGCCAATCGTATTCTCTAAGGGCTTCCAACGACTCGGCCCCGAGCTGGATGCCGCTCTTTCCGAGGCGCGCGAGCAAGTGAAGGGTCAACGGTTCGATGTCGGCCAGTCGTTCGCGCAAAGGTCGAATCAGAACGGGAAACACCTGAAGTCGAAAATAGAGATCCTCTCGAAACCTGCCTGCTTGAGTCTCAGTCCACAGGTCCCGGTTGGTCGCCGCGACGATACGCACGTCGACCTCGGTTTCTCCAGAATCGCCGACTGGGCGAATGGACTTGGTTTCGATGGCGCGAAGGAGCTTCGCCTGGCTCTCCAAAGGAAGCTCCGCGAGCTCATCGATGAACAAGGTTCCACCGTCGGCTTCGCGGAACAAGCCCGCCCTGTCGTTTTGCGCGCCGGTGAACGCGCCACGCTTGTGGCCGAACAGCTCGCTCTCGAATAGCTCTCTTGGAACACAGGCAGCGTTCATCGCTACGAAGGGCCGTGCGGCACGTTGACTTTGTGCATGAATCTGCCGAGCGACCACCTCCTTGCCTGTGCCGGTTTCTCCGAACACCAGGACGGTTTCATTGGTCGGGGCGACCGTGCGGATGAAGGCACGGACCTCCTCCATCGCTGGGCTGGTTCCGACCAGTGGAGTGGTTTCCGGAGTCGATCCGGACTCCGTTCGCCCTTTTTCTACCAAAGCTTGCTGGAGGAGCGGCCTCAGCATGTTGGCATCCACGGGCTTCTCCAGAAAAGAGAACGCTCCGAGCTGCATGGCCTCGACGGCTGTCTTCACTGTACCGTGTCCTGTCAGGACGATGACTCGCGTGGGGATCGGTCCGCAGCGCCGCAGGACCTCGAGCCCTCCTATCCCCTTCATTTTCAGGTCGAGGAGGGCAATGTCTGGTGCAGCGCTGTTGGAGAGCACTTCAACCGCTTCTTCACCACTGGCCGCCTCCGACACTTCGTGTCCGCTTCGGCGTAGCGCTTTCGCCATCGCGAAGCGAAACGCCGCATCGTCGTCGATGATTAGCACGCTGCCGTTCATTGCTAGGGCGCACGGTGATGCACCCCAGGCTCATTTGCAAGCGTCTCGGCTCCAAGCGAAAGCCGTACGCGGGCGCTAGCACCACCTTCGGCTCTGTTCTCGATCGTGAGGTCACCACCCATCGTCTGCACCAGCATGTATGAAGCATAGAGGCCGAGACCGGTCCCCTCGCCTGGGGGCTTCGTGGTCGCGAATGGCTCGAACAGACGCTCTGCGATGTCTGGATGAATCCCGACGCCTTGGTCATCGACGATGATCTCGACCGAGGATCCACGTCGCTCCGCGTGCACCCAAACGCTCATTCCTCCTGCTTCCCGGTTCGAATCGAGCGCGTTTTGAAGCAAGTTGACGAGCACCTGCAAGAGACGGTCGGGATCGGCCACGACGTCGAGGTTCTCGATCGAGTCGCCAATGTGGAGCTCGGGACCACCCTCGCGCACCCCAGCAAAAACGAGGGCCCGTGCACGCTCTACGACGGGAAGCAGCGGGGCTGAGGTGTTCAAGCGGAGACGCGGCAGCGTGCCGCCGGTCAGCAAGGAGTGCGTAATGCGCCCGAGTCGACCTGTCTCGTCGCGAATGAGGGCCGCCGATTCTGCGAGGTCGGACTGCAAGGCTTCGTCACCACCGAGCGATCGAATTGCCTCTCGCATATCGGCCGCCAAGGTTCGAATCGTCGCCAACGGTGTGTTGAGCTCGTGCGCGACGCCTTGGGCGACACGGCCGAGGCTGGCCAAGCGCTCGGCATGGAGTAGTTGGCGTTCAGCGTGCAGAATCTGGGTGCGATCCACGTACAGGTTCATGATGCGCGCCGGTTCGTCGTCCCTGGAACCCAATGGAAACGAAAGCATCTCGTAAGATCGGTCACCCACGCTGAATCCGCAGCGCCCCTCGGCCCGATCATCTCGCGCTCGCCAAACGGGACAAAGACCCGCGGGCTGAGTTGTGCATTCGCGTTTCGCGATCGGGCACTCCCACATGCCCTCCGCGTTGGGGAGCGGGGCGAGCTCGTCCGCCAAGCGATTCCGCCACTCGATGCGGCCATCCGGGGACACCACCTCGAGACCCGCTTCGAGCTCGTCGAGCGTGTTGGAGATGACCTCGTACTCGAGCTCAGCCTGGTCGCGCGCTCGCGCCAGAGCACGCTCTCGGTCTCGGAGCTCTCGAACGGCGTGCAGGACCACGTACGCGGCCGCCCCTACCGTCGTCATGAATGCCGCCACGTCCCCGATGGTGTCCCAGGGCGGCGCCGGGTCCCATGAACCGATCTTCAGGGCGGGCACCCACTCTGACAGCGCGAGAAAACCAGCGCCGGCGAAGGCGGCCGCCGTCGCAACCAGTGTGGCGCCGGGTCCCCCGAGAATGCCGATCAAGGCGAGGTGAAACACATAGAAACCAATGAACGGAGACGATATGCCCCCGGCCGCCCAGAGAACCACGGTGAGCATGACGAGATCGACGAGCGCTTGAGAAACTGCGGCTCTCTTGCCGGGAGCGGGAGCCCGTCGCGTCAAAAGAAAGTTGTAGAGACTTCCTACGACAACGACGCCCAACAAGACTGGCCAGGCGACTCCGGGGAAGTAACCTGCGAGTACCAGGCCAGTCGCGAACAGGACGCCCGCCATCGCGACCCATCTCAAGTTGATGAGCCACCGGATGCGATCGGCAGTGAAATCGTCTCGCTCGAGCGAATCGAAGAAAACGCTGGAACGAGTGGGTTCCGAGGCCATCATGAGTTCCTGGGTTTTGGGGTCGATCGACTTCGCCGGCCAGGGTACAACGAGGGGACCGGTCGATGGCAAGTGAATCCAGGGAGAGAAAGATGGTCATCACCATCCTACTGACGTCGACACTGCTCACGATGCTCGGAATCGCTGGTGTGCTGAGAGGGGCCTACGACCTATCCCTGGCTCCGCTCCCCGAGGACGTTCGTGAGCTCTACACGCCGGATGTAGAGGTCACGGAAGCCGAGGTGCAACTTCTCGAGGCCCAAGTTACCAACCCCTATCGCCGGCCGATGGCCGCCGCCAACGTGGTGGTTTCGGCGCTGGTGTTGATCGGGAGCTTCATGCTGAGCTGGCGACGCAGACTGGCGCAATGGTGGATCAAGCAGGCAGTGGTGGCGAAGCTGATCTGGATCGTCGCCTACACGGTTTCACTCATCTCGCACATCAAGCTGAGCTTCGTTCCCCTGCCGATCGAGCAACCCGGTGCCGCCCTGCAGGAAGTCATGGCGGGGGTGGTTCTCGTGAGCACGTTCAGTGCAGCACTACACCTGGCGGCGGCCTATAGGGCTACGCGACCCGACATTCGTGAGTTCATCGAGACGACAGCCAAGCCCTGAGCCCTAGAAGTTGATGCGCCGCATGATCGCGCGCGGCAGCGCTCGAATCACGGCCATCACGAGCCCCCATATCGCAGGGGCGTATACGACGGGCGTTCCGCGATCGACTGCTCTGAGCACTCGCTTGGCCACGGCCTCCGGCTCGCCAGCAAAGGGCGGAGGTTCGAGGCCCGCAGTCATGCTCGTCTTCACGAACCCAGGCTTGGCCGTGATCACACGCAGACCATTCGCCCGATGCTTGTGATCCAGGCCCTCGAGATAGTGGGTGAGCCCGGCCTTGGCTGCCCCGTATAGGATGATCGGCTTGCGTCCCCGCTCGCCCGCGACGGAGCTGAATGCGCAAAGGGTCCCTCCGCCTTCCGAGAGGAGGGCTTGCTTCGCCGCCTCGCAGAACAATACGGTGTTCGTGAAGTCGATGCGAAGCAGACGTTCGGTGAGCTCGAGATCGGCTTCGAGCTCGTCCTGGGTCGCAAATACGCCAGCCGTGACAATCACTGCATCCAAGCCCCCAAGCGATTCGCGTGCAGCGTCAATCGCACCGGCAAACATCCCGGGCTCTTCGAGGTCGCAGCGCACGCAAGCCACGATGCCAAAGGCGCCACGTACGCTCAGGTCGGCTGCGCTTCGCTCGAGATCGACACTATCTCGACCGAGAAGGCAGATCGCATCGCCACGCTCCGCCATCAATCGCGCAAGAGACCTTCCCATGCCTTTGGTCGCCCCGAGAATCGCCGCTTTCATGTCAGTCCCCCAGCAAGCGCACGGACTGCGCGCTTCGAAATCGTCGATCCGGATCCCAGCGGTCGCGGACGGCGAGAAACTCATCGAGACGGCTGCCTTCCATTGCAACAAAATGCTCCCGGCGCGTGAACGAGTCCTTCGCGAGGTAGATGCGCCCGCCTTCCTGCAGGACCTGCTCATTGAGTGCATCGACGAGAGCTTGTGTGTCGTCTCGGATCGCTATGTCGAGGGCCAGAGTGATGCCCGGGCGTGGGAACGACAGAATGCCGCGGCTTTCACGCCCGAAATCTTTGATGACGCAGAGAAATGACGCGCCACCGCGAGCCGTCAAAACCTCGAGAACGCGGCGAGCGGAGCTCCTACCCGCTTCACGCGGCAGTACGCATTGATACTGTGTGAACCCTCGACGACCGTACATTCGGTTCCAGGCGCGAATCGCATCGAGCGGGTAGTAAGACGACTCGTAATTGACGATACCACTCGACCGAGGGCGCCACTGCTTGCGATAGTAGAGCTCGTTGAATGTCCGAATACTGAGGCCGCTCAAAGCCCACGACGGCCAGTCGAAACGTAGGCTCGGTTGAAAGCCCGGCTTGGGCGGACGTAAGGGCGCCTCCTCGGCTTCTGCCCAGCGAGCGGTCATGAGAATCCCCCTGCCCATGTTCTCTCCGCCCGCCAGACAGTCGATCCAGCCCATGGTGTACGGCCACTCGGGTGCTACCTCTTCCAGAGCGTCTTGGAATTCATCGATGTCGTGGATCCGCCGGTTCTCTTGCCAGAGCCATCGAGAAGGGATGCGGTGCATCCCGAACTCCACCTCGAGAATATGACCGGTGAGACCCATTCCACCGATCGTCGCTCGGAATAGGTCTGGGTGTTGCTCCGGGGAACACTCGAGCACTCGACCGTCCGCGACACGCATTTTCAGAGCCGTGACGTGGTGGCCGAAGTTCCCTTCCTTGTGCTGGTTCTTTCCGTGGATGTCAGCAGCCACCATTCCGCCGAGGGTGACGAACTTGGTCCCCGGTGAGACAGGGGTGAAGTAGCCGCGCGGCATCAAGAGGCGATTCAGCTCGCTGAGGGCAAGCCCAGACTCGGCGCGGAAGAGCCCTGTCTCCTCGTCGAATCCCAGAATTCGATCTGCGAACGTGGTGTTCAGGACGTCAGGGCGATCGTCTGGCGGCAGCGACGCGTCGCCGTACGAACGGCCGAGCCCTCGCGACAAATGAGCGTCTGCGCTCATGCGCTCGATGTCTTCGCCGAAATGCTCGCGCCCGACAGCCGAGTGCCGGCCCCATCCGGAGAGAGTCGAAAGCGGTGGCTCACGCATGGCTAAGGGACTGTAGCGCGACGAGGACCAGTACCCTAACGCCCGCGCTTGGGCATGAGCGCGTTGCGGAGCTCATCGGCACGATCGGTCCGCTCCCAAGTGAATGTCTTTTCGGTGCGACCGAAATGGCCGTAGGCCGCAGTTGGCACGTAGATGGGGCGCAGAAGGTCGAGTGTCTCGACGATGGCAGCCGGCCGGAAATCGAACAGCTTGGCGACCGCTTTGCCTATCTTCTCGTCAGGCACTTTACCGGTGCCAAACGTCGTCACGTATACGCCCATGGGCCTTGCTACGCCGATGGCATAGGCCACCTGGACCTCACATCGAGACGCGACCTTGGAGGCCACGATGTTCTTGGCGACATATCTGGCAAAGTACGCCGCGCTGCGATCGACTTTGGAGGGGTCCTTCCCACTGAATGCCCCGCCACCATGCCGGCCCATCCCGCCATAGGTGTCGACGATGATCTTGCGACCGGTCAGACCTGCATCGCCGTAGGGGCCCCCAACGACGAAGCGGCCAGTTGGATTGATGTGAATCTTGGTCTTGTTGTCGATCATCTTTTTCGGAAGTGTCGGCGTGATGACCTCCTCGATGATCGCCTCTCTGAGGGCGCGCTGCTTGACGCTCGCAGCGTGCTGCGTCGAAACGACGATGGCGTCGAAGCGCTTCGGCTTGTCGTCCTCGTACTCGACCGTGACCTGAGTCTTGCCGTCCGGGCGTAGCCCTTCGATCACGTTCTTCTTGCGAACCTGCGTCAGCTTGCGGGCCAACTTGTGCGCGAGGTCGATGGGCATTGGCATCAGCTGGGCGGTCTCGTCGACTGCGTAGCCAAACATCAAACCCTGGTCGCCGGCTCCTTGCTCTTTGGTTGCGCTCGAGTTGACGCCCCGCGCAATGTCAGGCGACTGCTGCTCGACCGCAGCAAGAACCCCGCAAGTCTCCGCATCGAAGCCCATCGAAGAATCGGTGTAGCCGATCTCGGTGATCGCCTTGCGGACGATTTTCGGGATCTCGATGACCGCCTTCGAGGTAACCTCGCCACCGCAAACGACGAAACCGGTTTTGACCATGGTTTCCACCGCAACGCGCGACTTCGGATCCTGTTCGAGGTACGCGTCGAGAAGGGAATCGCTGATCTTGTCGCAGATTTTGTCTGGGTGACCTTCGGTCACTGACTCGGATGTGAACAGATACTTGCTCATATTGGCGTTGCCTCTTATCCGCGACCGCCCCGAGAGTCAATCAGACCCAGACGGGTCGGGCGCCATATCCGAAAAACAGCCGGGCTAACCGTCGCCTAGGCTGTCCTTTCGGTGTTTAACCAGTGATCAGAGCGTCGGGATCTCGGTGCCATAGGTGGCGAGAACCTTCAACCCATAGGGGTCGCAGTCACCTTCGAATTCGCGGGACTCGACCCCGACCAGAACCGTCCCGACCTGCGAGCTGACGTTGCTGTCGCACTTCCGCTCGATGCCGATCCAATCGCCCTCGACGATGCAGAACTCGATCCCGTCAATCTTCTCGGTCGAGCCCGAGCACTTGTCGAGACCATCGAACCCGTCGGGGCAGAGATAGGTCATGGAAAGGACCCTCTTGCTCTTGCCATTGTAGGCTTGAGCGATGATGGGAGTTCGAGCATCGAGAACGCGCAATGCATAGTAGTCCACGTCCCTGGAATCGTGGAGCGTAGCTTGAACGTCGACGCTCCATGCCGCTTGCATGCAGTTGATTCCGAGGCTCTCGCCGCAAATGAGAGAGAACGTCTCGAACGAATCGTTGTACTCGAAACTGTCCTCGCAGACGCAACGTCCACTCTCACAGTGATAGCCCGGTTCGAAGCCGTTGTCCGCGCAGGTTCCGCATAGGGTGGGTGAGCCACAAATGCTCGTGCTTCCGCACTCCACTCCCTGAGCCTCGCACGTGCAAGCACCGAGACATTGGTAGCGGAGATTGTCGGACAGGACACAGTCCTCTCCGTTACCGCAGGCAGGGCATTGTGTGAATCCCCCGCAACCGTTGGGGAGCCCACCAGGCGGCGAGCATTCGTTCTGCGCACATGGGTAGCTCGGCTCGCAACACTCGCCGCCGACGCAGACCTCTCCATCGCGGCAGCTGCCGCCACAGCCACCGCCACAGTCGACTCCCGGAGGACAGACACACTCGTTCTGAACGCATTCGAAGCCATCACCCAGGCAGTCGCCGCAGAAGATCGCTTCCGCCTGACCACCACATCGGGTCGGGACGGCCCCGCACTCCGCGCCGCCTCCATAGTTGGCGCAGCTGTTCTCCTCGCAACCGCAGGCGAAGTTCTCCCCATTCGCTCCGCAAACGGTGCCGGCCGGACAACTGCCACATTCGACGGAGCCATCGCAACCATCTGGAAGAGCGCCGCATTCGATGGAAATGCCTAGGGACGCGAAATCGGAGATCACTTCGTCGCAGGTCTTGGGAACACATTCCGGTTCCTTGGTGTCGTAGCAACGGCTATCGCTGCTCCAGCAGAAATAGTCCGACGGACAGTCCGAAGGCTGACCACAGCCGAATATACCGTTGGGGATCGTGAGGTCGCACCCCCCCAAAGCGACGAGCGCGACGATCAACGCAAAGCGCAAACGCATCAGAATCTTCCTTTCACGGAGATGCCGGTCGGGCCGATGCTGATCTCGGGAAGCGCCTCTTCGTGACCACCCGTGAGTTGCCAGATGACCCCACCGACCAGGCCAGCGCCGCCGACGCTCAGGAGGGCGATGCCTGCTTTGGAGAGTCGCGGACCGCGGTCGGCCACATCTTGAAACGTGGAATAGCTCGATCCGGGCGGGGCACTTGTGACCTGATTCTCGTTTCGCTGCCCCATCCCGAGGAGCACCGCGCCACCAAGGACTGCTGCTCCACTCATGCCGATGGTGATCCAAGGACCTGGACCGGGTCCAACGTGCTGCGTGAGCGGTCGCTCGGCCCTGACCTTGGCGGCAGCCTCGACCGCGGCCTTCCGCGCCTCGATGTCGGCCTCAATCTCGGCTCGTCGACGCTCTTCGATGGCCGCACGTAAGACCTCGATCCGCCCCTCCACGTGCTCCCTGTCCGCGGAGTCCGGTCGCGCTTGGAGATAGGCTTCATAGGCTTCGAGTGCCTCTTCATCTCGGCGCATGCGATCTGAAACGGTTGCTACGTTGAAAAGAAGATCCGGGCTTCCCGTTAGCTCGTAGGCGCGTTGGAAGCTTGCGAGCGCCGTATCGAACTCACCGTCCGCGTAGGCTTGCGTTCCGATCGAGAAGGCCTTCTTCGCCTCAGCAATGCGCGCGTCGCGCGACTCAGTACTCTGTGCGCGAACGCCGACTGCGGCGACCAGGCATGAAAGTGAAACTACTAGTACAAGAAGGACACGCATCTTTCCCCCGAAAGCAACGACGCGCGCGCAGCGCGTCCCTACAAACTAGCAGCGGGAAAGAGTGGATGCTCATTCGTGAGCGATGTACGGGGCGGTGTTCCGAGAGATGCGGGTGTCCCCTCTCCATTCTTCACCGGCGTGCGGGTAGTCCAAATTGTAATGCAGGCCACGACTCTCACGGCGAGCGCTCGCGCAACGGATGATCAGTTCAGCCACGTCGGCGATGTTTCGCAGCTCCAGCATGTCGCGGTTCACGAGGTGAGCCCAGTAGTACTCGCGGATCTCCTCTTGCAGCATCGAAATGCGTCGTGCCGCACGTCGTAGGCGTCGATCGGTGCGAACAATGCCCACATAGTTCCACATGAATCGACGTATCTCGTCCCAGTTCTGGGAGACGACGACGGCTTCGTCGCTCGGCACCGCCTCGCCGACGTCCCAGTCGGCCACATATTCGTCGGCCACTTCGGGCAGCAAGCTCAAAGCCTTTCTAGCAGCGATGGCGGTGCGATGACCGTAAACGAGCCCTTCAAGAAGTGAATTGGAGGCCAACCGGTTTGCGCCGTGCAGACCCGTGCATGTCACCTCGCCTACCGCCCAGAGGCCGGGAAGGGTCGAGCAGCCCTCGTCGTCGACGACGACGCCTCCGCACATGTAGTGGGCTGCGGGGACCACGGGAATCGGTTCTTTCGTCATGTCGATGCCATATTCTAGGCAGCGCGCGCGGATGTTTGGAAACCTTTCGAGAATGAAATCCGCCGGCTCATGGGTCATGTCGAGATACACGCAGTCGTGTCCTCTCAGCTTCATCTCATAGTCGATCGCGCGTGCAACGACGTCGCGCGGCGCGAGGTCTTTCATGTCGTGGTGGCGCTCCATGAACGCCTCACCGCTCCGCA
>DASRZF010000256.1:0-6354 GCA_035686645.1 Polyangiales bacterium
TCGATGTCTGCGGAGTCGATGAAAATCTGCATGGGGCTAGTAAAGAGCGATGGCCTCGCAGGGTCAAGCAGAGCCTCATCGAAGCCAAATCGCGACCGAGAAACCCCGGATCCACTCACTCCACGAGCCCGACCTCGACCTCATCGCCCTGAGGGGTGGCGGCAGCCTCGGGTGGAGGCGCCGTTTCCGAGCAAACCAACAGGGTCGCGGCGACGGCGGCGATCAGCCACAATACGATTCCGGTTGCGGTCCATTTGCTCTGCGCGCGCACGGCCAGGCTCTCAGAGGACCGTTTTGCAACGGGATTGAAGAACAAGCAACCGAGGTCGTCCAAGCGACATGCGGAATTTTCTTACAGTTTTAGTCCTCTTGCTGACGTGGGGCAGCGCCGCGCTGGCCGAGAACCGAAGCGGCAAGGTCGACGCGACCGTCGCGCGCCTGGGCAGCCTCGACCCCGCGGAGCGGGCGCTGCTCGTACCCTATCTGGCGCAAGGCCCCGTCGTGCTGACTGAGTTTCAGAATCGCCAAACGGATTTGCCTGCGGTCATCTATGCGGCGCGCATCGAAGCTCCGGCGGAGACCGTGGCGGGGGTCATCGGGAATCCAAAGGAGTATCCGCGGTTCATGCGTGCATTGACCGAGGTCGATGTGAAGTCGATCAACGGACAAATGATGGCCTTTGACTGGACCTGGGGGGTCACGCTCTTCTCGCTGTCGGGCCAGAACGTGATGACGACGTATCCAGGTGATAGCGAGCAGGGTTACCGCTTCGACATTCGGACACTCGGGGGCGATTTGGGAATCGGACGCGTGATGTGGCGTGTCTATCCCGAAGGTCCCAAGAGGTCGCTCGTGGTGTTTTCGTCGCGACTCGACATGCGCGACGCCAACTACCTCACACGCCAGCTCGCTTCGGAAGGCAGCGCCGTCAACCGAACCATCAACGTGGCCGTAGCCATGGTAACGCTCCTCGAGGTGAAGGCGGAGGCGGAGCGACGCGCCGGAACGTTCTTCACGGGGAAGTTCCCGAGCAAGCCACTCCATCGTCCTCAGGTGGACATGAAGGCGCTTCGGGGTCTCTTGGGTCGAGGGGACCTGGTGTTCTTGGACTTGGACGGCGATACGCTTCAGAGCGTCGCGGTCGTCGGACGTTCCGGGGCAAGCGTAGAGCGTGTCCGCCGAGTGATGCTCGATCCGGAGGAGTTTGGAAAATCGCTGCTGCACGGCACCTGCGCCGAAGTGGTCGAGCGCAGCGCCGCGGGCACCCGCTTCGAGTGGGAAATCCCGATTCCCTTGCTTCACGTGGGCGGCGAGATGATGCTGCGGCCGAGTTCTTCGGTGATCGCGGTGGATGGCATCTCCGGCACGCTTTCCAAGGGTCAGTGGCGCTTCGATACGTATCGCTACCCCGGCGGCGAAGCGGGCGTCATCGCCTGGGCGAGCTTCGATCCGGCCGATTCCCCGAAGCTCATTCGAAAGCTGATCGCCGGCAATACGCATTTTTCACATGGTTTCGTCGCAGCGACCCAGCTCGCGGTGATGCGCTCGCTTCGCACTCGGGTGCAACTACTGGGCCGTTAGCGCTCTTCGGCTGCGACCGCTGCATCGACGGACCCGTCGGGGCCAGCGTCTGGACCCGCGTCCATACCCGCATCGACCCCCGCATCTAGCAATAGCTTCGGGTCGAAGTCGACGATCAGCGAGCATCCACCCGCGGCTAGCGGCCAGAGTCCGAAAAGGAGCAGAAATGCGAGACCGGATCGTGTCATCTCAGAACCGGAGTGTGGCGGTCGCCCCAGCGCCCCGTGCGTCGATGCGCAAATGCGCGGTCTCACGCTCCTTATTTCGTTTGTTCTTGTGGGTCATGAAGAGCGTGAACGAGGTGATCGCAGCCAAGACCGTGATCCCGAACGCCAGGTCGGCAAAGAGCGCGAGCCGTTCGCCCTGGTCTGCGGTAGCCGTGCTGGGGCGCGAGTCGTAGCTCTGCTGTTTCTTGAGGGCTAGAACGCCGAGGGCCGTGCCCGTCACCAACGAAGCGGCTGCAATGCTGCCGGTCGAGATCACGGCGCGGCGAATCGTCGTGTCTTGCTCTTCCGAGGCGAGCCGAGCCTCGAGCTCGGATGGCTTGCTGTCCTCGACGATGACTTGGCTCGATGTTTCGGGAGTGAAATCGAGCTCCTTCACCTCGCCATATCCGACTTGAACGGTTTCCTCGCCAACCTGCTTGCCCTCGCCGAAAACCAGCACGGTATGCATCCCGGGTTCGACCTCGAGCTCGGCGGGGGTCTTCTTCTCCACGGGGGCACCATCCAAGAGGATGGCATGACCCGGCTCCAGGGAGCGCACGATCAAGACGGCGGGACTCTGCAAAAGGGTCGCGATGCGGGCCTCGATGGACGGCCGATCGGGCGCATCTGGCCGCTCCGCCAAGTACTGCATGAGCATCGCAACAGCGCCCGGCTCGTCTTCGCGACGTTGCCGGGTGTCCGCAATGGCGACGAGTAGCTTGGGGTCGCCACCGAGCTCGTGCGCACGGAACCAGGCGGTCTCGGCCGATTCGTAGTTCTTCGCTTGGAAGAAGCGAACCCCTATTTCATACGCGTCGGCGGCCGTCGTGCCCTTGTCGGCCAGAAGCTCGGCGAGCTCCGCGTCAGTGGGCAATCGCTCCGCTTCTTCGGGCTCTGGAATCACCTGCGCATCCGCCTGCGCTGCGAGACTGAAAAGCAGCAGTGAAAGCAGGAAGCCTTTCATCGAGCCTAGACGCCTCCGCCGGTGCCGCCGGTGCCTCCACCGCCGAGGCCGCCCGCGCCGCCGAGGCCGCCCGCGCCGCCGAGGCCGCCGGTGCCGCCGAGGCCGCCCATGCCGCCCGTGCCAGCCGTGCCGCCCGCGCCAGCCATGCCGCCGGTGCCGCCAGTACCTGCCGTGCCAGCGTCACTCCCGAAGCCTCCGGAACCTCCGAAACCTCCCGTGCTGCCTATGAGCTCGTCGCAGACCTGCTGGGTTTCGCAACGTCCCTGGGTGAATGGGCTACCCAAGTGGCAGCAAATGAAGGACCCGTCGCACTGGTCATCCTTGAAGCAAGTGGTGCCTACGCCACCTACGCAGGCGACCAAAAACACGAGAGACGCGGAAGCAAGCAAGGTGAGAGCGGACTTGGTATTTCGCATGGGCGCGCCGAGCATAGCTCAGAGGCTCTGGAGGGGCCACGCTGCCGGCTCGATCGCGCGCAGCCCCCGGCTACACTGCGGCCTCCATGCCCCAGACCGAGAATCATGCCGATGCGCCTCGCGCCGGCCGATGCGCGATCGTCGGACGCCCGAATGTTGGGAAGTCGACGCTGCTCAATGCGATCCTCGGACAGAAGCTCGTGATCGCCACACCGAGACCAGGCACGACGCGCTCTTGCGTCCTCGGGGTTTTCGCGTCCGATGATCCCCCGACGCAGGTGGCCTTCGTGGACACGCCAGGACTCGAAAGACCCAAAGGAGCGTTGGGCCGTGTTCTCATCGACAGCGCCAAGCAGGGGCTCATGGACTGCGACTCCGTGGTGTTCGTCACCGAAGCGCCGAAAGCAGGCGCGTCGGTTGGCGTAAACGACAAAGACCTAACGGTCCTGAACGCTCTCGAGGCCTCGAACGTGCCGGTGATCCTCGCGATCAACAAGGTCGACCAGCTCAAGGCCAAAGAGAAGCTGTTTCCCTTCATCGAGGCATATCAAAAGAAGCGCGAGCTGAGCGCGATCGTGCCGATCTCCGCGACCCGCGGAACCAATCTCGATGCCCTGCTCGCGGAGATTCGTCTCACGCTTCCAGAGGGCATTCTCTATGATCCCGATTTCCTCACCGATAGGCCCGAGCGATTCTTCGTGAGCGAGCTGATTCGCGAAGCCGCGATGCTCAACACGCGACAAGAGGTGCCTTACGGAATTGCATGCGAGATCGAAAGCTATCGTGAGGAGAACGGGATGCTTCGGATCGAAGGCAACCTCATCGTCGAGAAGCAGAGCCACAAGGCGATCGTGATCGGCAACCAAGGCGAGACAATCAAGAAGATCAGCACCGAAGCGCGTGAGCAGATCGAAGCATTCCTCCAACGAAAGATTTATTTGCGCCTTTTTGTGAAGGCCGTTCCCGGTTGGACTCGCGACCCCGTCAAGGCGCGCGAGCTCGGGATCAAGGAGCATCAGGGATGAGCGGACGGCGGCGAGCCCATGCGCGGCGGCCTGCGGGCTCGATCATCAATCGTCCGCTCGTCGCGATCGTCGGGCGGCCCAACGTGGGCAAGAGCACGCTCTTCAACCGATTGGCTGGCCAGCACATCGCCATCGTCGAAGACATCCCGGGCGTGACGCGCGACCGCCACTACGCGGACGCCTTTGCGCTAGGTCGAGAGATTGTGCTGATCGACACCGGAGGGTTTGATCCCGACAGCGACGACCCAATGAAGGCCGGAATTGCGAGTCAGGTTCGATTGGCGCTGGAGGAATGCGACCTGGTCGTCTGCGTCGTCGACGCGACCGTCGACCCGTTGCCCGCGGATCGCGAGGCGGTTGCTCTCCTTCGGGACGCAGGAAAGCCGGTCATTTTCGTGGCCAACAAGGCGGACTCGAGGGAGAAAGAGCACGACGCGGTCTCTTACTACGAGCTCGGGATCGACTCGATCATGCCAATCTCGGCACTTCATGGACGTGGCATCGGCGACCTCGAGGAGGAGATCGCCAATCAGCTTCCCGAACCCGTGGAGATCGAGGACCCGGAGCTCGACGTCCCGCGGGTCGCGATCATCGGGCGACCGAATGCAGGCAAATCTTCTTTGGTGAATCAGCTCTGCGGCGAGGAGCGCCAGCTCGTGGACAATCGGCCGGGCACCACGGTCGACAGTGTCGATACCTTGATCGATCGCGACGGGAATAGGCTCATTCTGATCGACACCGCTGGCATCCGTCGAAAACGCAGTGTCAAGAAGCAGGGCGTCGAAGGACTCAGCGTGCTTCAGGCCATTCGTTCGATCGAGCGCAGCCACGTGGTCGTACTGATGATCGATGGCGAGGCCGGGGTGGGCGAACAGGACGCGAAGATTGCGGGACTGGCTCATGACCGCGGACGCGCGCTGGTCCTCGCTCTGAACAAGACCGACCTCATGAGTCGAGACGAGCAAAAGAAAGCCATGGACCGCACGCGCGAGGTTCTGGCATTCGCACCTTGGGCTCCGCTCGTGAGTGTGAGCGCACTCGAGGGGAAAGGGATCAATGCATTGCTCGGTCGAGTGGTGGATGCCGTCGAAGAGCACCGAAAACGGATAGGGACGGCCGAGATGAATCGCTTTTTCGAGGAAGTGCTCGACAAACACCCGCCCCCCACGATGCACCATCGGCCGGTTCGGCTCTACTACATCACTCAGGCGAGCGTCGCGCCGCCCACCTTCGTGGTCATGACCAACTCGCCCGACGACGTGCATTTCAGCTATCAGCGATATGTGGTCAACCAGATCCGACAGCGCTTCGGCTTCAAGGGAACCCCGATTCGCGTGCGGTATCGCGGAAAAAAGAAGAAGTAGTTAGGCGCTCAAAGTCGGAAGAGTTTTCCGCGCCCGGCGGGCCGATGGATTGCCGAGCTGACCACATGCTGCCATGACGCTCCGGCCCTTGGTCTTTCGCTCACGCACCGGAAGCCCTTCGGCGCGCAGCCAGCCGATGAATCGCTCGACCTCGCGCTCCTCGGGCGCGCGCGTCAGCGGCTGGGAGCCGGGATTGTAGGGTATGAGGTTCAAGAGAACGCGACCGAGCGGTTCGCAGAACGCCGCGATTGCGCGCGCATCGGATTGCGTGTCGTTGATGCCAGGAAGCAGGCAATAGTTGACGCCCAGGACGAAGTTGCGGCGGGGCCGGTACCCGGCGAGTGTGTTCTGAAGCTCAGCTAGGTCGGTTCGGCGATTGATTGGCATCAGCTCGCTCCGGAGCGAATCGTTCGGGGCGTTCAAGCTGATTGAAAGATTGAGCCGCTTGAGGCCTTGTTGGTCGAGCATCCGAATTCCCTCGACATGGCCTACGGTGCAGACGGTCAGGCGTTCTTGCCCAATCGCGAGACCGGCCTCGTCGTTCAGCACCCGCAACGCGTGGAATACGTTGTGCGCGTTGTCGAGGGCCTCCCCCATGCCCATGAATACGATATTGCGAATCGGCCATCGAAGCCGGTGTCGGGCGAGGAGCAGCTGAGCGATGATCTCGTCGGTACGGAGATGGCGAAGCAAACCCATGCGTCCGGTTTCGCAGAAGGTGCATCCCATCTTGCAACCCACCTGGCTCGAAACACACAGGGTGTACCTGCCACGCCCCATCGGGATGCAAACGGACTC
>DASRZF010000257.1:0-3917 GCA_035686645.1 Polyangiales bacterium
CTCAACACGACGAACAAGCGCGTCGCCGCTGCCGCCGCCTGCCTGACACTGCTGTCGTACATCGCGACCGCCGTCATCAGCGCGAGCGAGGGGATGCACTACGCACATCACCTCTGGGACGGGCTGAATGTCTTTTGGGCGACGATCGGGGTGCTCGGGGGCTTTGCCCTGCTCGGGATCATAGGGATCGGGGAATCGGCGGTGGTCGCGCTCGTGATCTTCCTCTTTCACATCGCCGTTCTCTCGGTTCTCGTGGTCGCCAGTGCCATCGTCGTGGCCCGCGACCCCTCGGTCCTGATCGAGAACTGGCGCCTTCCATCCGTTGCGAGCGTTCCTCATGCGCTCTTTTTTGGGTTCGCCGCTGCAATGCTCGGGATCAGCGGTTTCGAGAGCTCCGCAAACTTCATCGAGGAGCAAAAGGAAGGCGTGTTCCCGAAGACGCTCCGAAACATGTGGATCGTGGTCTCGATCTTCAATCCGCTGATCAGCTTTCTTTCCCTCGGATTGCTTCCCCTGTCTTACATTCGAGAAGTGCCACCCGACCTCCTCGCCCAAATGGGAGAGGTCGCGATGGGGCGAGTGCTGGGGCTGCTCGTCAGTGTCGACGCGATTCTGGTCCTCTCGGGCGCCGTGCTCACGAGCTTCGTTGGGGTAACCGGACTCGCGCGGCGAATGGCGCTCGACCGCGTTCTGCCGCCATTTCTGCTGCGAGAGAACAAATGGCGCGGCACCAATCATTGGATCTTGATCGGCTTTTTCGGCCTCTGTGTCTCGATTCTTCTCATCACTCATGCCGAGATCTCGTCGCTTGCTGGGGTCTATACGCTCGCGTTCCTGAGCGTGATGGCGCTCTTCGCCGTTGGAAACATGCTCCTCAAGGTGAAGCGCGCCCGACTTCCGCGTGCGGTTCGCGCAAGCTGGCCGACCGTCGTGGTCGCGCTGATCGCGGTCTTGCTCGGGCTTCTGGGCAATGCTCTGCTCGATCCGATCAACATCGAGATCTTCGAAGCGTATTTCTTGGTGACCGCCGGCGCCGTGGCTCTCATGTTTCTACGGCGCGAGATCTTGAAACTCGTGCTTTACGTCTCGCGAGCGGTGGTGCAGAAGCTCGGCCGAGCCAGCAAGCGGGTCAATGACCTCCTCGTCGAACAGATCCAACGGATCAGCGAAAGCGCAGTGGTCTACTTCACCCGCGGCGACAACATCATCACTCTCAACAGGGCCGTGCTCTACGTGCTCGCGAACGAGCAAACTTCGCGCCTCAAGGTGATACACGTCTATCAAGACGAGGCAGACATCCCGCCGAAGCTCGCCGACCAGCTCAAGATGATCGACCATTTGTATCCCGAGCTTCGCGTCGATTTCGTCGCGGTGAAGGGGAAATTCACTCCGCAACTCATCGAAGCCATTTCCCAGCGCCTGAAGATTCCGAAGAACTACATGTTCATCGGGACGCCCGGCGATCACTTTCCTCACCGAATCGAGGATTTGGGCGGGGTACGGCTCGTGCTCTGATCCGGATCTCTCGAACCTTTCGGCTCGTCGCGAAAGAAGAAGGTGAAGAGGAGCGCAGCCGCGAGCGCGGTGGCTGATCCAAAGTAGAAAGGTGCGGCGGGTCCAAACCCGGGCCAGGAGCCGACCCCCTGCCAGAGCACGCCAGCAATGAGCGAGGCGGGAAGATCGATGACTCCGAGCAGTGCGTGGTAGCTACCGTAAGCGGTACCGCGAAGCTCGACTGGAACCAAGTCTGCCACCATGGCTTTGGCGGTTCCCGTTGCAAGGCCATAGTACGCGCCGTAGCTGAGGTACAAGAGGACAATCTGCGTGCCGGTCCCGGCCAGAGCGAACCCGAGATAGATCACGGCATACGCGATCCACCCCGCCGTGATGACGCGCCGCCGTCCAATCCGATCCGAGAGCGCGCCGGCGGGTGTAGAAATCAGCGCGTAGACGAGGTTGAACCCGAGCAGCGTCCAGAGCACCGCGCTTACGCCGAGGCCGCGTTCTTGGGCTCGAAGGATCAAGAAGGCATCCGAAAAGTTACCGAGGTCGAAAAGTGCGACGATCCCGAGGAAGACAGCGAACCGGCGACCGAGGCCGCGAAAACCGATGCGTGGTCGATCGGCCGTCGCCTTCTTGCGAACCTCTTTGACACCGAACGCCACTGTCATCACAGCAAGCACCGCGGGGATGAGGCTGACTAAGACGAGAGTCCGAAAGGTGTCCCTCCCCAATTCCGACGTGCTGCTTTGCATCTGCGTGACCACGATGATCGCGATGAGCAGCCCGAGCACCGCGCCCCCCGTGTCCGCGGCGCGGTGCAGGCCGAACGCCAGGCCGCGGCCCGACGGAGAGATCGAGTCTGCGATGAGCGCGTCCCTTGGCGCCGTTCGCACGCCTTTGCCGACGCGGTCTGCCCATCGTGCGCCAGCCACCACGCCCCAGCTGCTGGCGAGGTAGAAGAGGGGCTTCGCCAGAGCGGACACGGCGTAGCCCCCTACTGCCAGCGGCTTTCTGGCGCCCATCCGATCGGAGATGCCGCCGGCGAACACCTTGAGCAGGCTCGCGGTCGACTCGGCAACACCTTCGATGAGCCCGATCACCGCCGTTCCCACGCCGAGCACATTGGCGAGGAACAGCGGGAGCACGTTCAGGATCATCTCGCTCGAGATGTCCATGAAGAAGCTCGTGCCCGAAAGCGCCCAGACGTTACGCGGGATCTTCGGACGCATTGGGGACGCTCTTAGCGCGCTATTGGAGGATGACCAAGCGGGTCGCCCTACCCGCTCAATCTTCGTTAGAAGATGCGGACACCAAGCGCCGCGAGCACGGCGATGTACGGAGGGTTCTCCCACCAGACGGCAGGAAAGCCCCAGCTACCGCGGATGTTGACCTGATAGCGGCCGGTAGGACCGAAACGCAAGTCGCCGAACACCGTGAGGCCGCCCGCGCCACCGTAGGTGTTGAGCGCGCCCACCCGATAGACGTCGTTGAATGCGCCACCGGCCACCAGCAGACCGAACTCGTGCTGCGAGCTTTCCTTGGCCTTTAGATGAAGGCCGAGCTGGCCGGCAAAGAGCCGTTCGCTGATCAGTGCCGGCCAGGGGAGACCGGGTACCGGAATCACGTACGGGCTGGCGCCACCGATGCGCTGGCGCGTGATGTCGTCTTGTCTCCAGCCGTAGTTGCCCCATTGGTCGAGCTGAAGCCGGACGAAGTGTCCGAGTTGCCAGCCGGCCTTGAGCCATTGCGACACGCTGTAGATGACCTTTCCCGGATTGTTGCGTCCGTCGGCAATACCCCAGGGCTGAGCGTCGGAACGCACGTCGAGCCCGCCATCAATCCCCACGGCGAAGCCCTTGATTCGCGGAAAAACGCGGTGGCTCTCCCACTCCTCGCCGGGAACGTCGATCTGCCAGAAATTGTATCCGATGCGTGGCTCGAACACCCAGGTGTTGGGCGGGAGTGCGTAGTCGGGCGAGGTCGAGCTTCGATCGCCGAACCACCAGTACCGCACGGGCGCGAGAATCTCGATCGTTTGGTGCTTGCCCGGATACCACTGCAACTTGGTGTGGAGCAGCGCATAGCTCGCCTTGATCGAGTACTCGCTGAGCCGCAGGCCCTGCTTGTAATAGTCGTTGAGCAGCTGCGAAATCACGGCCTCGCCTTCGAGGAAGGCGAAGAACGCCAGCTTGCCGTTCGCAAATGTGAGCCTCTCGATCCCGACATGCGCCTTGGTCGTGTTATAAAACAGTCGAAGGTTGCCGCCGCCGACGATGCCCTCCCCAACACTGTCGAAGCCGGCCCAGCCGTGCCCGCTGAGCTGGTTGTTGAGGTTTGGCGCGAAGTTGAACTCACCGCCTCCAAGCACGCCGGCATGCCATTTTTCGGGTTCCGCCCCGGCGATGGAGGGGGAG
>DASRZF010000258.1:0-2943 GCA_035686645.1 Polyangiales bacterium
TCCTCAAGAGGATCATCCCCATCCCCGGGCCGCACGCCGTCGATCCAGCGGTTCTTACGCGACTTGCCCGCGTAGCGCGTGTATCGCTGCTCGCCAAGCGAGAGCTTCTGTGTCGGCTCCAGAGGAGCGCTTAACTCGCCCGTCGTGACGCGCCCATTCTCGCGCGCGGTCTTCAGGATTCTCGGCTTTAGCTTGATAGGAATCATCGAATCGTCACCTATCCGAGCTTGATGCCGCTCTGGAACACGTTCCACGTCGGGACGAAGGCGAAGCCGCCGAAGTTTGCGACGTTGTCGAACGTGAGTGCGCAGTCGCCCGTGAGCACATGATCGCAGCCAGCGAACACCTGTACGTTGTTCCCCGCCTGGTCGTTCTGGAACGGCAGGATCAAAGTCAACGTATCCGTGGATTGCGAGAGCACGAGCCGGAAGTCATTCTCGCTCACTGGCCGCGCGTAGCCGCCCACGAAGTCGAAGCCCGACGCCGCAAGCCCTGAAATCGTGATGTCGTATCCACTCACGACCGTGACGACGCCCACGTGGTTGAACGCCGATGGGTCAACCCCGCATGATCTGTCAAAGAGAAAGTGATTGCACTGACCAAGGAACGTGAAGCGCGGCACGTTGCGTGACAGCGCCCCCTCGAGCGAGCGCACGTTGATCTGCGCCCGTGTGCCGTCTTCCGAGAACTGGACCGATTGAACGGTGCCAGTGAAGAGCAGAACCGTCGTATCGAAAGCCGGCGACTCATCGCGCTGATATCGAAAGATGCTGACGCTCGCGACCTCGCCCGGGAGTGAGCTGAGGTACTGACGCGCAAAATCATTCGTCGCCGGCACCGTGATTTGGATCGCGCGTCGCTGCTGGTCAGAGCCTACCACGATGTTATTGCGCGAGATTGGGATCGCCTCGTAGTCGTCCCCGTCGATGGTGAGATCGTCCTCGGACGTGGTGTACAGGTACTCGCTCGACCCCAAGGTGATGCGGTAGACCTCGATCGGGCGCGAGCCCTCGACGCTGGTTTCCAGGGTGTCGTAATCGGCCATGCGTGCCTTCCCCTAGTTGTCGTCAAAGACCCGGATGACCGGCATCGTGCAGGTTGCGAGCCCGATACGCGGATAGGTCAGTCGCATCACGTCGCTGTCGAAGCGCACCAGCTCATACCACTCGATCCGCGAGACCTCGGAGACGAGCTTGGTGCTCGGCCATGTCGTGTTCAAAGTGAGACGCTCGGTCGCCGTGGTCACGATCGCGCTCGATGCCACCTCCCGTACGAGCTGTGTGCCGTCCGTGAACGTGATGCGGAAGAGCGCCATCGGAAGACGATCCTGCGCGAACCGTGTGTACCCGATGGACGCGATGTCCATGGTGTCGGTGCCCGAGGCGAGCGTCGCATTCGGCGTCAGCTCGTTGATGAACGTCGGCAGGTAGAGCGATACAGCCTTGCCACGCAACGCGATGAACAGCTTTCGAAGCGCAAGGATCTCCGCGCGGTCGCGCGCCACGAAACCCTTTTGCGATTCGCGCTTGTTCTGCGCCCAGGAAAACGACTGGTCCACAAGCCCCGTCTCGTTGTCCACGACATAGACGCGCTTACTGAGCTTCGTGGGCGATCCCGCGCGATCGATGACGTTGCAGTCGTCGAAGAGCACGCGGCTGTTGTAAGTCGACCAGAAGCCTGGCGTAGTATCTCCCGCGAGAGCCCCGGTATCGTTGTCCGTCACCTCGAAGGAAATCTTGAAGTTCTCCTGCGATAGCAAGCGCTCCGCGTCGATGCGAAACGGGATGCGCGCGATCCTAAGTGGCATGATCGCTGTTCCCGCCGCGTAAGCGTTCACCGCTGTACTGGTCGCGGAGACCAGAGTATCCGTCTGCGCCGAGACCTCGATCACGTCATAGGTCAGATAGTCGGAGATCACGACCGCCGAGCCGCCCACTCGGAAGTCTACGTCATCAGCCCCCGACACCGGGTAGCTCGTGGCACCGACCGATGTTGCTGCCGTGAGTGTCACGCGCTCGTGCCAGACGGGGAAGCCAAAGATCCCAGCTTGCCAGTCGAAGAGAATCGTATGCATCGCCTGGCGCTCTTCTTCGACCAGCGCGTACTCGACCTGAAAGCCCTGCCGCGGTTGCTTGCGTGCCGAGATCCTCTGCTCTGCACCGCTCACGCTCGTGATGATGTCCGTGAGAAACGAGAGCGTCTCAACAGCGCCAACCTCGTACTCGAATGGCAGGAGCACGATGCGTGAGCCGGTCACGAGGAGCGTCACGTCGTTTCCGGGCGGGTCGAATTCGAAGATGATGTCGGTATCGAAGGTCGGCACCCCGCTCGCCGAAGCGCGCACCTTGGCAAGCACGATGGTTCCGAGCCCGAGCGTCGTCTGCCCCGAGGTCGTGGGGTCCAGGATACTCGTGAGCGGCGGGACATCGACGGTCGGCGTGTTGTCCGGCAGCGTGACGCCGGGAGACGCATTGTTCGTGATCGCGCTTTCGGTCACTGTCGTCGCGAACCGGAACGCGCTGTAGATTTCGTAGGTCTCATCCACCTGCGTGATGATGTTCCCGAAATCGATCTTGGTCCTCGGCAGGATGTGGACCGCCTCGAACCAGTCCTGCGCGTTGAAGCTCGCCGAGTCGAAACGGGAGCTTGCCGGATATTCCGTGGCGGCCCCAGGAGAGGCCGGCGTGCCCTCTGTGTCTGCAGTGATGGTGCCGCCGGCGGTGAATGCAGGGATCTGACTCGAAACCGCTGGAGCCCGATTCGGCGCATCCTGCACCCACTGATTGAAGACAGGCGGGATACCGGAATTGTTCTCGCCGGTCCCCGGATAGAAGTCGAGCGACGGCGCCGACGGCGGCAGCAGCGTCGCGGATCCTAGAGTGCCTGCGTATTCGACTCCAGACATCGGCTAGGTCGTGACCTTCTTGTAGGCGATGCCCTGGT
>DASRZF010000259.1:0-8747 GCA_035686645.1 Polyangiales bacterium
GCCTTCCTGGACGACTCCAGATACACGGGTCGGGCGCGTGTTGGGCGCAATGGGCTCGTCTGTGCCAAGCTTCGCACTGACCGGGCGTTTCTAGGAGAATAGAAGGATATGAAATTCATGAGACTTGTTTTGATTGGCATGCTTGCGGGCGCGCTCGGTTTAGTTGGTTGCGGCGATGACGCGACTTCGGATGTTGGCACCGGTGGTACCGCGGGCTCTGGCGGCACTGGCGGCAGTGAGCCACTCGAGGCGTGCAGCGAGGGCCCCCTAGCTGAAACTGGTCAAACCGGAACGGGTGCTCTGGCTTGCGTTGCAACGCTGCCATTTGACCTCTCCTTGCGCTTCAACGCGACCCCAAGGGAGCCGCTTCAGGCGGGCGCCAACACATTCGACCTACAGATCGAAGTCGCCATCGACGCCGACACGGTGGACACAGTCATCGGTTTGGCCCCGGGAGCTGACGTGACTAGCGTCGAAGGTACGATTGACGCCACTGTGGGCGACAGCGACCCGACACCGGTCGTCGTCAACGACGAAGGCGTTCCTTGTCTGCTGACGTTCGAAGAGAGTGCGCCTGCAGTGATCGTGACCACGGTGAGCGAAGGAACATGGAACCTCGATGATGGTGGGACCTTGGAGTTGACGCTGGGCGCCGTCACACAGGCGGTTACAGCGCTCAACATTCCGGTCGTCTTGACGACCGAGGGAGATGAGCCGTCCTGTGAATTCGTCGGTAACCTCCCCTCTGTCCAGTTCACATTGCCTCAATAGCAGTACCCTCTGTCGCAACGTCGTTGAGCCCCGTCGGTCTTACCGTCGGGGCTCAACGCGTTCTGGAGCCGCCGAACTGGCAAATTCGTCCGGAGGCTAGCTTGGCGGGCAGCGTTGGGTGAGTCTCCCCGGGGCCCTCGTTCGCGGGAACCTCGCCGTGTTTGCTGAGACACGCATTGCGCCACCGGCGCTCAGCATCTAGATCGCGGCGTGGCCGACGGTCCTCGCAAGCTTGCAAGACGAACCCGGCAATGAAGCTACCATCCCCAATCTCCGTCATCGTGTCCCGTGCCGCTTCGTCGACTCGGCTTGCCCGGAGGTTCCTGGAAGCCCAGCGCAAGAGCGGTCCGCTCCTTTTGGCCGCGGCCGCCGTGGGCACTCTCACGGGAGGGCTGGCAAGCCTCTTTCATCTGGTCTTGGACTGGATCGCAGAGCTACGCATCTCGCACAGCCCCCCCAGCGATCCGTGGGCCACCTGGGTAGTCGTGCCCGCCGGCATGGCGGTCTGCCTGCTCGTCGCGGTGTACCTAGTGAGAAAGCTTGCCCCGGAAGCCGGGGGCAGCGGCGTGCAGATCGTCGAAGGAGCGCTCGACGGTGTTCTGCCAATGCGTTGGCGCCGTGTCATCCCCGTCAAGTTCATCGGGGGCAGTCTAGCGCTCGGCTCAGGTTTGTTGATGGGACGCGAAGGGCCCTCCATTCAAATGGGAGCCGCAATCGGTCAGGCGTTGGTGGATCTGTTTCGACTCCCGAAGACCATGATTCACGGCCTCATTGCAGCCGGCGCGGGCGCGGGACTCACGGCTGCATTCAACGCGCCCTTCGCCGGAATTCTGTTCGTGATCGAAGAGATGCGGCCCCAATTCCATTACAGCGTCCTGTCCGTCCAGGCCGTCGTCATCGCTTGTGCGATCTCCGATGTAGTGATGCGTCTTCTCATCGGCGACGTTGCGGCGATCGCGATGCCCGTCCTCGATGCGCCCGAGCTCAGCATGCTGTGGCTGTTCGTGGTTTTCGGGGTGGCATTCGGGTTCGTCGGATATGCCTTCGAGCGGTTCCTTCTCCGCTCGACCGACTGGTGCTCGAGATTGTCCGCACGGGGTTTGACTCTTGGAATCGTGCTGGTGGGCTTGTCGATCGGGTGGATCGGCGCGCTCGACTTTCGCTTCGTCGGCGGTGGCGAGAACGTGCTCGAGGGCTTTCTGACGATGTCGACGCCGATCTCAGTGCTCGGCGCCGTGTTCGCGATGCGCTTCTTCGCGACCATCGCGAGCTACTCCACCGGTGCGCCCGGCGGTCTATTTGCTCCGATGCTCGCGCTCGGAACCATCGGAGGCGTGGCCTACGGAGAGCTCATCGTCGCCCTCGATCTAGGCGCGGGACTGATTCCCGCACATTTCGCGGTCGCGGGGATGGGCGCCTTTTTTGCCGCGGTGGTGCGCGCGCCCTTGACCGGCATCATTCTCACGGCAGAGATTACGGGAAATTTCACGCAGATCCTTCCCCTGATGTTGACCTGCATGGCGGCGACCATCACGGCACACGGCCTGGGCACCCGCCCAATCTACACGGCGTTGTTGGACCGCGATCTCGACCGCATCCATCGGACCGCGGGGGAGCCGCAAGTCGCCCTGCCCGAAGCAGAAGAAATCCCGGTGGAAGTGTGACGCGTTCCCCGGCGCACGCGGGCGGCGAGGACGAGCCACCCAAGGACGGACCGCCACGCGCATCCGCCTCACCCTCGTATCGGATCGTCCGCGAGCTGGACATGGAATGAGCGTCGACTAGATAGAGGATAGATCATGAAGACAAAGACCCGCTTCGCCGTGCTGTGCGGCTGTGTGCTCGCGCTCGTCGCGTGCAAAACGACCGACACCAAGTTCTCTCAAAGCTACCGGAATCCGGGCTACGAAGAAACGTCCTTCAAGAAAGTGATGGTGATCGGCGTCGCCCAAGACCAGAAAGCCCGGCAGGCCTTCGAGGACGCGCTCGTCTCCGCGATCGCCAAAGAGGGTGGGACGGCCCAGGCGAGTATCGCCGTGCTACCGAACGAAGAGCAGATCTCGGAGGACCAGCTGCACGCCGCGATCGACGCTGGCGGTTTCGATGCGGTTCTCATCACACGTGTCTTGAGCGTCGACAAGTCGCAGCAATACACGCCGCCGAAGAAGTACAACAACCCACAGACCAGGTACTACCCAGGGTCGCTCGGGTGGGGACACGGGTATGGCGGTTACTACGGGTTTTACGGGACCACTTTTGCTGAGGTTCACGAGCCGGGCTATTTCGAAACGAGCACGACGCTGAGGCTAGAAACCAACTTGTACTCGGTCGCGACCAACGAGCTCGTCTGGACGGGGCAGTCCGCAACCATCGACCCCCAGTCCATCGACGACGCCCGAAGCTCGATGACCCAAGCGGTCGCCAAGAAGCTCAAAGAAGAACGGTTTATCCCGTAGATCGCGATCGAGCCCGGGGGAACCGGACTGCGGCTTCATCCCTCGAGCGCGTCGTCCATGCGTCGACTGTAGTCCCAGGATCCTATCCAAGATGGCTGCAGACGGACGACGAGCTCCTCCTCGGCACGAGCGAGTAGAAAGCGTCCGAGGCTCGATTCGGTCGAGCCGAGATATCGGCGGAGGAGACGCTCCAGCAGAATACCTGCTCCCTCCGGCTCGAGGGTCGCGATGGCCTGACCCCGCACTCCACGATAGGGCGGCTCGTTCGAAGCGATCTCGAATGCGCAGCGGGGATCCGCCTCGAGGCGTTTCGCGATCCGAGAGTCCCGGTGAACCGCTCCGAGGAGCTGTTCGTTCTCGGGCAAGAACCAAAGGGACAGGACGACTGGAAATCCCGTCGCCGTATTTGCCGCGAGCCGAATGGGAATGCGCGCCTCAGAAATGAAATCCCACACCTGGGATTTGGTCCAAGGACCCGTGCGTCGAGTTGTCGGCATGAGAAGTCGTCCGTGTTTCAGCGAGGTCGAAGACCGATGGTCATGTATGCGGCATGGCTCAGAGATAACACATCGCACCAAGTTCTGTCCTGCTCAGAAGAGCGACCGAGCGATCTTCTCGCAGCCGAGATTCGCATGAACCGATCCACGCCGCAGAACCAAACGGGCAATCGCATTCATCCGGAGGCGGGTTGGCGTCGGGCTAGGCTTATAGTACCAATGCGCTTAGTGACCGCGCCCGAGCGACATTCGAACCAGGGTCGCTTCGGCCTCGCGGAGCTCATCGATTTCGAGGTACAGCTCGCGTCTGACAGAGATCGTCCGCGCGAGGAGCTCATCGCCCGAGACCGCGCGATTGCGTTACGCTGGCAGAACCACCCAAAGAGCGCAACGGAGCTCGTGACGCGTTGGTTGGCATCGCTTCCGCGCTCAAGCGCGGGTTCGACGGCTGGCGAACGCGTCGAGCGGGCACACGTCATCGCGAACTGGCTGGTCTTTGTGGTGTTCGCTCTGATCGGAGTCACCATTGCGCTCGCAGTCCTGCAATTCACGGGTGACCACCCGATCAACGTCTTCGTCGTGCTTGGCGTGTTCGTGTTCCTTCAGTGGGTCAACTTGCTCGGAACGTTTGCTGCCTTCGTCTGGTCGCGTTCCTCTCCCGGCTTTCTCGCGCAGTTTCCATTGAGCGCACTGGTTCGAAAGCTGATCGTCAAGATTGCTGGCGCCGATGATGCCGGACGGTTTCTGGCGAGGCGTTCCCTGTACGGCGGAGTAGAACGTTGGGTCTTGTTTCGGGCCATGCAGCTTGGCGCCGTTGCGTTCAATGTCGGCGCGATTTCGACCTTCATCGCAGCCGTTTCGTTTACCGATCTAGCCTTCGCTTGGAGCACGACACTGCAGGTCGGAGCTGAGGGGCTTCAGAGATTTTGCGAAGGCTTGGCTGCGCCGTGGCGACTCTGGTTGCCCGATGCGGTTCCAACCCTCGACTTGGTCGGAGCTACACAGTATTTCCGCATCGACTCGGCGTATGTGAACGCACCGGCTGGTGCGCGCGTGCGAGACGCCGCCCTCACCGGGGGGTGGTGGCCTTTTCTCTTGATGTCCCTTCTGGTGTACGGACTGCTCCCGAGGCTCGCGCTCGCGGTCTGGGGTACCGTGGGTATGCATCGCGCGTTCCATAAGCTCTCATTCGACACGCCTGAGGAAACCGAGGTCATCGCACGCCTCACCAACCCCCGCGTGCGTCGCGTCCAGGGGAACGACCCCGGCAATGTGGCGCCGCTCGGCGAAGGGCACCCACCTTTGGACCGACCGCAGCAGTTCAACCGAGACGAGCCGGCGATCGCGGTTCGCTGGCGAGACGCCGAGATCTCCGACGACGCGTTCTTGAGGCGCTTGCACGAGCGCTTCGGCGCGCGGGTCGAAGCGCCGATCGCAAGCGCTGGCGGCCACGACCACCGCGAGGACGAAGCCCTGCTCAGGCGAATCGAGCGCAGCGAGCAGCCGGTATTGCTGCTGGCCGAGCCCTGGAACGCACCCGATCGCGCATTCAAACGTTTGATTCAATCTCTTCGAGCCCACGGTCACTCGAGCCGAAAGATTTACGTCTTGCTGACCACGGGCGGCAGCGATGAGCAGCGTGGGGTCTGGGCCGGGTACTTGGCCGAGCTGGGCGACCCGTACATCGCATTGGACGCGCTATGAGCGAGGGAGCTTCCGAAATTCCGCGCTTTGCGGTGGTCGGTCGAGTCAACAAGGGCAAGTCGAGCGTCATCGCGAGCCTCATTGAGAACGACGCGGTCAAGATCTCGCCGAGGCCAGGTACGACCACCGAATGTGTCCGGTATGACGTGGAGGTCGACGGTCGAGTCTTGTTCTCGGTCATCGATACACCGGGCTTCGAAGACGCACCTCGGGCCCTTCATTGGATCGGCCAGCAGGAGGTCACTGCCGCGGATCGAGTCCAACGCGTGCGCGACTTCGTGGATGCGTTCGAGGGCACCGAAGATTTCGTGGAAGAGCGGCGTCTGCTTCGGCCCATTCTGGATGGCTCGGCGATCCTCTACGTGGTGAACGGTGACGAGCCATACCGAAAGAACTATGAGACGGAAATGGAGATCTTGCGCTACACGGGGCAGCCGGCCATGGCGCTGATCAACCGCAGCGGCTCGGGCGAGCACATCGAAGACTGGCAGCGTGCACTCAATCAATATTTCAAGCTCGTGAGGCTTTTCGACGCCCATGCGGTGACCTGGGAAGAGCGCCGCAAGCTTCTCGAAGCCTTTGCGACGCTGCAACCTTCGTGGGAGCGCTCCATCATCGAAGCGGTCGACGCCTTGCGGGTGCAGGAAGAGCACCGGCGTTATCAAGTGGCCAACATCATTTCCGACATGATGCTCGATGCGCTCTCGTTGCATTTGAGCGTCGTGCTCCCCGATGAACACGCTTTTCCGCACGAAAAAACACGCCTCGAGCGAGAGTTTCACGACAAGCTTCGCGTGATCGAAAGGAAGGCGCATCGGAAGATCGCCGAAGTCTACTTGCACCGCCTCGACCACTGGTCGCCAGAAACGGAGATCGAGCTGGAGTCGCACGAAGACCTCTTTGCGAAGGAAACCTGGGACGTCATGGGCCTCTCACCAAAGGCGCTCTTGACACTCACGACGTTGACCGGAGCTGCAGCAGGTGGGGCGGTAGACGCCGCGGTGGGCTTCGCGTCGGTGTTCGCCGGGACCGTGCTCGGGGGGCTCGGGGGGCTTGGGGTCGGGCTTTATGAGCTCACGCGCCGATTTGCGAGCGCGTCCAACATCACCGAGCAGGCGATGTCCGCCATACGCAACCCAAAAGACGGCTACCGAGTTCGCGTGGGGCCCCACCCTTCACTCAATTTCCCTTTCGTCCTTCTGGCAAGAGCGCTCGACCACTTCGAACGCATCCAGGCCTGGGCGCACGCCAAGAAGGAACTTCCGGAACCGACCGAGAACGGCCCGAAGATCCTCGATCAACTCGACACATCCACGCGACGTCGGCTCAGCAAAACGTTTTCGAAGATCCAGAAAAAGTATCGAGACGTCCCGAAAGAGACGCGGCGTGAGCTACGCGATCTCGTCCACCAGATCGTGGTCAAGAACGCGAAATCGCTGCGTGTTGGCTAGGGAAAGAGATAGACGTACCGGCATCAGAACGTCTACCGAGTTCGATGGTCGAGTCGCCACAGGGAGCAAGTGGAACCGAACGACTCGAGATACTAGCTCACGAGAAGCGTGCGTAGTACTCGCGAACCTTGGGATGGTTCTTGATCCGCCCGAGGTGCTCGACGAGCCTCGGAGCCAGCCTATCGGGTAGGTCGCGAGGAACGTGGTCGATGATGCCGGAGCGGAGGTAGCGCACACAGACCATCACCTTGAGGTCGGCGACGGTGAGGCGCCCGTCGGCGAAGTACTGGCCGCCACGCGACTCGAGCATCGTCTGAAGCTGCTCGAGGTAAATCTTGATCGCGCCATCCGCCAAGGCCGCCCGCGCTGCCTTCTTCTCAGCTTCGTCTTTGATGCGCATGGTGACAGTTATTTGCGAAACGATGTCTTCGACGGCGTCCATGGCCTCATCGCAGAACGCTGCTTGCAACGGGTCACTCGGGTAGAGACCCGCGAGCTTCGCGGCGTAACGATTGATGCTGTTGCACTGACTGAGTGCGACGCCGTCGATTTCCAAGAGCGGCACCCGCTCGAACGGATACTTCGAACGGTTCGCGTCGAACTCTTGAAAGCTGATGCGGTTGTCTTCGAAGGCAACGCCTCCGATGTACATGGCAAGCCTCGCCGGCTCGGCGCGACCTCCGTGAATGTCGAAATAGGTGAGCTTGAGGTGGGGCATGACCGTACTCTAAGGCCAAACGTGCCCGTGTCGCACCAATCAGCTGCGGCTTGAACTAGCCGCTGGCGGAACGCATTTCGGGCTCTTGCCCGCCGAACGCGCCTTGCGATAGAGATCACGCGTTTTCGGCAGATTCGCTTGGAGACTCTCGATTCGGCTTTCGTTCGCGGGGTGGGTGGACATCCACTGAGCGGGCTCCTGACCTTGGCTCAGCTCGGCCATCTTCTCCCAGAGCTTGATCGCCTCCGCAGGGTTGAACCCGGCTTCGGCCATGAACCGCTGCCCGACGATGTCCGCCTCGCTTTCGTGCTTTCGACTGAAGGGCAAGAGCACCCCGTACTGAGCGCCGACACCCAGCCCGCCGACGACCACGTCGCGATACGCGGGTTGCATCTGATCGATCGCCACCGAGCCGGCCTCGACCACGCTCTGTGCGACCATTCCCTGCGACATCCGCTCGTTTCCATGACGCAGTAGGACATGCCCAATCTCGTGTCCGATGACGGCCGCGAGCTGTCCCGCAGTGGTTGCGACCGTCAGCATGCCGGTGTGCACCCCGATCTTCCCGCCTGGAAGGGCAAATGCGTTGGGGGTGGGATCGTCGAAGACCAGCACCTCCCAACGTCCGTCCTTGGGCGCAGGACCACCCTTGGGAACGACGGTCAAGAGGGCATCGGCCACGCAGCGTACATACGCCGCGGCGGCCGAGTCCTTCGAGACCTTCGTCTCCTTTTTCAGATCGTTGAATGCTGCGACGCCGAGCTCATCCATCTTCTGATCGTCGATCAATGTGAGCTGCCGTCGACCCGTCATGGTCGTCGAGCAGGCCAACATCAACGGCAAGATCACCAGAACGGTGGATGGATGGATACGCATCGAGTCGTGCCGTCGTCAGAACTCTTGAGTAAGCGTAAACGTCGCCTCACCTGCGCAGGGCAAGGGCACGAACCACTCGCCTTCGCAATCACCCGCAACGATGCTGACGTCTGCCTCGGTGTGATCCCAGGTGACCTGCACCGTGTCGTTGTCCGCGAGGCTCACGTCCGGATCGTCTAGCAAGAGCCGAAATGCGTCCTCGAGCTCGACGATGCAGGGAGGGAAATTGTCATTGGTGGTAGTCCCAGTCAGAAGGACCTCGTTCTGCTCCGGG
>DASRZF010000260.1:0-8065 GCA_035686645.1 Polyangiales bacterium
CTTCGGGTTATGAGCCCGACGAGCTACCAGGCTGCTCCACCCCGCGGGCTGTTTATAGTCATGGGCTTCGACTTGTCAAAACGAGCCCATGCACTAAATTTTCTCGATGAATTCGGGCGTTTTCCGGCTGCTTGCGTGGCTGCTGTTAGGGCTATCATCGATGGCCCTTGGCTGCGAAGGGGAGGCCCCGGCGAAGAGCGGCGCCAGCGGGCCTCCGCCGGCGCGGGTCTGGGTCGGCGAAGTGCGCACGGGAAGCGTCCAAGCGGAATGGTCGTTCCTCGGTGACGTGAGCGCACTGCAGCACGCACAACTCGCGGCAGGTGCTTCCGGTGAGGTGCGTCGGGTGCTCGTGCGCGTTGGAGACCGGGTGAAGAAGGGCGACTTGCTGGTCGAGATCGATCCCTCGCTTGCGGCGGCGCGCGTTCGCGCTGCATCGGCCTCGAAAGAAGCGGGCGCGGCGCAGCTCGAGCGGGCACAGCGCGACGCCGAACGCTTGAGCACAGCCGGGCCGGACATCGCTGCGCGCGCCGAAATCGAACAAGCCACTTCGGAGCGCAAGCGCGCCGCGGCGGAGGGTGGCCGGCTCAAGGCAGCGGAGGCGGAAGCACGCGCCGAGCTCGAACGCCATCGCATCACGGCCCCGTTCGACGGTGTGGTCGCGAATCGGCGAGTCGACCCGGGCGATTGGGTGGACCCGGGGGTCGAAGCGATCGAGCTCATCGACGATCGTGATGTCGATGTGCTCGCGTCGGTTCCGCCTGAGGTCGCGAGCTTCCTCTCCGTCGGCGACAAGGCAAACCTCCGGCTCAGGGGCGAAACGACGCCGGCAACCATTCGAGGCATCGTCCCAGCGCTCGACAGCGAGTCGCGCACTGTCCGCTTGCGCTTGGTGCCGGACGAACCGCCTGTGTGGCTGTTGCCAGGCGCCGCAGTTGACGTGATCATCACCGTGGCGCGCAGCGAGGAAGGCGCACTGGTCGTGCCGCGCGATGCATTGGTTTACGGGATTGCGAAGACGCAGATCGTGAAATCAGTCGAGGGAAAGGCGGCCCCGATCTCGGTCGAGGTCCTTGCGAGCGGGCGAGAAGCGGTTCTGATTCGGGCTGAAGAGCTCTCCGCTGGCGATTTGGTAGTCACGCGCGGCAACGAGCGCGTATTCCCGGGGCAACCTCTGATCGTGCTGGAAGACTGAGCGAGTGACGCACGACCAGAACCATCCGCCTGAGGAGCAACCCACAGGGCTTTCGTGGCTCGCGATCCAGCGGCCGATCACGGTCATCGTGGGCATCGTGCTGGTCGTCCTCTTCGGCACGCTCTCGGTGATGGACCTGCCAATCCAGCTCACACCCGACATCGCAACGCCCACCATCACCATCAACACCGTTTGGCCGGGTGCCGCACCGGTGGAAGTCGAGACGGAAATCCTCGAACCTCAAGAAGAGGTGCTCAAGAACGTGCAGGGCCTGACCCGAATGGAGTCGAGCGCGAGCATGGACACTGGAAGCATCACGCTCGAGTTCGAGGTCGACACGGTCATCGAGGAAGCGCTCGTCCGTGTGACCAACAAGCTCAGCCAGGTGTCGAGTTACCCGGAGGCCGTGCGCGAACCGGTAGTGGAGACCGCCAATAGCGCAGGGCCACCGCTCGCCGTCGTGGCGATCCGAGATCCCCAAAAGGGCAGCGTCGCGGCCTACAGGACCTGGGTTCAGGACGAGATCCTCCCGGAGCTCGATCGTATCCCCGGCGTGGCGGGCATCTTCTTCATTGGAGGTCAGGACACCGAGGTGCACGTGCTCTTCGACGCGCAAGCCCTCGCCGCCCGCGGTCTCTCGGTGCAAGGGGTAGCCGACCGCGTGCGGAGCGAGCTTCGTGATCTATCGGGCGGAGACGTGACACTCGGCAAGCGCCGCTACCTGGTGCGCACGTCGATCGCGCCCAAGACACCATCGGCTCTCGAAGAGGTGGTGCTCGGTGCGAGCAGCGACGGCACGCCGATTCTTCTCGGCGATGTGGCCACCGTAAAGCTTGCGCTTCGAAAGCCGGTCGGCGTGGCGCTGGTTCAGGACCGGCCGGCGATGGTGATGCTCCTTTCGCGCGAGGCGGGGACCAACGTCCTCGAGGTCACACGGGAAGTGCACGATGTCATCGGCCGCTTGCAGCAAGAGAAGTTCGATCGAGAAGGTCTTCAGATCGAGATCCTGGCCGACCAGGTCGAATACATCGAAGGGGCGCTCGATCTGGTGGAGCAGAACCTCCTCCTCGGCGCGATCCTCGCCGTCATCGTCCTCTTCCTCTTCCTGAGGACGTTCGGCGCGTCGGCGGTGATCAGCGTTGCCATCCCTGTCTGTGCGTTTGCGACCGCCCTCGGGATGCAGGCGCTCGGCCGCACGATCAACGTCGTGTCCTTGGCAGGCATCACTTTCGCCGTTGGCATGGTCGTGGACAACTCCATCGTGGCGCTCGAGAGCATCGACACCTGGCGGACCCGCGCGCCGAACACGAAGCTTGCCGCATACCTGGGCATCCGTGAGGTCTGGGGGGCGCTGATCGCGTCGACCGCGACGACGGTGGCGGTGTTCATTCCCATCGTGCTTTGGCAGGGCGAAGTCGGCGAGCTTCTGCGAGACGTGGCGGTGGCGATCGCCTTGGCGGTCTCGGTCTCGCTCGTGGTGTCGGTCCTCGTCATCCCGAGCCTTGCAGCGCGCCTTCTCTCGCAGGGCAAGACTCTCGACATCGGCGGCCTCACTGACTTCGGCCGGAAGTTCCGCTCGCGGGTCACGGAGCAAGTGCGTTGGCTCTGTAGCTCGACGCAGCGTTCAGGCGCCACGGTCGCAGTCGCGATCATCGGCTCGATGCTGGTGACTTGGGCGCTCTTGCCACCCATGGAGTACCTGCCGACGGGCAATCGCAATCTCGTCTTCGGCATCCTCGTCCCGCCGCCCGGCTACTCGATCGACGAGCTCGAATCGACGGGCAACCGGCTTCAAGGCGAAATGGCCCGCTACACGGGGCAAGAGACCGACGGTGAGGCGAACATCAAGCGCAGTTTTTTCGTGGGAAGCCCGGATCGGGTCTTCGCGGGCGCAGTGGCCGAGCACGATGAAGACGTCGGACGCATGCTCGATCTCCTGCGGCGCGTGCAGGCGAAGATCCCAGGCATGATCTCCTTCGCCACGCAGGCTTCGCTCTTCGGGCGGACCATCGGCGGAGGCCGCGTGGTCGAGATCGACATTCAAGGCCCCGACTTGCAGACGCTGACTGCTGTCGGTAGCCGCCTCTTCGGAGATCTTCGCGTCGCTTTGCCGGGCGCGCAGATTCGGCCGGAGCCCAGCCTCGACCCTGGAGCACCCGAGCTGCACGTCATTCCGAGGCGAAGGGAAGCGGCCCGACTTCAAATGGGAGGGGCCGAGCTCGGGCTGGTGGTGGACGCGTTGATCGATGGCGCCATCATCGGCGAGTACACGCCGACCGGACAGCCCAAGCTCGATGTCGTCCTGCGCGCCGTGACCGACGAGAATCGACTGCTCCCCGATGCCGCCGCCCTACTCTCGGCTCCGGTCGCCACTCCGAGCGGCCTGACCGTCCCACTTGGCGCGCTCGCCGAGATCGAAGAGGAGCTCGGCCCCTCAGTCATCCGGCATCTGGAGCGACGCCGCGCGATCACGCTCAACGTCTCGCCTCCAGAGGACCTCGCGCTCGAAGACGCGATCGATACGATTCGCAACGATGTCATCGGCAAGCTCGAAGCCGAAGGTGCGATCCCCACCGGAGTCGAGCTCGGACTCAGCGGAGCCGCAGGCAAGCTCGAGCTCGCACAGAAGCAGTTCGGCAACATCCTCTTACTGGCGGTGATCATCTGCTTTCTCCTGATCGCGGCGCTCTTCGAGGATTTCATATCTCCGATCGCGGTCCTGGTGAGCGTGCCCCTTGCCGCCGCTGGCGGTGCGGGCGGCCTCTGGCTGGTGAACGCCTTGCTCGGCACGCAGCCGCTCGACTTGATGACTGCCCTCGGCTTTCTAATCCTCATCGGCGTGGTCGTGAACAATGCGATTCTGGTCGTCGACGGTTCGATTGCGCGCCTTCGCTCGGGCTCGAGTCTCAGCGACGCAGTCCCCCTCGCCGTCGAAGCGCGCGTCCGTCCAATCTTCATGACCACCGCGACCTCGCTTGCTGGCCTCCTCCCGATGGTGATCTTCTCGGGCTCCGGCTCGGAGCTCTATCGCGGTGTCGGTGCGATCGTCCTCGGTGGTTTGTTGCTGTCGACGGTGCTCACGCTCTTCGTGGTTCCGAGCGCGTTCACGCTTCTGTGGAAGCTCCGTGGGCACGTCGATACGGATTCAAAAATTTCTTCTTGAGATCTTGAAGCTCGTCGCGATTGAGCTCTCGATACTCACCCGGCCTCAGGCCCTCGATGCTGATGCCCGCGAAGGACTGGCGTGCCAATCGCATGACGCGGCGATGAATCGCGTCGCCCATGCGACGAATCTGCCGGTTCTTTCCCTCGGTGAGCGTGAGCTGAACCCATGTATGGTTCCGCTCCTGGCGCAGAACGAACGCTTCGGCGGGTTTCGTCCGATAGCCATCGTCGAGCTTCACCCCATTTCGAAGCGCATCGAGCTCCTCGACATCGAGATGGCCTTGAAACTTCACTGCATAGATCTTGGGCACCCCGGCGACGGGACGAAGAAGCGCATCGACCATGTCGCCATCGTTGGTCGCCAGCAGCGCACCACTGGTGTGGTAGTCGAGCCGGCCGACGGGCACGACGCGCTCGGGGATCCTTCGGAGCATGTCGGCGATCGTCGCCCTTCCCTCTGGATCGTCGAGCGTCGTCACCATTTCACGTGGCTTGTGAATGAGATAGTAGACCGGTTTCTCCGCCACGAGCCGCTTCCCGTCGACCTCGACGCGGTCCTTGTACGCATCGACCTTCGTGCCAAGCTCGGTCACGATGCGTCCGTTGACTCGCACCCGCCCCGCCAAGATGAGCTCCTCGGAAGCACGCCGAGAAGCCACGCCTGCCCGAGCCAGCACCTTCTGAAGTCGTTCCACCGGCGGAGCCTAGCACCTCCGATCGCGAACGCGACGCGGAGCACGTCCATCTCTTGACAGCAAGAACGGCAGGACGTCAGATGGCGGGGACTTCGCAAGGAGGCTCCAATCGCTAAGAAGACACATCGAAAGCAGAAGCGCGCCGCGATTCGCAGGAGGCGTCCGGAGATCGTGGGAGCGCCCCCGGGGAGCATCATTCCCGGTCCTGGCGTGCCGCGGCCCGAGGTTCACGTCATCGCCTACGGTCCCGATCGCGTGGACGAATACTCGGTTGGACACGTCTCCGAGCTGAAGTCGCTTCGCAACGGCGCTTCCGCGGTCACTTGGATCAACATAGTCGGCCTCGGAGACTCGGAAACTTTCTCGCAGCTCGGCGAGATATTCGGTCTCCACGCTCTGGCACTCGAGGACGTCGTCAACGTGCATCAGCGCCCCAAGTTCGAAGCATACGAGGGCACGGACTTCATCGTCCTGCGAATGCCATCGCTCGATCCGGCCATCAATCTGGAACAGGTGAGCATGTTCGTGCGCGACCAGGTGTTGATCACCGTACAAGAAACGCCAGGCGACTGCCTCGACGGCTTACGCGAGCGAATCCGAAACAACAAAGGCAGGGTCCGGCAGCGCGGAGTCGCATACCTCGCTTACGCGGTCGTCGACGCCATCGTCGAGAAGTTCTTTCCGGTAGTGGAGCACTACACCGATCGCCTGGAGGCTCTCGAAATCAGCGTCCTCGCGACCGATACCAGCAATGTCGTCGCGGAAATTCACGCGATTCGCCACGACCTGCGAACCCTGCGGCGAGCTGTAGCTCCGACGCGCGAGGTGGTTGGCTCCATGGACCGAGCCGAGGTCGGCGCTGAAGGAGAAGACATCCACGTATTCCTTCGCGACTGCCACGACCACACGATTCAGCTCTTGGATTCGCTCGACACCAATCGTGAGCTCGCCTCGAGCCTCATGGACATCCATCTATCTAATGTGAGCATGCGAATGAACGAGGTGATGAAAGTTCTGACGATCATCGCCACGATTTTCATGCCCTTGGGTTTCATCGCCGGTTTGTACGGGATGAATTTCGACGGAGAGCTCTCGCCTTGGAACATGCCGGAGCTCCGCTGGAAGCTCGGTTACCCCTTCGCGCTCGCACTGATGGGCCTCACCGCGATTGGCCTCGCCTTTTTCTTTCGAAAGAAAGGCTGGCTTGGGGAGAACGGAGTCGAGGCGGAGCGCTTGCCGAGCGAGAACGCCGACCGATGACGACGCGTGGCAGCGCGTCATGCTCTCGACAGAACGCTACTGCTTGACCGAGTCGCCGAGGGTCTGCTGCTTGGCAAGAGCGGAAGTCCGAAGTCGCTCGTCATCGCGGTCCCAGCGATCGACCTTTCCGTCGCCATTGATGTCGGTGCCGATGCGCACGGTGCGACCATCCGCATAGTACTCCCAGCGGTCAGGACGCCACTCGGCATCGGTGCTGCGACCAGCCATGTCGCGCTCTGCCCGCACCGGTTCGCCGGCTTCATAGAAGATCCGGGTGTCGATCGTTCCATTTCCGCTGGTGTCGATCTCTTGAAGACTCACGCGGCCATTGCTGAACTGCGTCACCTCGTCGATGCGGCCGTTGAAATCTCTGTCGGCTTCTTCGCGCGTGGGGCGGCCCTGGTCGGAGTAGAGCCGCACGATGTCCTTCCGTCCGTCCCCGTTGAGATCGGCCTCCCGGCAGACCAGAACGAGGCGCGCAAGGGTCCCTTCTCCGACGGTTTTGAAGAGCTTTCGGACATCGGGCGTGTTGTCGCCGGAGGTGTCGTACTCGCTGACTTCGTAGCCCGGACCGACAGGCTTGCACCGCCCACCGTCGGCCACTTCACCACCTGTGGTCGAGTCGGCCTGTTCGGCGCCTGGGCTCGTCACTGGTTTAGGGTCTTTGGCACCGCAGCCGAGTACCAGCAGACCGCTGAGGCAAAGAATCCAATGTTTCATCGTTCGCCCCTCTCGCACCGAAGCGCATCATCGGCGGGCCCCATGCTTTGCAGGGGCATTTCCCGACTGCGATCGGGTTCACCATCCCCGTTGTCGTCGTACTTGGTCAGGACGAGCTTGCCGTTTCGAAACGAATCCCATTTCTCGGCGCGACCGTCGCTGTTGTCGTCGTACTGAGCCTCGGTGATGAGGCCCTGTTGGTAGCTTTCCCAAACATCGACGCGACCATTGTGCTTACGGTCGCGCTCGGCTCGAATGACCCAGCCGTTCTCGCACCAGAGCCAGGTATCGATCGTGTTGTCGAAGTCCGTGTCGAGCTCCTTTCGCACCAGCTCGCCGTTCTCGTAGAAGGAAATCTGGTCGATTCGGCCGTCGAAATCGAAGTCGTGTCGCTCCTGGCTCACGCGCTCCCCATCGTTTTCGTAGAATCGCTCCACGTCGATCTTGCCGTCGAAATTCATGTCGGCTCTCGTGCAGAACGGACGGCCGTTGCGACTCACCTGTTCAATATCGACACGCCCGTCTTCATTAACGTCGGTGGCCGTGACCTGATTCCCTTTGCACAGCTGCGCCTCGGCCATGGAGCCGCGGGGCAGAGTGCTCGAGGAGCCGCTCTTGCACCCCTGCGCCGGCAGACATGCCATGATGGCAAGCCCGACCACCGCATGCGCGAAATTGCTCATGTTTGCGGTCACTTCTTGGGTCCCCCAGAACCGGATTCCCTTAGAATAGGGCCCACCGGCAGCGCAGCGCAAGTCTCTGACCTAGTGGATTGACAATATATATGGTGCCATGTAGCTTCATGCCACTTCTGAGGTCCGAATGGCGCGCAAGAAGATCTCCACCACGGTCTACATCACCCCCGAGCAGAACGAGCGGCTCAAGCTGCTACACGAGCGCACGAAAGTGCCCGTGGCGGTGTACATCCGCGAGGGGATCGATCTGGTTTTAGACCAACATCAGGACGAGCTTCCGGGCCAAATGACGCTAGACGCTACTCCGCCCAAAAAGGGGTAGCGACGGCGCGTTGCTG
>DASRZF010000261.1:0-3525 GCA_035686645.1 Polyangiales bacterium
AGCACGATCGTGCCCTTCGAGAGTGACGCGTTGGGGAAAGCGGCAGCAACGAAATGGAGCATCTCGACCGGTGTGTAGATCAGATCCGACGTGGACTGATGCTGACGCACTTCGCCGTTGACCAGGCTCTCGATCTCCACACAGGGGATGCCATTCCGCACCGGTTTCTCTGGCACCCAGGCTTTGTCGCCGACGGGCATGAAACCGGGAAAGCTCTTGGACAGGCCCCAGTACGCATAACGGTTCGGCCGTCCCTCGCCCAGAATGCCGATCGATCGCGCGGAGAGATCGTTGGCGATGAAAAAGCCAAGTCGCGGTGCGAAGCCCGGGTCGTCGAGCTGCGACGGATCAATGTCCTCGAGCAGGACAAAACCCATCTCCACCTCGTAGTCGAGCAAAGGGGGCAGCTCAGGGAAATCGCTTCGAAGAGTTTCTGCGATCCCGGGCTCGATCGAATCCGCGGCCACGGTCAGGGCCTCGGGCGATGGGAAAGGCACTTGGGCGCCAGAGCGTGCCAGAGCACTTGGGCTCTTCTCGAACACTGGCGGCGCGCCCATCGGGTCGAACGAGGACGCTGTCTCTTGAATGTGACCAGCGTACGAGAGACCGACACCGAAAGCCTGCTCGGGATCATCGAGAGGCACGTACGCGCCCTGCCCGAGGTCGTAGCATTGAAAGTCGGCAGGAACCGGCTCGTCGGACAGCGGGCGAAGAAGGAAGTAGCCGAGCGCTGCCATCGACAGCAGCAGCAAAGCGACCACGGTTAGGACGGATTTCTTCATCGCGGATGACACCTTTCGATGGCTTGTCGTAGAGACTGCACCGAATCAGTCCCCCGCGCCCGCAGCCGCTGCCCGCACGGCAGGCTCGAGGGCTGCCTTGAGATAGACGATGCTGACGACGAGGACGGCCGTGAGCATGACGAACGCGAACACGTTCTCGTTCAGGCCCATCACTCTGAAGTGAAACTCCGGGTCGACGATCGAACCTCCGTACGCTCCTTCGAGAACGGCGGCACCCCAGAAGCCGAAGATGTGGCAGGCCTGCCAAGCCCAGGAGATATAGAGACTCGAAAGCAACTGGGGACGTCTGAACCAGATCAGGTAAAGATTGCAGAGGCCTGATAGGCCCATGAAGACCAGCGCCCAGGCCAAATGAAACCGCGCGTGCCCGACCCAGCTTGGATTCAAGAGATGTGTCGTGCTGACGTCTCGAGCGATCGGCCCGAAGAACTCGAGCACGCCGATCGTGAGAAGGATCTGGGCGACTCGGTAGCGTCTACTGACAGCGGCCATACGACCTCCATTGAGTTATTCGTTTGAATAACTTATGAGCATAAGACTTGTCAAGCGAACCACTTCATGCGAGCTTCTGGGCGCTGAAGGCTTGAAATTACAAAGGAAACAAGACCTCAGTCCAGCGGCACGGTCCCTCTCCTGCCGTCGATCGCTGCGATGACCTCCCCGCGCCATCGCCCGCGTCGAACAGGAGAAAGCGGCCGTTGGCGAACACCGCGGTGAACGATTGGGCTTAGGTCAATCTGACCCGAATGCGTCGGCCTTGCCGCAGGTCGTGTAGGAGCTCGAGTCGTCTCGGATGGCTGTCCAGCTAAACCAGGTGCGGCTCGGAGAGTCGTTGGGCAAGTTGTACGATTGGTAGCCGTCTTTTCGGTGCTTGGGGGTGCGTATCGCCGACAGGTCTCGGGAAATTTCGACGGAGCTTTCGGCATCCGCTGGGCCGTGGATCAGCGGCTGATTCCAAACGTCGAACTGTGGGTTGTTTCCGGATGCAAGGCCGCCGAATTTGCACCCAAGCCTTCCGTCACACTGGATGTTGCCCACGACATGCATCTCATTGAGGCAACCCTTGCCCTTGCTCTTCTGGGCGGGCGTGTAGGCGTCATTGGCTTTGCCCCAGTAACCCGGCGCGGCTTTGCACTTGGCCCACTCGATCTTCCCGGCTTCTCGATCGAGCTCGCCGGTCGCGACGGCATGCCCACTGCCCGTGTACCGGCACTCTTTAGGGAAGCCTGGGTCTGAAGGAAGCCTCCAGCTTGGCTCTGCGACTCCGTTGCAGCTCGGCGCGTAGTGATGAAGCGTCGTAGTGACATCGACGATGCTTTCGAGCTTGAAGCGCTCGTGCATCGAGTAGTGAAGAATCTTGACCTTCCCGTCGACGACGGCGCCTTGCTTCTGTCGATACTCGATTAGCAATGAGCCTTTCAAATCATCGATGATTTGGTCGCCCTTCCCCATGCGTGTGTTCGTGACCGCGAGAGCGGCCTTCACGCGGTACATGATCGTGCACGAGTCAGACGCCGAGACCGTCTGTGCGAGTATTGCAGCTAGCAGGAACGTGGATGTCCAAATACCTAGGCGCATTTCAGGCGCAAGCTTCGCACAGAGCGGTTCTTGGTTCGATGGTTATTGAGTGCGCCCTGGACCTTTTTCGGGCACTGACGTAACAATCGGTCGCCCCTGTTTGTACAGGAGCCGGCAGACGAAGGTTCTGCGATGGAGGATCCGATGAGCGCACTCGAATGGCTTGCAGCCACGGCCCTGATGACGGCACTCTTCTGGGTTCCGTATGTTCTCGAGCGAATGGTGTCCTTGGGCGTGCTCGGCGCCATGAAGCCGGTGGATCCCGAGGACGAGCTGAAGCAGGCGCTCTGGGCACGTCGCGCGAAACGGGCGCACTACAACGGAGTCGAGAACCTTACGGTGTTCGCGACATTGGTCCTCGTCGCGTTTGCAATGGGCAAAGGCGACGCACCTGGCATTTTGACCGCGGCGCAGGTGTACTTCTGGGCGCGTTTGATCCACTTCCCGGCGGGAGCGTTCGGCATGACGGGCATTCGAACCGTTGCTTTCCTAGTGGGCTTCGGCGCACAAGTGGTCGTCGCGCTGCGCATCTTCTGCTGAACGGCACGATGCGACTCGTCGTGGCTCCACTCAACTAATCTTCCCGGTCCGTTCTTGTTCGGCGACTTTTCGATCGCCGAGCAAAGCAGCACGGAGCAGCACGACCCGGTACATTCCTCCGAGGATGCTTGGCTCGTCATGCACGAGCTCGCATGGCAGTCCGGCGATGATATCGCCGAGGCGCCTGTTGATGTCGGTGCCGAGCAGCGTCGAGAACACGTTCGATAGCCGTCGCATCAGGCCCGGTCGGCTTCCGTCGGGTAGAAATTTGTCGAACACGACGATGCGGCCACCGGGCCTCAATACACGGATGGCCTCCGACATACATCGGGTGGGGTCGGGAACGACGCTCAGGATCAGATTGAGAATCACGGCGTCAAACGCCTCGCCTTCGAGAGGGAGCGCTTGCGCATCACCGACTCTTAGCTCGATCTCGCATCCCATGATTGGAAGCTTCCTTTTCGCCTGAGCGAGCATGGCTTCGCTCAGGTCGACGCCGACTGCGTTCACGCCTGTGGGGAGGTAGACTAGGTCGGCGCCGGTCCCGACACCGACGAGGCACACCTCATCGCCCGCCCGTAGCTCCACGAGCTCCATGGCGCGC
>DASRZF010000262.1:0-11637 GCA_035686645.1 Polyangiales bacterium
GCATCCGAGCAACGCCATCGAAAAGGCAAATGCGATCAAGGGGCTCGCACTTGCTACAAAGGATGGACTCGTCATTGTGTGCTCAAAATGGGGTGAGGTTCTCGCCGGTACCGGGGCGAAGATCAGTATTGGTGCGTAACATGTCAATAGCAGTCAGAGCGGACGACTGCTTGAACGTTCTTGTCGCCCTTTATAACCGATTATTCAAGCGAATGCTCTGGCGAAAACCCAGTAGAATGCGAACGATCCGATGACATAGGCGCTGGCAATCCGAAACGGTCGCGACCACGAATCGGACGAGCAGAGCAGCACCACTGGAAAGAGCGCAAGCGTTATAAAGGCGAGCTGCCCCACTTCGATTCCGACGTTGAAAGAGAACAACGAAAGCGGAATCGCCCCTTGGGGTAGACCGAGCTCGCGCAGTGCGCCTGCAAAGCCGAGGCCATGCAACAGGCCGAAGGTCGCCGCCATCATCACCGGAAGGGCGGCAAAGCCTGTTCGTTCGGCGTTGGCAAAGCGCACGATTTCCCATGCCAAGACGCCGATGCTCAGGGCGATCAAGATTTCGACGGGTCGTTGTTGAACGCGGACGACGTCCAAGGTGGATAATGCAAGGGTGATGCTGTGTCCGATTGTGAATGCCGTCACGACCCAGAAGAGACGTCGGAGGCTGACCAACAACATCAACCCGAATACGAAGGAGAGGTGATCGAATCCTGTAATGATGTGTTCGAACCCAAGTCGCGCGTAGCTCGTGAACACATCCCAGTTGCGTTCAGCTTCCGGCACGGTCCACCGGGGTTCGTCAGCCGTGAGAATGGATCGGTAGGTGCGGCCATCCAGGAGCTCGAGATGCACGATGACGTCTGTCCTCGATTCGGCGATGCCGTCTGCCCCGATCGATGCGTTCGAGAAGCCGTGCTCACCGCAGTCGATGCGCCACGTGTAAATGCGTGCCGTTCCCTGTTCGAGGAGTTGCGGTTCCGAGAGCGAATTACAGTGAGCAGGAAGGACAGGGTTGAGCTTGCTTCCCGGGACTTGGCGCCTCGGGGTCTTCCATGTGACCTCCGCCTGGCCGGGCGCGTATTCTTTGATGCGTATCAGCGACGGCGCCAACGGGTGCGCGAATGCCGTCGACAGGCAAGACGACATCGTGACCAAGGCGCATGCGAGCATCGCTGGTGCGGACCACGAGCCTCGGGAGCAGCCTTCCATTGGATCGAGTATGGACAAGAACAAGCGCCTCGCACATCCAGCCATCATGGCGAGGTCGTTTTCCTGTGTTTCCGCTGGCCACGCCTCCTCAGTGCGGGGAGACTGTCGAGATGCGCACCATCCCTGTCACGAGGACCTCCGCGCGGTTGGTGCCCGATCCGACCCGGGTCATTACGAAGCCGTTCATGCCCGGAAGCGAACACTCGGTGGACGGACGCTCTCGCGTCGAGCGCATTCTATCGAGGATCCTGGCCTTGTCCGAGTCCGAGGTGAGGACGACCTTGAGCACGACGCAAGCCCGATTCTCCGCGCGTCACGTCGACTTGCGGTCGGTATTCGAGACGAACTTCGCGGCCGTCGCGGCGCGACATGTCGCCCGATCGAACCGGCTTTCGGCAGAGCGCAAGCTGCTCATCGGCGCCTATTTTACCCACGAGTACTCGATCGAGTCTGCCGCGCTGAGCAATCCTTCGATCGTGCCGGCGCCGGACCAAGAGGGTCTCGCTCCGGGCGAGCAGCGCTTTGTCTTGAGCTTGCGGGCCATCGGCGAGGGGCATATCTCGTCGATCGAGTTTCGCTCCGGTGTCATCGACGCGGGCGGCCAGATCGAAATGGAAGCGCCGAGTCGGCGAGCGAGCACCGCGCGCCACCGGGCTCCGGTGTACGAGAAGCACACCTTCCACACCAAACTTCGTGAGCTCGGCATCTACAACGAGATCGCCGCTACCGTGCTCGACGCGCTTCCCGAGCGGTTTAGCCTAGAGCAGCTCGAGACCATGATCCGGGAGGTCGACCAGCAACACGGTCACAGACCCGACGCCGCGCACGTCACCCGGACCATCCACTGGCTTGCGTCCTCGAACTACGAGAGCTCGTTCGCCTCAGACTCCAAGATCTCCGAGCGTGTGCTCTTTCCGACTGGCCCGACCGAGAGTCACGGGATGGAGGATGCTCGCTTCGTCCGTTTCACCCATGACGACGGAACAGTGACGTACTTCGCTCCGTATACGGCGTACGATGGCTATCAGATCCTCCCGCAGCTGATCGAAACAGCCGACTTTGTGACTTTCAGGATCGCGACGCTGAACGGCCCGTCCGCCAGGAACAAGGGCATTGCGCTCTTTCCCCGGATGATCGACGGGCGCTATGCTGCGCTCGCCAGGCTGGACAACGAGAACAACTTCCTCATGTGGTCGGACAACGTCCGCTTCTGGCACCAGAGCGAGGCGATCCAGAGGCCCGAGCGTCCCTGGGAAATCACTCAGCTCGGAAATTGCGGATCTCCTATCGAAACCGATGCGGGCTGGCTCGTGATCACGCACGGCGTTGGGGCAATGCGACAATATTCTCTCGGAGCCATCCTGCTCGACAAGGACGACCCTGCACGCGTCATCGGTCACCTCGCCGAGCCTCTGTTAGAGCCCGCGGCAGACGAACGCGATGGCTACGTGCCCAACGTCCTCTACTCGTGCGGCAGCATGATCTCGGGCGGGCTCCTCGTGCTGCCCTACGGTTTCTCCGACGTCGGCACTCGCATCGCGACGGTGCGCCTCGACGACCTTCTCGCGGAGCTCACCCGGGTTCGTTGACGTTTGGAGGCGCCGCGCTCAGCGCATCCTTCGCCTCGCAGTAGCGTCCGTATAGGCGCTGCAGCTCTGACGAAGGTGCGCGGTAAAACTCAGCGACATCGATGTCGATCCAGGCCGAGTCGGCAATGGAAGGACCGGCGTCAGTCGTGGCGAACCGCTTCGCAAATGCCTCGACCATAGCCACCGTCGGCTTTGGGGAGGCGTCGGCACGCCACAACCCGAACGAGCGCTCGTGGACCGCGAGATCCAGTGGGGGACGTCCCCAGATCGCCTCCGCGTAGTCGGAGTAACACCAGAGCATGGCGCCGGTGGTACCGCAGTCGCGCAGCGCGTCGAGGGCCCGGCTGACGTACGAAGCAGCCTCCTGCTCTTCGACGAGGGCGGGCCCGGACGCGGCGATGGCCGGTTCACGGTCTGGCTCACCGCTCGTGGCGGTTGGCACACCGAACTCTGCGAAGAGGACGTCGGCGCCGCCGCTCAGCCATCGCGTCAACCGAGCGAGGAACGGCAAGACCCGCTCATCGGTGGGGCCGTCCGCCCACGTGGCGTAACCGGGATACCCGTGCATCTGCAAGAAGTCGCAGACCTCGGCGGCCTCGCGCGGGCCGAGGTTTCGGTCCTGCTCGAGGTCTTCCATGTGGAGCCCGAGCGTGACTAGAACGTCGGGGTCGGCGCCGTGGATGGAGTCCGTCACCCGCAAGAGCCACTCGCGGGCGGCGCCTTTGTCCGGGGGGACTGCGCAGTTCGAGTTTTCGTTTCCGAGGTCCCATGCCCATAGAGCCGGATGCCCTGCAAGCGCGCCGGCGAGCTCACGTGCGAGCGACGACTGCGCTCGAACAATGGACGCGTCAGAGTACCAGTTCGCGAGGCGCGACGCCGTGACTCGGCCTCCGGAGACGACGCGGAATCGATCGTCACCCGTCTCTTCACCAAGAGCCCAGGGAGGGATCCAGTTCACGCCGCTCATGTGGCCGGTGAAGAGCGTAGGCATGACCGAAAGTCCGGCGCGGCGGGCCTGGTCCAGGGTCGTGACGAGGCGATCGATCATCGTCGAGTCGACGCGCGAAGGGGTTGGTTGAAAGTCCTCCCAAGTGAGGAAGATGCGGACGGAGTCGAATCCGCACCCTGCGATGCGACCGAAGTCCGCCGCAACCTCCGCCGGGTCGAATGCGGTCCACCAGCCCATCGCCGTCCGAGCCGGCCAGTAATTCACGCCCAGCCGGAAGGGCGCGTACCCGCTCAAGCGCAGGTCTGGGCTCACGCGGGGCTCTTGGACGCTAAGCCGTCTACGATGCGCCGGTAGACCGTGATGTACTCGTCGACCATCCGGTCCTTGTCGAATCGGCGCTCGACCGATGCGCGCACGGCCTCGGTGTCCAGTTCAGCGATCCCGGCTACGGCTTCCACAGCGTCGGCGGTCGAGTCGACGATGCGGCCGTTCACGCCCTCCGCGATGATCTCCGGCATGGATCCGCGTCGGTTGGCGATCACCGGGGTCCCGCAGGCCATCGCTTCGACCACGCTGAAGCCGAACGGCTCGTCGAAGCTCACGAGGTGGAGCAGGGCGCGCGCGCCGCCGAGAAGCTCGCTCTTCCCCTCGGGCCCGACCGCGCCGACGAAACGCACCGTCTCGCCGTCGATATGAGGCTCGACCGCGCGCTCGAAATAGCCTCGATCCTGGATGATGCCGGCGATCACGAGCGGCAGACCTGCGCGCCGAGCGACGAGAATGGCTTCCTCCGTGCCCTTGTCCGGATGAATGCGGCCGAAGAAAAGGAGATACTCGCGTGGGCCGGTACCGATCGCGAACGCGCCCATGTCGATACCGTGGTGGATGGTGGCCGCGTATTCGAGCGAAGGGTGTCGGTCGGCATCGCTGATGGAGACGTAGTGGGTGCGCCCGTTGTACTTCTGATAGACGGGGAGGATTCGCTCGGAGGAAAAACCGTGGATCGTGGTGACGACAGGCGTGTCCACGAGCCGAGAGAAGCTGAGGGGCAAGAAGTCGAAGCTATTGTGGATGAGGTCGAACTCGGCGGCGCGCTCGAATACGGCCGAGATGTGCAGACACTCCCAGACCTTCGCGTCGATGGTCACGTCTTCGGAGTATCCGCGTGGCGCGATCCCGACGAGCCGAGCCTTGGTGATCGAGTCGGCGGTGGCGAAGAGGGTGACGTCCAATCCACGCTGCACCAGACCCTCGGTCAAGAGAGAGACGAACTGTTCCCATGGTCCGTAGTGGTGCGGAGGGACGCGCCAAGAGATCGGGGCGAGCACCGCCACGCGGAGCGCGGGCGGGGCGTCGAGCGAAGGCGACTTCACCCGCTGCCTTCGCCGGTTGGAGAGGAGGGTGCGTTCTCGTCGCGCAGCTGCTTCTCCGAGTCGAGCGCGCTCATCTCGGTGAGCGCGATCAAGAACGAGAGTGTCGACTCGGCCCCTTGGTTTTCGTTCGGTCGATCTGGGTGGAGCCCGTCGAGGCAGCCCCCGGTGGTGGGGTCGTAGAGTGGCGCTTGGAGTTGGTTCTCACCCAGAAACCAACTGAACGCGCGCCACATCTCGCGCGGCCATTCCTCGTCCCCGGTGACGCGCCACGCGTCGAGGCAAGCGGATATCGTGGCGCAGGCCTCGAGGGGCTGCTGGTCGAAGTGCGCCCTCTCGCCGTGTCGCGGGTAGAATCCGTTCGAGCCGATCGGGGCGAAATAGCCTTCCTCCGAGCGCTGGAGCTCGTTGAGCCATCGGAGGGACTCGAGTCCGGCCGCGACCATTTCTCGATTACCCATCTGCTTGCCCGAGACGATCAGGGCCTGCGGCAGGCGCGCGTTGTCGTATGCGATGACATCCTCGCACCACGGCCAGTCGTCAGCGCCGTGGGTCTGAAATCTCGACAGGAGCTGCTCGGATAGCTGTTTTTGCAAGACCTCGACCGCGCTCTCTCCTCGAAACGCGCGCAGATATTCGTGGATACCAAGGAGCGCGAAAGCCCAAGCCCTCGAGCTCTCGAGCTCTTTGACCGCCGGCAGCGCAGCGTGAAACAGCTCGCTGCCGAGGCTCTTAGTCCCAGGTTCGCGAGCGCGACCCACCACGGCGCCGAGCGCCCAAAGTGCGCGACCATGACTGTCCTCACTGCCGCAGTCTTCGAGCCATTCCCGGGAATACGACATGAAGTTCCGGAACCGTCCCGAGTCTTGATTGAACGCGTGACTCATGAATGCGAGATAGCGCGAAGACAAAGCGCGAGTGGTCGGTCGATCGTCGGTGCCCGCGTCCTCGATCAAGGACGTCAGGAGTAGGGCGCGTGCGTTGTCGTCGAGGCAGTACCCGTCGTCGTAGCGTGGAACGGAAAATAGAGCGTGCTGGAGCATGCCAGTGTCGTCCGTCAGCGCGCGCAGGTGCTGGAGAGTGATCTCGGGCAGGTCGATCAAGCGTTCTGTGACTGTTCTCGACGCGATGAAAGAGCGGCGCAAGGTCGCGCTTTCCTGGTAAGCCCGCTCGAAGCTCGTGAGGTATTGCCGCGCAACCGAGGGCCAGACCATGTTGCGCCCATATTCGGCCGCGCGCGCGCCTCGTGCTTGTAGCTCCATGCGATCGTCGAGCAACGCGTTCACCGTCGCCCCTATCGCAGACGAGTCTCTGAACGGGACGAGGAGGCCGCGGTCGTCCGCCAGGAGCTCGCGCGCGTATCGATAAGGAGTCGAAACAACCGCTTTTCCGTTCCCCAACGCGTAGGCCAGTGTCCCGGAAGTGATCTGCTCCGGGTTTAGGTATGGGGTGATGTAGATGTCCGTCGCAGCCAAGAACTCGGCGAGCTCGGACGCGCTCACGAAGCGATCGTGAAAGACGACGTGCTCCTCCACGCCTAGCTTATGAGCCCGCAGCTCGAGGCTGCGCCGGTAGGCCTCGCCGTGCCACTCCTTCACGTGAGGGTGCGTGGCGCCGACGACGACATAGGTCGCGGTCGGGTGCCGCGCGACGATAGCGGGGAGCGCATCGATGACGTACTCGATCCCTTTGTCCGGAGAGAGGAGGCCAAAGGTGAGGATCAGCGACATCTCCTCGACACCCAGGCGCTTCTTGCTGGCCGAACTGCTCGGCAAGCTCGGGATGCCGTGAGGGATGAAGTCGATCTTTTCGGCCGGCACCCCGTGCACTTCGCGCAAGAGCTCGCCGCCGCAGTGACTCATCACGATCAAACGGCTCGAGAGCCGAGTGACCTCGTCCATCACGAGGCGTTGTTCCAAAGTGGGCTCGCCGAGGATGGTGTGAAGCGTCGTGACGATCGGCATGCGCACCTTGCTGAGGAGCGCGAGGACATGGCTGCCCGCCTTGCCCCCGAAGATGCCGTACTCATGTTGGAGGGACAGAACGTCGAACCCGCCCACGTTCAAGAAGTCGGTCGCGCGGCGGTACGACGCGAGATCGCTCTCGGCGATCTCGAATCGAACTCGATCACCGTAGGCGTGGCGTCTACCAGCGTCGTTCATCGCGACGACCGCGCACTCGATGCCCGGGAACGTCGACGAGATCGCATCGGCGAGGTCCGTCGTGAACGTGGCGATCCCGCACTGCCGCGGAAGGTGGTTTCCAAGCAGCGCTACGCGCTGGACTGCGCCAGGGTTTTCGTCTTTGCTCATCGGCCCATTCCGTTCACGTTTCTGTCCCTATGCGGAGCTCATCGAAAAACGGTGTGCTCCGCCGTTCGACGCACGCTACCGCGTATAGATACATCGCGGCAGACCAGCTCTGCCAGTCACAGCCCATCGGTTTGCCGGTTTGGGCTTTGATCCACTCGTTGAAGCCCCATGTGAGCGACTCCCGCCGATGCAGCGTGACGAGCTCTGTCAGGGCCAACAGCTTCCGCCGTGCAAGGTCGTGGCGACCCGCAGCCACGCAAGTCGCCACGTACAATCCGCAAATGAAAGGCCAGATCCCGCCGTTGTGGTACTCACCGGCCTGGTTGAATCCCTCGTAGCGCGGTCGCCAGTCGGGGTCGTCTCCACGTATGTATGGGAGCAGACATGGCGGCAGATCGACGGCTAGCTCACCCTGTTCCCTCAGAGCAGCGCATTCGGCTTCTACCCACTGGACTATTCGTTCGCTGCGGCTTTTGGAAGCGATACCGGTGAGTGACGCCAGGCAGTTTCCGAGAAGATCGAAGCGCTCGTTGTTGTAGACCTTGTACGCGTAGATCGCGAAGTATGGTTTGGAGGGTACGACAAGCCCCTCGTGGATGTGGTGGTTGCCGACGTCCCGCCGCACGTCCAGCCGGTTCATGAGAGAGCTGAGCTTCCCGGCCTCCTCGTCTCGGCCGTGAAGTTTGAGATAAGTATGAACCAAGCTGTTCACATACAGGCCGTATCCAAGGACCCAATGCTCATCGCGCCAGTCGCTGGTAGGGAGCTGACCTACCATTACCGTATCGTCCGGGCTCTGATATTGCATCCAGGTCAGAGCCTTCTGGACTGCGGCGTCGAGGAACCCATCGTTTCCGGTCACGCGCTGGTAGAGGCCGACAGCGATCAGAAACAAGGGTGTCGAGTCGCTAGACCCAAGGTTGTCGGGGTCGTGGACCATCGATGGGATGTGGCCATGCTGGGTCTGGTTCTGAGCCAGCACGGTGAGTGTCCGGCCCAGAGTCTCGACGAGCTCCTCGCTGCCGCTGACCAGGATTCCGAAAGCCGAGAGCATGAGGTCACGCGTGTAGGGCTCGGGGTAACCCCATCCCGCGGTGCGGGGAAGACCGGCCACTGGACCGGACGCGTTGTGCAGGAGAACCTCGACAGCCGCCTGCTTCGCCTCCATGACCGATTTCGGTAGGGGGTCGTCGCCACGCTTGGTGCTTTGAGAGACAGCTTTCACGGCGTTAGCGAATGCCCAATCGATTCTGGATGATCTCGACAAAGCGGCTCGCGACAATTCGATAGTCGAATCGTTCGACCACGCGGTGTCGCCCAGCCTTGCCCATTCGCTTCCGCAGCTCGGCGTCGCGCATGAGTGTTAGCAGATGGGTGGCGATGTCGTTGACGCTGGCGCGGTAGTCCGATGTCCGGGGCTTGCCAAAGGACACCGAGGAATTCGGCTGGAAACCTTGATCCTCCCCAAGGACAGCCTCGCTGATCATGATCTCCTTTGCCACGCCGGCAAGGAATGCGGTCTCGCCATGGACCATCGTGTCGCGAAAAGCCATCGCGTCGATGGCGATGACCGGTTTCTCGCAGGCATTGGCTTCCACCTGAATCATACCGAAACCCTCGAGGCGAGAGGGCGCAGCATAGATGTCACAAGCCGCGAGAAGGTAAGGCATGATGTTTCGCGAGAAACGCCCGGTCGAGATGGTGACGTTCTTGTCGATCCCGAGATGCGCCGCGAGCTGGAGATCGAGCAGATTCTGCTCATCTGTACGGGGTTGGGGCCATACCTTGCACACGTACTTCCAGTCGGGAGCCTCCACGTCGATCTTTGCGAGTGCCTGCATCACCTCTTGAGCACCTTTGGAGGCGGCATCGCCACCCACCGTCAGTATGAAAATCTGGTCCTCGGCCACACCCAGCGTTTCTCGGATGGCGCGAACCTTTGGATCGTTTCGGTCCCGTGGCATGAAGCGCTCGGTTTCACAGCCTACCGGGAGCACCTCGATGATGTCGGGTCGTACGCCGTCGCGAACATAGGTCTCCTTGACCCAGTTCGAGGTCACCAGGATCAGGGGTAGATCATTGAGCACCTCCTGGTAGTTGGCGACGTAGCCATCTGCTACGAACCAGGGGACCGCTCTCGCACCGTAGCGCTGCGGGTGTTGGATCAGATGGGGCGTGTGTCCCCAGTATCCAATACCCACGACGACGTCGGGCTCGAACCAGCGATAGTACCATTCCTTTTCCTGCGGCGCCTCGAAGTTCGCGGCGTGCGCGTCTACGCCAAGCTCGAGCAGTCCGCGGTACAAAAGGTCGCCCTGCGTCGCAAGGCCAGCCGGACTCGGGGGATAATCGTAAAGGATCAAAGCCTTCATGCGTCAGAGCTCCATCGTTGCACGTGCTCGTGGGCTGATGTGGCTTCGTCAAAGCACCACCAGCCCTCTTCGCGCGGTGCAACTCGTACCTCCCAGCTCTCGTCAGTGAAGCCGTAAAGATCGGTTAAGACTCGTCGTTTCTCGCGCCAAACCTCAGGGGGAAGCACTTCACGTCGGTCAGCGTCCGATCGTACCAAGGGCGGGCCGTTGCCGCCTCGGTCCTCGTACGCAAACATCCAAAGGCCTCGCGTCGAAAGCCGCTGCGCTTGCCACAACATCGACACTCCTCGGCAGCACTCCTCATGCCGACGATGGCGGGTATATTCGCCTCGCGGGCCGTGCGTGAGGATCAGGTCGAACTCGCGCTGCGGCAACAGTCGTAGGATCGTCTCCTCAATCTCCGAAGCCGGCAACGGCCGCTGATCGGGGCCGTCGTCTAGATCAGCCATTTCGCCCTTTGCCCCAAACAGGCTCAGAACGCCATCGAATCGCGGCGCCCGGTCCTGGTCGGAGCCGCGGCACAGGGTGACGATACGCCAGTGCCAGTCCGAATGCTGGAGAATGAGCCCGCCACACCAGAGCGTCTCGTCATCGGGGTGGGCGACGACGACAGCGACTCGAAGTGGTGTCTCCGTCGGCACTCACTTCTTTCCGGCGAGTGCTGCCTTCTTGACCTCAGACGCTGCCGCTTGGCGCTGTTTGTCGTCCTTTTTCGTCTGTTGCTTCTGGTTGGCCTTGCGGTTTTTCTGTTTCGGGGATTTGTCGCCCATGGTGCACCTCCTATGCTCGGAAGCGAGTTCCAGATGGCGCGCCGCCGGATAAGCGCACTGTCGCACGGGGCTGCCGGCTTGTCTTGCCGATTTCAATCCGGTGCGACTCGACCGATCTGGGCTTCCCCGGCGCTGCCGCACATTACGTGGTACTGTCCCTTTGTGAGCGACACACGGATAGGTGCCATTTTGCGAAGCGCTTGGAAGATCCTCCGGCTTGATGCAATCCGTCCCGTCGTCCGCCAAACGATTGCTGATCTCGAGGCATTGACTGCTCGGCAAGTGGTGGGGCGGGAGCCTTCGCGATCCGAGATCGAAGTAGAGACAGGCTCACTCCGTGCGGCTCTCGATGCGTGTTGCGACGAGCTTCGCGAAGGCTGCGGGCTACCCACGTCACCCGGGCCGTCAGCGCAAGCTCAGAGAATGCATGCCGCCGATGCCGACTGGACCGAAAGCTATTCGAACGCCCTAGAGGTCTATCGCAGCGCGGCGTGCAAGGAGCTGGATGCTTCCCTTGCTGCCCTAGCGTTGCCTCCGGAGCGCTCACCCGCGTTAGAAACGCTGTAGCTACCCTCACCTACCCTCACGTTGCTGTGGCGATGTGAAATCGAATGATATGGTGTGACGGCCCGTGAAGATGGCGATGCGGGCAAGTCCGGTTACTGGGTCAAGAAGCTACGCAGCAATCACCACCTTCATCGGCATGCCAAGCTCCACCGAATAACGCTGTTCGTAACGGGCCTCAGGGACGCGACCTTGCGGGTGCATAACCCGAAGGTCGTCACGCCTTCTCGTCTGGTTTGGGAGCGCCGTCATCGATGCCTGAATGCAAAAAGTCGCTTTGCCGTTTCGCCTAGCGTTTCCCTCGTCATCTCTTGGCCGTTGCCGCGTCGTCCGCTCCGAAAATCCGGACCTAGTGCGATAGGGCTACGCATATCGCCCCCCCGACGGGCGACGATGGCGCCCGCTTGGAGACAATCCTCGTGCGCGTTTCGATTTCGCTCTCGCAGAGGGCTTGTACGGCGTCCTTGTCTTGCCTGGATATGGCATAAACACAGCA
>DASRZF010000263.1:0-2216 GCA_035686645.1 Polyangiales bacterium
CCGATGTCGATTCCATCGAGACTGATGATCGCACCGGGCACGTTCGTGATCACGCGCAGACTGCCCAGGTCAGGTGCTATGCGAATCGTCGCCTCGACCGTCGTCCGCTCGCTCGCCCGGATCGTCACGGTCTCGGAGAACGGTTGATAGCCCTCGCCCGGGCTGCGGATCTCGACCAGGTGCTCACCCTCGCTGAGGCCATCGACGACCAGAGGGGTGCCCCCACGCTGCTGTCCGTCGATGAAGACCGGCATCCCTGTGACGTCCGCAGTGACCAGGAGCGAGCCGGTCTTGGCCACCTGACGTTGAAGCACGACCGGAATCGTTAGAACTTGGCCGCCGATCAAGTCCATCCACTTCGAGAAAGTCACGAAGCCGCGTTTACCAACTTGCACCAGGTGTCGACCAGGGCTGAGCGTCGTGCGGACTGGAACGGTGCCAGAGGGCTCGCCATCGATGCGAATCGCCGCGCCTGAAGTGGCGTCTTCGCCTGCCGTGATCACGATGACCGCGGGTGTCGCCTCCTCAGCCAAGGCCTTGGCGGAAACCAGAAGCACCGCGAGCGCAAATAGAACCCGCACCCAACCACCACCGCCAAGCAACCCTTGCATAATCCCTCGGACGCGCAGGAATAGGACCGATTCACTCGGGCCCTGGCGCCTCGTTCGTGTTTACCCCCAGCCATCGAGCCGGCCCAAAAAACTACGGGCCGCACCTCTGGGGGGCGGGGTTTCTCGAACCGGAGTCGGGCTCACGGATCGACGAACAGGTTCTCGAAGGGGTCGAGTGCCTCGGGATCGGGATTCTCTGGAGCTCCGAGTGGCGGAAGCGCGCGTGGGGGTGGGAGCGGGTCCCCCCCTGCCCGAAAGTGGAAGTCCTCGATCTCCGCGAGCCCATATGCGAGGGCCTCGGGGCCGATACGTTCGCGCTTGGCCATGTGCTCGAGAAGCCGTCGCATTCTGCTCTTCATGGAGCGCGTCAGTGTGCGGCGCTCGTAGGAGACGTGATAGCGCTTGGGCGACGGCAGCATGCACGCGAGAAACGCCGACTCGGCGGGGCTCAGCTCGCTTGGCTCTCTTCCGAAGTAATACACGGCAGCATGCCTCAGTCCGTAAACGCTCGGACCGTACTCGATCACGTTGAGGTAGAGCTCGAGTATCTGGTCTTTGCTGAGTGCATTCTCGAGCCACCAAGTGAGGATGACCTCCTGGACCTTGCGCGCGAGTGTCTTTTCCCGTTGCAGGTAGAGGTTCTTGGCTAGCTGCATCGAAATGGTGCTGGCGCCGACGACATAGCGGCCCTCCTGAAGATTGCGCACCAAGGCATCGCGAATCGCCCACGGCGCAAATCCGCCATGTTCGTAAAAGGCTCCATCCTCGTGACTGATTACGGCCGGAACCACGAACGGGCTGATGTCCGCAAATGCGACCCAGTACTCCGTTCCCGGGCCGGTGCGCATCTCGAAGACCGTCTCGTCGGGCTCGATGGCGCGATGACGAAATGGCCCTTGAAACCGTTCGACCCGAACCCAGCTCGGCGCACGCTCGAACTCGCAAAGATTGCGAACGCGAATCGACAAGTCCGTCTCTTCGAGCGTTCTCGAGTCGAGGGAAACATGTGCGATGCCGCTCCAATTCCCAGACCACTCGAACTGAGAAAGCGAGTCGAGCACGTCCGCGGGTATGGCGCCGACGACGTCGTTGCATCGGGTTGGCGGAAGCTTGGCAGTGAGATCGACGCGATAGTGGTCCGGAGTGCGCTCGAGCTCGCCATCGAAAAGCATCTGAGCCTCACCCATTCGAACACGGCCACGCTCGATTTGAAGCCGTCGCTCATCCGGGTGCCAAACGCCTTTCCCCGAGACATCGAGATTGACGTGCTCCACAGGCTCGGAAGCGATGCGTTCAGAGGCGAGCGCCAACTCGCGCAACTCGAGTCTTCCTTCGATGCGAACCTGCTGGGGCGAGCTCGCGGCGAGCTCGATCTCGGCGCTGACCGTGCCGACCTCCGTGTTGTAGAGGGGGAGGTCCGGTGCGAAAGGAGCGATGAGAGCCAGGGAGATGCCACGGATGCGCACCATCCCGTCGGCGCGCGCCTCGGTGGGCATCACGCGAAGATCGACGTCCAAAGTGCCCTTGTTCGACGTCTGACCATCGACGGTGATCCGGAACCAGCCATCGGCTTCCCCACGCAGACCGAGCTCGAAATCCCGAAGG
>DASRZF010000264.1:0-21592 GCA_035686645.1 Polyangiales bacterium
TATGGCTGCGTCAGCAACTTCCCCTACCGTTTTCACGGGCGGGTTGAGCTCTGACCATCCCTGTCCCAAAACTGTTTCTCCATCCGACTTCAGGCGCTGCATCGCGGGCACATCCGCCTCCCCGCCCCTGCGTTCAAGATAGCGCAATGCGACCACACGATTCCACCACTGTTGCGAATTCAGAAGCACCAAAACGGTAGATGTAGGTGGAGGTGTCATTTGGCTCATCCGAGTGGCGTAGCCTTCGAGCTCCTCGGGCTCGTACTGGATCCCCGGAGCTGCCGGTAATCGTTGCGAAAACGGCTCGATCGTAGAGGGACCCCCGAGCGAGAGGATCAACTCGCCGGCTCGCCAACGAAGCCGTTTTCCGAGCTTATCGTCCTTGGAGCAGGAGGCGGCGCTGCAGCCCACTCGCTCGAGCAATGGCCACAATCGCGGGATCGCGTCTCGACTGCGGATGTCGCCGACGCGGTCGAAAGCATAGTCGCGGACCTCGAGTGGGTTTTTGGAATCGAGCGCTATCGAAAGCAAGCGGTTGAGGTGCGCTCGGGTCACATGCCCTTCGAGCGCCTTCAGCGCAGTGGCCCGGCGCGCGTCGAGCCTCTCTTCCCAAGCCTTGCTGTCGCTCGCCCCCGGGGTGGTGTCCGCGATCGCGAGCAAGCGTGCGGCCACCTCTTCCTGGTCGCCCAGGTACCGCATGGCAGGAAGGACACCTTGGTTGATGAAGTTCTCGCGATTGTAGAGAGCCAAAACGTTGACGCGTGCCTCGTCAATCGGCTCACCGGATGCTTTGAGGGACCCACGGATCTCAGTGGCGAGCCACTTCACGAACGCGGATTTCTCCATCTCACGTTCGATCTCGACCAGGCGCTCGCCTGCGCGCTTCCGTGTCTCCTCACCGCCGTCTTCGCCGATGATCTCCGCGATCTTGATCATCGCCTGCGGCGGCATCTTTTCGTCGAGAGCATCGACCAGCATGCCCGCCGCGTCTGCTCCAAATGCACGGGTTACCTGTTCGGCGCTGTAGTCCCCTGCAAGACTTCGTCCTTCGAAATCGGCGGAGTACCAGCCGACCACCGCACGAATCAACTCGTCTTTCGACTCCTCGGGCGCGTAGGGAATCACCATGTACGCGGCGTCCTTCGCGCGAACCTCGATGGGGTCGAGCTTGGTCTCGATCTGGCCGGGGGCCTCGGCGAGCAGCGCGGCAAGTCGTGGCACCATTCCGCCGACGATCCGCTCGCTCGCGGCCGGATCCTCTGCGCGGAGATCGTTCAGCGCGTGCTTGAGAATAGCTAGACCGTCGACGTCGTTGCGGTCCATCTCGACGATTGCGAGCGCCGCCTCAGTCCTGAGCTCATTCGCATACCGATCGCTACCGATCACGGCGACGAGGCGGGCGGGGCCTTTGACCGTCGCCTTCCATTCCTGGACGTCCTCGCCGTCGACCTTGCATCCGGCCAGCAGCACAGTGACGGCCAAGCAAAGCTTGATGATCTTCGTCGTCCAACCCATCCGACTCGCGGAACCATCCCCCCTCGGGCATGCAACCCGGCAAGATAATAGAGGATTCCGCCAAGCAATCAAGAACGTCGAAGAGCCGTGATTTCTTGACCAACCCCAGGTTCGCCGCATAGCCTCTGTGTGTAGGAGGTCGCTTACTTGAGCGCACACGAAACCACCTCTTCGGGCGATCTTTTGGCACCCGAAGGTAGGCGGCAGGACGTCCTTGCGATCCTGACCCTCACGGCAACCGTACTTTTGACCCTTGCGCTGGTTTCGTATGACGCCCGAAACGGCGGAGGAAACCTGGTTGGGCCGGTGGGTCATCGATTCGCGCGGGCCTTGATGCTGGCGTTCGGGCTGGTCGCCTGGTTCTTGCCGCTCGAGGGGGGCTTGCTCACCTATCGCTTGTTTCGTCGACGCTCTGCGATGCTGGGCCTGGCGACGATGGCCTCGACTCTCGTCCTGGTGGTGATCGGCGCTTCACTGGCCCATCTCTTGATCGAGCCGCAGGCCCTCTGGGGCGCATCGCCTGGCGGAGCGGTCGGCGAGCTGCTCGGCGAGGTTCTCCGCTCGCTGCTCGGATTCTACGGCACCGTGATCATCGGGTTCGCGATTCTCGCCACTGCGGTGATCTTGCGAACTCCGTGGACGCTCGAAGAAGTGGCGCAGGGATTCGCGCGGCTGGGTCATTTCGTTCTGGCCAAGATCCGAAGCGTCTTCGTTGCGCTTCGCGAAGCATGGGCCGAGGCACGCGAGATCCACGAGGAAGAGATCCGCGTGAGCCAGCCTCGCATCATGGGCGTTCACTTCGACGATGAGCTCGAAGATGAAGACGAAGAACCGGCGCCGCCGCTGCTGGTGCCCGCTCCGAGTCCACGGATCCCGAGATCACAAGCCAACCCTGCGCAGTCCCCGACGATCGTCGCGCCCAAGGAGACCAAGCAGGCGCCCCTTGCGATCTCGATGCGCTCAGGGATCGACCACAAGGACTTCCGCCTTCCTCCGACGAGCTTACTCGACGAGCCGGATTCTTCCGTCATCCACGTCGATGCGGAGGCGCTCCGCGAAAACGCCGAGCTACTCACCGAGAAGCTCGCGGCTTACGGGGTGCGGGGGCGCGTCGACGAGATCCATCCGGGCCCAGTGGTCACCATGTATGAGTTCGAGCCGCAAAGTGGAACCAAGGTCTCCAAGATCGCAGGCCTAGCGGACGACCTCGCCATGGCCCTGGCTGCGCAGAAGGTGCGCATCGTGGCTCCGATCGCAGGAAAGGCGCGCGTTGGCTTCGAGCTCCCGAACGAGATCCGTCAAATGGTGCATCTCCGCGAAATCATCGAAGATCGTCGCTGGGAAAAGATGAGAGGCGCGCTCCCGATGGCGCTCGGCAAAGACATCGGAGGTCAGCCGGTCTACGTAGACCTCGCGCGTATGCCGCACTTGCTCGTCGCGGGCGCAACGGGTTCGGGCAAGAGCGTCGCGCTCAACGTGATGCTGACGTCGATTCTAGCGAAGAAGACCCCGGAAGAAGTCCGCATGCTGATGATCGACCCAAAGGTCGTCGAGCTACAGGTCTTCGACGGTATCCCGCACATGCTGCTCCCCGTCGTCACCGACATGAAGAAGGCTGCGCTGGCGCTTCGCTGGGCAGTCGACGAGATGGAGCGGCGCTACCAGCTCTTCGCCGATGCTGGTGCTCGCAACATCGACACTTACAACCGGCGTGTCGATCGGGTGCTGCGGGGAGACCTCAGCGTCGAGAAATTCATGCCGAAGCGCAAGGGCAAAGTCAGCGCTCAAGATGTCAACGGCCAGGAGGTTCTACTCGATCCGAGCGATGGCGAGGCGGCGGACGCAGAGCAGTTTCAGCCCGAGAAGTTGCCCTCGGTGGTGGTCGTCGTCGACGAGTTCGCAGACCTGATGATGGTGGCAGCGAAGGACGTCGAAGCATGCATCGCTCGTCTTGCCCAGAAGGCCCGTGCTTCCGGCATTCATGTGATCCTCGCCACCCAGCGCCCGAGCGTCGATGTCATCACTGGCATGATCAAAGCCAACTTTCCGGCGCGAGTCGCCTTCAAGGTTTCGCAGCGCCAAGACTCCATGACGATTCTCGGTCGATCTGGCGCCGAGCACCTTCTCGGAATGGGAGACATGCTCATGATCCCGCCCGGAGCGAGCGACCTCCAGCGCGTGCACGCGGCATACGTAAGCGAAGACGAAGTGAAGGCCGTCTGCGACTTCCTCCGGGAGCAAGGCGATCCGGAATACCAAGAAGAGATCCTCAAACCGCGTGAGGATGAGGGTTTCGACGGCGAAAGCGACGACCCACTCTACGACAAAGCGGTCTCGGTCGTTGCAAACGCAGGGTACTGCTCGATCAGCCACGTGCAGCGACAGCTGAGCGTCGGCTACAACAAGGCCGCGAAGCTCGTCGAGCGAATGGAGCAAGAAGGCGTCGTCGGACCTCCGAGCTCCAAAGCCGGCGGACGAAGAGAAGTCCTCGTCGGACCGATGTAATCGGATCGCGGCTCGCGACGGACCGGCACGGGCGAACACGACGCGGGCATTCAGCGGGCGGGGCGCCTTCATGACGTGCAATCGGAGAGCGGCTCGCGACGCACGTGCTCGCGATTGGGACCCGCTCGGCCGTCTCTCTACGACTCCATACGTCTAGCCTCCCGCCCAATCGCTGTGCCGCCCATCCCGAGCCGCTCTCCTCTGTACACGCCAACCATGCACACTGGCACTGACGTCTCCGTACGGAGGGACGCGGCGGAACGCGCGGCACAGCGATTGGGCGATCGGGTCACGGCGGAACGCGACGCGGGGTTCCGTCGGACGGCTCGGCTTGCAATTGTGGCCGGTGGGACTTGAGGCCGGGGGCCACGCAAGCCTCGCCTCGGAGCTCGCGCCAATCGGGGGTGGTTGCTTCCTGACCGATTGTCACTCGCTACGCCGCCGAAACCCCACATCCCGTTCCGCCATGCCCCTCCATACGTCAGGGTCAGCGTCATCGACAGGTTCCAATTGGCACCGTCACGGACAACGTCGCTCACGTGGACGCTCTGTCGTAGGTGGACGCGGACGGAGGAGGACGGCTCGCGATGGGCAGCACAGCGATTGGGCGGGAGGCTAGACGTATGGAGTCGTAGAGAGACGGCCGAGTGGGTCCCAATCGCGAGCACGCCCGTCGCGAGCCGTTCTCCGGTGACACCGTGGTGCAGCACAGTGGCTGGCACTGGCGCGTTCGTTCGCGCCGGCGCAGAGTTCTATGGATGTCCTCTGACGACGAGTTGCTCGCGCTCGATCGGGCGCACGTTTGGCGCCCGTATACGTCGAGTGAGGACCATGAACGGCGCTCGCTCTTCGTCGTGGATCGGGCCGAAGGGCCCTGGTTGATCGCTCCGGATGGGCGACGGATTCTGGACGCGAGCGGCTCTTGGTGGTGCAACAACCTCGGACACGGGCACCCCCGACTTCGAGAGGCGATCCGACGTCAATCCGAGCGACTCATGCACTGCACCTTCGCGGCAGCCACGCACGAGCCAGCGGTGAGACTCGCGGCCGAGCTGGTCGAGGTCGCCCCTCCGGGCCTGAACCGGGTGTTCTACAGCGACAACGGCTCGACCTCGGTGGAGGTTGCGCTGAAGATCGCGTTTCAGTACTGGCAACAGAACGGAAGGCCGGCGCGAAAGCGATTCCTTGCGCTGCCGGGCGCCTATCACGGTGACACCCTGGGCGCGATGAGCGCGGGCGACGTCGATGAGTTCACTCGTGTCTTCCGACCACTCCTTTTCGGCGTTGAACGCCCACCGCACCCGATCGGCGGTGACTGGCATCCCGTCTTCGAGCATTTGATCGAGCTCCTCCGTAGACAGACGGATCAGATCGCCGCCGTGGTCGTGGAACCGATGGTGCAGGGGGCCGCGGGCATGCGAATGTACCCAGCCGAGCTCCTCCGTGCGTTGCACGAGGCCACCCAGCAGGCCGATACCTTTCTCATCGCCGATGAGGTCTTCACGGGTTTCGGGAGGACCGGACCGATGTGGGGTTCTGGGCACGCCGAGATCACGCCCGATCTCCTCTGCACGGCCAAGGGTCTATCCGGAGGTATGCTTCCCTTCGCCGCCACGCTGGCGACAGATCGCATCTACGATGGATTCCGAGGCGACAAGACCCGTGCGCTCATGCATGGGCACACTTTCTACGGCAATCCCCTGGGCGCCGCGGTCGCTCGAGAGGTGCTGGCCATCTATCGCGAAGAGCAGGTTCTCGAAGCAGCAGAGGCCAAAGCCAGGCGCCTCGCGGACCGAATTCATGGAATGATCGAGATCGCCGGCGTTGCCGCACCGAGGGCGCTCGGCATGTGCGCGGCCTTCGAGGTCGGCGCAGCTGGATACATGGGCACGGTCGGTTGGAGAATCTCCGATCAAGCGCTCGAGCTCGGCGCGCATCTTCGTCCCCTCGGCAACACCGTCTACGTCGTCCCCCCGCTCAACATCGGCGATGCGGACCTCGACCAGTTGCTCGACATCGTGCGCGAATCTACCGAACGCGTGCTACGAAGCGCGCAGTGACCGAGATCGAGCCCAGCGCCCCAAGACGACACCCGCGATATCAGGCGTACGGTCTCGCAGTTCTCGGTGGCGTTCTCTATTTCCTCGGCTGGGCGGGCTTTGGATTTTGGCCGCTCGCCTTCCTTTGCCTCGTCCCACTCTGGGCCGCACTCGAGCTCGGACTGGAGCGCAGCTGGCGCCACAGCCTGATGGTCGGCTGGTCGTACGGGACCGTCATGTGTGCGGGCGGCTACCATTGGCTCGTCGAGTTCCTGGACGTGTTCTCGGGTTACGGGCTCGCGGCTAGCGCGCTCTTCTGGTTTCTGTTCTCGGTTTATCTCGGGTGCAACTTCGCCATCTATGGATTGCTCTACCGCGCGCTGAGGCGCCGCGGCTGGAGCACGAGCACCATTGCGGTCCCAATCCTGCTTCTGATCGAGTGGCTCTATCCCTCGCTCTTTCCGACCTATTTGGCGAACAGCATCCAGCAGCGGACCATCATGGTTCAGATCGCCGAACTTGGGGGGCCACTGCTCGTCACCGCGCTGATGGCCCTAGTCAACCTGTCGTTCTACGAGGCTTCGCGCTGGGCTCGGCGCGACCGGAGCATGCCCAAGCTGATCTGGTGGCTCACTGCGATGTCGCTCTTCATCACGACGATCTACGGCGCCGTCCGAATACGTCAGGTCGAAGCCGAGATGAAGGCAGCACCTGCCCTCCGGCTGGGAATCGTGCAGGTGAACATGGGGATCTTCGAAAAGCGCACCGAAGCGGTCGAAGGGCATCGGCGCCACCTCGAGCAAAGCCATCAGCTCGAGGATATGGAGGACCTCGACCTCATCGTTTGGCCAGAATCCGCGTACATCGGGGGACTACCCCGGGAGCTTCCCGTGCGCGCGGACCGCGTTCGCAGAGACTTGAAGACACCGATTCTCTTTGGTGGCGTCTCGAGCGAGTACCTCGAAGGTGAACGCAAGATCTACAACACCGTATTTCTCATCGATGAGGAAGGCCTGATCCAGTCGACATACGACAAGACCTACCTGCTGATGTTCGGGGAGTACCTCCCTTTCGGAGACCTCATCCCGATTCTCTACGAGCTCTCTCCCAACAGTGGTCGTTTCACGCCGGGCTCGCACGTTCGCCCACTGACCCTGGGACCTTGGCGGATCTCGACGCCGGTTTGCTACGAGGACGTCCTTGCGCGGTTCACGAGGAAGATGGTGCGGGAAGCTGATCCCCACGTGCTGATCAACCTCACCAACGATGCCTGGTTCGGCGACACCCAGGAGCCTTGGATTCACCTCGTCTTGTCGCAGTTCCGGGCCATCGAGCATAGGCGCTACATGGTGCGGGCAACCAACAGCGGGATCAGCGCCGTCATCGATCCGCTGGGCCGCATCGTGGCCCAGACCGGAGTGCTCACGCGCGAAAACCTTCGCTACGACGTGGAGATGCTCGAGGGCAAGACGCTCTACGGACGCTTCGGCGACTGGCCCGGCTGGATCGGTCTCGGCGCGATTCTCTGGATGCTCATTCGGCGCCGAGGCGCGGAGCGATGAGCAAGCGATAGGTTCCGTCCTCGCCGGAAACGGTTTCGGCAACCTGGATCGAGCGAGTTGTACCGTCCTCGCCGTACCTGAGGATGTGCGCGCGAACGACCGCGTTCGCCACGCTCGCCCCGTCGCTGGTGCGCACCAGGCCTTGAAGTGGGATTGGCGGCTCGAGAAGGTATCGACGCGTGCGCTCGCCGTCATCGGCACTGAGCAGCAGCTCCGGCTCGACGAACCAAGCAAAGCCCGTTTCCGCCGAGACCTTGACGTGCACATCGTAGAGACCCGTATCGAGAGTCATGGCAAAGGCGCCAAGCTCGTTGGTCACGGTCTCCTGCGATCGATTGACCAAGCCTGCCTCGGCGCTCGGACGAGCGCGCGCGAGAATGGTGACGCCCGCCGCGGGCTCGTCGAGGAATGTCGCTACCCAGCCTCGAAATCCAATCTGCTCGGGAACGATGAGGGCTTCGGTCGTGGTGACGTCCTCACCCACGAGCGCCTCCGCGGTGAGCACACCCCAGGAGCTCTTGCCGTCGTCCGGTGGCGTCACCGTGATCGCGTAGAAGCCGGGAAGAAGCGGAATGCCAAAACGGCCCTCACCATCGGTCGTTGCAGACGCGCTGAATGAGCCATCGAGGCCAAGCGCCGTCCCCGCAAAAATACCCGTCGAGAGGAATCGCACGGTCGCGTTCGACACGGGGGTTTCGTCGCGATCGCGCACCCGGCCCGTGAACTGGATGGGGTCGAGGCGTGGAACGTAGATGCGGTTCTGGAGGGGATTGTTTGGGAACGCCAGGGTCGGATTGACGGACACCGATGGGAAGGGATCCCGCCCAACGCTCGAGGTGATGCGAATCAGATAGCTCGACGTCGTCTCGCCGATACGAATCTCGAAGTGACCGAGCTCATCCGTCTCTGCGATGGAGGATACGACTCGGCCGCTGGTTTCGTCGATCGCGCGAACCTGCAAGCCCGCCTCGGGCTCTTCCATCTCCAAGTCCGCATCGACGCTGAGCACCTGGCCATCGAAGGTGCAACTGGTGTTCTGAAGCGCGTTGCAGGCCGTGGAGAGGTTCGTCGGGAACGCGATGTCGAATCGCATTGGCTCAGTGGTCGCACCACTCTCGACTTGGACCTCGAGGTAGAGCGGCGGCAAGCTGCGAATCGCGGGCGCCGCACCATCCGTGGGATTCAAGACCAGGTCGTTGCTCGGTGTCACGACCAGGTCGTAGCTTTCGCCAGCGACCAGCAGGACGCTGAAGTCGTGGACCTGCTCCCCGTCCGCGCTGGCCTCGTCGCGAAAGGTCTCGACGTCTACCTCGACAGGCGCGATCGAAGCGACCCCGGGTTGCATTCGCGGGACGAAGCTGAGCGTCGCAGGAACTCGCGCGTCGGCCCAGCGAACCAGGCCGCGAACCTCGCGCGTCGCAGGAAGATCGAGGTCGCGAACCGTCCCGCTGGAGACCGATTCAGCGGCAAACGCCCAGCTCGCCGGGATCACGCGCTCGGGATCGCTCGAACCTCGAAGAACCTCGACCGCAACTTCGAGGGACGCGCGCGAATCATCGATGCAGATCCCGTCGCCGCAGGTCCCGGCCGAACAATCCGAGGCGCTCGCGCAGGAGTTTACGATGGTTTGAGTCTCTGGCGAGCTGAAGTCGCACCCGACGAGACCGAGCATTGCGAGAAAAAACCAGAGATTCATCGGCAATCCTGAGTGATGACGGGATTGCCGGCGTCAGTCACCCTGACCCACCAGGTGACCGCATCGATGTCGCCCTCTTCAACCGGGCGACGCTGTTCGGTGTTGCTCGCAAACATCCCAGCCACGAGCAGCTCAATCTTGTGGCATTGGCCTGCCGCGAGCTCGTCATAAGAAATGCTGAACGTGCGCGGGCGGTCCAGGAAGCCTGTGGGATCGATGACGCCCTCTTGGATTGGCTTCTCGGCGGCCGGCGGTTCGGGCGCGTCGAGGAAGAGCCGGTAGTCGAGAGTCTGGTCGAAGTTCGGATCCCGGATGTCCACTTGGAGCGGCATCTCGGGCGACTCCACAGGCTCGTCGAGGTCGATGGCGCCGATCTCGTTCAGCGGAAACTCGGCAAGAGCTTGGCTTACGATCGACGGCGGAAAGTTCTGATCCGGAACGAATTCGATCGTGTCGGTGGCAATACAGCCACTGCTCGCGCCAGCGGCGACCAGCGTGATCGATGAAGCAAAGTAAAGCATCCGGAAGAATTTAGAAGCAAAGGCCATGCCGCGATCTCGAAACCGAAAAACCTGAGATTTCCGCAACTATCCCACGGATTCCCAGGCTTAACTATGACATTAATGTCAGCCCTCGACCGCTCCACCGGGCTCGGGAGCGCCCGGTTCGCGCTCGAGGTATCGGAAAACCGTTCGCGGATCGACGCCCAAATCTCGCGCAGTGCGCGTCCGGTTGCCGCCATTCCGCTCTAGGACCTCTAGAATGTACTGACGGGTGAAATCCTCGCGCGCCTCCGTGAGTGGGATCACCGCCCGCTGCTGATCATCGCCGAGGTCGAGGTCATCGGGCCCGATGAGCGTCTTGTCCGCAAGCACGATCGCCTTCTTGATGCGGTTCTCCAACTGGCGAACGTTGCCCGGCCAATCGTAGTGGTGCATCGCTTCGAGCGCCTTGGGCGTGAACCCCTTGACGGCGCCGCCGAACTCGGCCGTGTACTTCTTGAGCAGGAACTTCGCCAGGATCGAAACGTCGTCACCACGCTCGCGAAGCGGCGGCAACTGAAGGTTCACGACGTTCAAGCGATAATACAGATCCTCGCGAAACGCCCCCTCTTTGATGGCAACCTCGAGGTCGCGGTTCGTCGCGGCCAGAACACGAATGTCGACCGACTGTGGCTTGGTATCGCCCACCTTCACTACCACGCGTTCCTGAAGCGCACGCAGAAGCTTTACCTGAAGCGCAAGCGGCATCTCGCCGATCTCGTCGAGAAACAAGGTGCCCCCATCGGCCGCTTGGAAGCTGCCCTGGCGAGTCGACACAGCCCCGGTGAACGCCCCTCGCACATGACCGAAGAGCTCCGACTCCATAAGGTTCTCTGGAATCGCGCCACAGTTCACTACGATGAATGGACCCTCTGAGCGGTTCGAACGGCGGTGCAGCTCTCGCGCGAAGAGCTCCTTGCCGGTGCCGGTTTCGCCAGTGATCAGCACACTGATGTCGGCCGCAGCCACCTTTTCCACGCGCCGAAAGACCTGCTGCAAGCTCGGACAGGTGCCGATGATATCCCCGAAGCGCTGCGCCTCGAGCTCTCCAGCGAAGCGATCGCGATCGGTCGTGAGCTGATTGAGGAGAATAGCGTTCTGCATGATCAGCGACGCCTGCCCTGCGAACACCGTCAGCACTTCGAGGCTCGATTGCTCGAAGAGGTTCACGACGTTGTCGTTCCCGACGTAGATCAGTCCGAGGAGCTGACCCTGCGCGATGAGAGGCGCGACCATGACGGAGCTGAGCTGCAAATTGAGCACGCTGGCACTCGAATTGAACATCGTGTCGTTCACCGCATCGCTTACGATCAAAGGCTGACGAGTGTCGATGCAGCGGCGAAGAATGCTGTCGGAAAGCTGCGTCACTGCGTCCGGAATGGTTTCGCGGTCGACGTTTCGAGCGGCCGCGATCTCGGGATCGCCATCTCGAAGCAAGATTACGAAGCCCTTGTTCGCGTGCACGACTTCGATCACGGCGTCGAGCAGTGCTTCGATCTGATCCGGAATCGCCCTAATTTCCAAGAGCCGACGATTGAAGTCGCTCAACTTCATCATACCCGCGATCTCGGAGGTGTGAGACGACTCTTGCTCGGGGCCTGCGTCGCGATTCGCGCTTTCGTCGTAAAGCGAAAAGACGAGATCGATGTCGCCCAGCGTCAGCTTGTCGTTGTGGAAGATTTTAGATTTCTTCTTCTTCTTGCCGTTGACTAGAAGAGCCGCGCCGGAATCGATAGAAGCGACGGAAAAGTCGCGGCCGTCGAACACCAGCTGGGCATGATGAGCCTCGAGTGCGGCTGAATCGATCGACACATCGTTGGCCCCGGCCCGCCCAATCGAGGTCACGCGCTTGTAAATCCCAAACACGCGGGGCCGGCCCTGAGGCACCATCCATTTGAGGCTCGGCATAGGTGAGGGACTCTAACAGACCAGCGCCACGAGCGGCAGGATCCGTGCCAACGTCAGGTCAGGTAAGGGCCGCCGATGTAGCTCGAAAGCTGTCGCACCTCGTGTCGAAGATTGGATTGGCTGGCTTTGGTGAGGTCGCCGATCGAGACGAGGCCCAGCAGGTGATCGCCCTCCATGACCGGAACATGTCGACACCTACGGTCGGTCATCAGGCGCATCACTTCGGCCAGAGTGTCATCGGGTGATGCCGTATGAAGACGGGTGGTCATCACTTCTCGCACCAACGTCCGGCGCGGATCCCGCTGCGCGGCCACGACTCGAACCAAAACGTCGCGTTCCGAAAAGATCCCGACGGGATAGCCGTCTTCGCAAACCAGCACGGATCCCACGTGGTGGTCGTTCATCTCGTTCACGGCGTCGATCACCGTCGCGAGCGGACCCACCACATATACTCCCTCGCCTTTGCTTGAAAGAACGTCGCGTATTCGAGTGTTCATCATCAGCACACCTCTTGCTTCGGCGATTATACAATCATCCAACATTTTGCGAAGCCCTTATGAGCGGATCGGGCCTCCTGCACGACCGAACGGGCTATCACCCCTTGCGGACTAGCTTTTCCCGCGCCGGCTCGGCACTCTGATGGTAAATGGGGCACGCCAAGTCACAAGAGAATCGACGCTCGAGCCACAGGGTGGATCTCGATGGCCGGGCGGTACTGTTTCAGAGAGGCGGCCGCGTCGGGCAATACACGCTCCAGAATATCTCTGCGGGCGGCGCTATGGTGAACGGAGATCGGGAGCTGCGCCCAGGGCACCTGGTCCACCTCTTGATCGACCTCGAATCGGGTGAGCAAACCATGAGCCTCACGGGGTCGGTACGGCGCACTCGAAACGGGAGCGACGGCGTGGGGCTAGCGATCTCGTTTCCGATACTCTCCGCGGACCAGGAAGATGCGATCCACAACGCGGTGCTTCGATCGCTGTTGCGACGGGATGCGCGGACACCCCAGCTTCCGATACTGGTATTCGAACCCCGCCGCCGTGTACGCGAGGAGATCGAGTCGGAGATCAGAAGCTTTGGCCTCTGCGCTCGCGGAGTCGATGCACTGGCGGACGCGGTCCGCGAGCTCGAAGGCGAAGAGACCCAATACGCGGCGCTTGTGATTCACTCGGCAGCGCACGACGTGCGTGCGATGGAAGTCGTGGAGTTCTTCACGCGGCGCGAGGAGCTTCGCACGATCATCCTGCCGGATCCGGACGGCGCCCTGAGCGAGCAGGCCGAACGCCTGGCTCGTCTTCCAGAGGTACGAGTGCCACGGATCTGGAGCCGGGCCGAGCTACGGGACGCGCTCGGCCACTAGCTTCGATCGAAAGGCACGATCTCCAACGAGCTCACGCCCGGGAGCCGCTCGAATGGTCCCACCACGTCGGCTGCGCTTGCAACGACGACGATCGTCAGGTCGCGGGTCGAAATCCGAGCCCGGGTCGCCTCGGTGGCCTCCTGCCAGGTTACCCGGTCCACCAAATCATCATGCTTCTCGAAGTAAGCTCGAGGAATTCCCAGAAGCTCCACGTCGAGGCGAGCGTCGAGGCGCTTGGATGGAGTGTCGCGATCGAAGCAATGACCGTTGATCAGGTATCGCTTTGCAAAGCTCAGCTCCGACTTCTTGATTCCGGTTTCAACCCAGTTCTCGAGCAAGTCTAGCTGCAGGGCGGCGCAATCGGCAGAGTACTCGACGGACGGTGCGGTAGCCATGTACCAGGCGTCGCGTTGGTTCGAATGTAGCAAGCGGCTGTAGGCGCCATAGCTCCAGCCGCGAGCTGCACGAACTTGTTGCATCAGTGGACCACTGAAAGTGCCGCCAAATGCGGTATTCGAGACGATCAGCGGAAATAGACTACGGTCTCGCGTCCGCGCGCCGAGGGTTCCGATGAATAATTGTGTTTGAGTTCGTTCGGGCTTGTCGACGATCACCACGTGCCGGCCACGACGTGCGCGCGTCGCAGGCACGGCTGGAGTCTTGTGCTGGCGGGAGCGAAACGTCGGGAAGTGGGCGGCAACCAGCGAACGGGCTTCGGGCTCGGTCAAGTCCCCAGACAAGCCTACGACGAACGACCCCTTTTCGATGTGACGCTTGTAAAACCCTTCTACTTGCTTCACCCCGATCCGTGACAGGGTCCCTGCGTTGCCGCTGAGCGAGCGGCCATACGGATGCTCTCCAAAGAGCGCTTCGCGGAAACACAGCGCCCCCAAGGTTTGATCGTCGTCGAGGCGGGCCAAGAGCGCGGCCTGAGCCTGGCGTTTGAGCTTTGCAAAGTCACCCGCGCGCAGAGCCGGCTGCCAGATCAAGTCGGCCACGAGCTCGAAAAGTGGTTCGACATTGCGGCGCAACACGGTCGCGCGAATGCGAGTCGTTCGCATCGATACTTGCACGGAAAGACGCGCACCGAGGCTCGCCAAGCGATCCTCGAATCGCTCCTGCGAGATGCCTCGGGGCCCGCGGCGCATCAGATGGCAGGTGAGTTGTGCGAGGCCCTCTAGGCCCGCCGGATCTTGCAAACTACCAACCGGAAAAGCGACCTCGAGATCCACCAAGGGCAGCACATCGCTCGACTCGACGAAGATCTTCATGATGCCGTGGCCACGATCTCGACCCGGGTTCGCCGCGAAGGTCGAAGGTACTTCCTCACGGCCTGCTTCACCTCATCCGCCGTGACCTCGCGATAGGCCGCGAGACGATCGAATACGGCTGCGCCATCGTTGAGCACTGTCTCGTGAAAACCGATTTGCTCGGCTTTTCCGGCAGCCGTCTCCATGTTGTGCAAGAAGGACAGCTCCAGTTGATTGATCGCTTTTTCGACCTCGGTCTCAGTCGGCCCATCGGCGCCAAGACGTTCGAGCTCCCGATCGAGCAGCTCGATCGCATTGCGCTTGGACTTTCCTTCGCGCAGGAATACCCAGATCTCGAAAAGCCCTGGATCGACGAATGGCGAAATCGAGCCTCTCACAGCGAGCGCAAGCTCTTTGTCGATGCAGAAGAGACGGTGGAGACGTGAGCTCTGCCCACCGAACAAGACCTCGTTGGCGATGACCAGGGCAGGCGTGTGCGGGTCGGAAAAAGCCGGTGCACGATAGCCGATCAGGATCTTCTCGGTCGGTGTCGGCGCCTCGAGCTGGAACACCCGTTCGGTATGCTGCAAGGGCTCTTTCGAAGACGTTTGCTGGCGCGCCACAGGAGCGCGCGAAAAGCCGCCATAGTGCTTCTGAACTAGAGAAAGAGCCGTCCGCTCGTTGAAGTCACCCGCGATCACGATCGTGGCGTTGCTCGGTGCATAGTGCTTTCGGTAGAATTCGCGGCAGTCCTGGACGGTGAACGCGCGGATGTCTGCCATCCAGCCGATCGTGGGCCATCGATACGGGTGTCGGCGAAACGCGCTACGGTACAGAAGCTCTAAGGCCTTGCCTTCGGCGTCGTCATCGACGCGCATTTTTCGCTCGTTGACGACTACCTCTTTCTCGGACGAGACCTGCGGTCCGCGGAGGACCAGGTTGCCCATCCGGTCAGCCTCGAGCTCGATCAAGAGCGGCAAGGAACCACGAGGCGCGTTCTCGTAGTAGTACGTCCAGTCCGTCCAAGTGGCCGCGTTGGCCTCGGCGCCAGCCCGTTCCATCAAGCGATCGAACTCGCCGGGCGGGTGGTTGAGGGTCTCGTTGAACATCAGGTGCTCGAACAAGTGTGCGAGGCCGGTCTTGCCTGGGCGCTCGTGCCGAGAGCCCACGCGAAACCAGGTATGATAGCTGACCGTTGGCGCCGAGCGGTCGACGAGCGTGAGCACCGTCAACCCGTTACCCAAGCGGTAGCGCCGAAGCCGGAGCGCATCGCCGAATGCTTGCTCGCGAACGAACTCCAAACGGGCATTTCGTTTTCGAACGCCCGCGTTCAAACGTTCGATCAACACTTCTGTCGCTCCCATGAGCTGCTGAGCCTGATGACGCGGCCTGGGAGGGTCAAGGCGATTTAGATGGTGCGTCGGTCCACGGTGCCCACGGGGCGAGACTGGGCTCCCCCTGCGCTTGACCCAGTAGCAGGTGGCAGGTAGCTCTCCGGCCATGTCCGAAGTTCGCGTTCGGTTCGCACCATCACCCACCGGGTATCTGCACATCGGCGGTGTGCGAACCGCACTATACAGTTGGCTCTGGGCGCGCCAACACAAGGGCACGTTCATCCTGCGTATCGAAGACACGGATCGCGAGCGCAGCACCGAGGAGAGCATCCAGGTCGTTTTCGACTCCATGCGCTGGCTCGGCCTCGACTGGGACGAGGGTCCCGAAGTCGGAGGCGACCACGGCCCTTATGTGCAGAGCGAGCGGCTCGACATCTACGCGGACTATGCGCAGAGGCTGATCTCCTCGGGGCATGCGTACCGCTGCTATGCCACGAAAGAAGAGATCGCGGACGCACGCGAAGCCCACAAGAAGACGGGCACCAAAGATGGATTTCGCTTTCGAAGCCCTTGGAGAAGCCAACCTGAACCTGCGGCCGACCCGAACGCGCCACACGTGATTCGCTTTCGCGCGCCCGAGGAAGGGACGACGAGCTGGGTGGATGCCGTCAAAGGCAAGATCGACATCCCGAACGCGACTCTGCAAGACTCGATCTTGCTGAGGCCCGATGGAATGCCGCTCTACAACTTCGGCTGCGTGGTGGACGACCTCACCATGGGCGTCACCCTCGTCGCCCGGGGCGACGATCACGTGATCAACACGGCTCCGCAGATTTTGCTCTATGAAGCTCTCGAAGCGCCGGTTCCTACGTTCGCGCACATGCCCATGGTTCTGGCGCCGAATGGAGAGAAGCTTTCGAAGCGCCACGCTGCTGTTGGCGTTCTCGAGTACCGAGACATGGGCTATCTACCCGACGCAGTACTGAACTACCTCGCGCGCCTTGGATGGTCGCATGGCGACCAGGAGATCTTCACGCGAGCGGAGCTGATCGAGAACTTCAGCTGGGACCGCGTCGGGTCGACGGCCGGTCGCTATGACGCGAAGAAATTCCTGCACGTCCAGGCCGAACACCTTCGAATGCTGTCCGACGAAGATCTCGCGCGCGGAACTGTGCCTTTTCTGCAGAAAATTGGCATCGAGGTCGCCGAAGACGACCCGCTTCTCTTGAAGACGATTCCGTACGTGAGGCCGCGCGCTGAAACATTCGTCGACGTCGCGGAAGCGGTCGAATATTTCTTCCGTGACGTAGAGTTCGAAGAGAAAGGCAAGCGGAAGTTCCTCGTGCCCAGCAGCGCGGAGCATCTCATGCGTCTAGCGGAAGTCGTCGAAGCGGTTGAACCCTTCGCCCAGGGGCCCCTCGACGAAGCGGTCAAAGCCTGGCTCGAAGCGAACGATCTGCAGATGAAAGTCGTCGCGCAGCCTGCCCGTGTGGCCATGACTGGACGCACGCGAAGCCCTGGCCTCTTCGAAGTGATGGAGGTGCTTGGCAAGGAACGAACTTTGGCGCGATTGCGTTTCGGCGCGCAGATCGCGGCAGCCCCAGAAGCGCAGTCCTCGTAGCGTCGCTGCTGGTTTCCCGTATTCTTGGAGCTCACTGTGCAGACGCTCGTCATCGTTCTCTACTTGGTCACTCTGGGAGTTTTGGCTCTCTACGGTTGTCACCGAAGCGCATTGCTCTTCTTGTACCTGCGTCACCGCGGCGAACAGACTCTTCCGAAGGCGCGCTTCGAAGATGACCATTTGCCTTTCGTGACGATTCAGCTGCCCATGTACAACGAGCTATTCGTGGCGGAACGTTTGATCGATGCAGTCGCTCGGATCGAGTACCCGCGCGAGCGGCTGCAGATTCAAGTGCTCGATGACTCGACTGATGAAACCTCGATCATCGCTGTGGCCAAGTGCAAAGCGCTTCGCAAGCAAGGGATCGACGTCGAATACCTGCACAGAACCGACCGACACGGGTACAAGGCCGGTGCGCTCGCGGCGGGGCTCGAGCGTGCGAAGGGCGAGCTCGTACTCGTCTTCGACGCGGATTTCGTGCCGGGAACGGAGATCCTTGGTCAGCTCGTACACTTCTTCACCGATCCTCGAGTCGGAATGGTTCAAGCTCGTTGGGCGCATCTCAACCCCGACCGATCTCTGCTCACGCGATGCCAAGCGATGCTGCTCGACGGGCACTTCGTCATCGAGCATGCGGCACGCAATCGTTCGGGACGCTTCTTCAACTTCAACGGCACCGCGGGAATCTGGCGCAAAACGGCGATCAGAGAAGCTGGCGGCTGGCAGCACGATACGGTCACCGAGGACATGGACCTGAGCTACCGCGCTCAACTCGTGGGATGGAAATTCGTCTACGCACCTGAGGTCAGCGTGCCAGCTGAGCTCCCCGGCGAGATGAACAGCTTCAAAGGCCAGCAATACCGCTGGGCCAAGGGCTCCGTTCAAACCGCCCGAAAGCTGCTCGGCACGATCCTGCGAGCACCCGTTGGCGCCAAAGTGAAGTCGGAAGCCTTCTTCCATCTCAGCAACAACCTGGCGTACGTGTTCTTGCTCGTGCTGGCCGCGCTGCAACTGCCCAACATGTTGATCCGCCGCAAGATGGAGCACCCTGAGCTATTGATGCTCGACGTTCCGCTCTTTCTAGCAACCTGCGGATCGGTTGCGGCATTCTACGTCGTGGCACATCACGAGCTCTACGGAGGACGCTGGCAGGCGATCAAGCGGCTTCCCGCGATGATGGCGCTCGGTATCGGGCTCTCGATCAACAACGGACGCGCGGCCATCGAGGGATTGTTTGGCCGCGATGTCGAGTTCATTCGGACGCCGAAGCGAGGCACCATCGACGGCGGACCCTCCGCAGGGACATCCCGCTACCGTGGACGCTGGCCCTGGCACAACACGATCGAGCTACTGTTCGGTCTCTATTGTTTGGCAACGCTCGCCATTGCGATCTCGACTCGGAGTTGGGCCAGCGTGCCGTTCTTGCTGCTGTTTTGCGCCGGATTCACGTATGTCGGCGTCTTGAGCTTGTTCGAGGCCTTCCAGCGCAAGCCTGGTCACGGCGACGATTCGACGCGCGCCGAGCAAGAGCCGTCGACACACTCTTCCCCGAGGCCACAGTCGATGTTGAGCTGACACTCCGCTAGCACTTCACTGCTGCGCACGCAGAGATTCTGCTCTTCGACCGGGGCACAGAAACGAATGCTCGCGTCGATCCGCGCGCACTCCTCGTCAGTCTCGCAAGGCGTCCGGCACTGTCCGCGGACACAGAGACGACCTGGCTGACATTCGTTCTCGGGGCAGAACTGCTCGGGGCGCGTATCGGGAATGCACTGGAACGAGCTGCAGTACTCGTGCTCCTCGCAGTTTGCATCCTCTGTGCACCGAGTGAGACAGGTGTCATCCGTGCACGGGCGGCATGCGCCTGCAACGCATTGCTGGGTATCCGGGCAGGGGCTGTCTAGGCAGGTGATGAGACACTCGCCGTCGATGCAGATGCGAGAATCACCGCACTCGAAGTTGAATTGACAACGGAAAGCCTGGGGCGCTGGATCTTCTTCGAGAGGATTGAGGCATAGGCCGTTCTCTTCGCAGGTGGTTCCGAGGGGACAGTCGTACTCGTCCTCGCATGCACGGACGCATCCGATGGTCGTGCAGACTTCCCCCACCGCGCAGTCGGGCTCTGCCACGCAGATATTTCGTTCCGGCGCAGGCACGGAATCGCATTCGTCACCCCGGCAGAGGAAGCAGCCGCGGTCACTGAGCGGTCCGTCGGCGATGCAGACGTAGCGTGAGTCCCTGTCGCAGCCGACGAGGCCGAAGAGTGCAATGATGAGAATCCCAAGGCGTTTCATGGGAGCTTCGACGCGCCGGACCAGGGGCGTATTCACTGAGAGGAATCGCTTGAAACCCCAGCAATTCCGTTGAATAACAGGGGCGCAATGAGTGGCCACAGCAAATGGTCGACAATCAAGCGGCGCAAGGGTGCACAGGATGCCAAGCGCGGGAAATTGTTCACCAAAGTCATCAAGGAGATCACCATCGCCGCCCGGTCGGGCGGTGGGGACCTCGAGGGCAACGCCCGGCTTCGTCGCGCGGTGGATGCCGCTCGAAACGTGAACATGCCCGCGGACAACGTGACCCGGGCCATCAAGAAGGGCACCGGGGAGCTCGAAGGGGTTCAATACGAAGAGCTACTGTATGAAGGCGTCGGCCCAGACGGAACGCTCTTCATCTGCGAAGTCGTGACGGACAACCGCAACCGAACGATCGCCGAAGTGCGCAAGCTGTTCGACAAGAACCACGGGCAGATCAGTAGCAGCGGCGCCGCGCTCTGGGCGTTCGAGCAGAAGGGCATGATCCGAATCGAAAAGGACGCTGCGAGCGAGGAGAAGCTATTCGAGGCGGCGGTGGGCGGTGGCGCGGAGAACATGGAGCTGCTCGAGGAGCAGTGGGTGGTGACCACTGCGCGCAACGATCTCGATTCGGTTCGCGATGCGATCGCCTCGGCAGGCATCGAGGTCAGCGAGGCAACGCTGGAGTACATTCCTAACAATCCCAAGGTCGTCGAGGGGGATGAGGCGATGAAGCTCATTCAGCTCTACGAAGCGCTCGAAGAGCACGACGACATCCAGAACGTGTTTTCAGATTTCGAGCTAAGCGAGCAAGCGCTTGCAGAGATGGCCTGAGAGGGTCATGCGCGTCCTCGGCATCGATCCCGGCAGCCGGCGCACCGGCTGGGGTGTCGTTCAGCTCGAAGGAACGCGGCTTCTTCACGTAGGGGCCGGCACAATTGCGGTGCCGGAGAAGCTCGCCCTCGAGAAGCGTCTGCAGTTGATCCATGCGGGCCTCGAGCAGGTCATCGCGGAGCACTCACCCGACGCCGTTGCGGTCGAAGAGATCTTCTTCGCGAAGTATGCAAATGCGGCCTTGAAGCTCGGCCATGCTCGGGGCATCGCCCTGCTGGTCGCTGCCCAATCCGATTTGGAAGTCCACGAGTATCCGCCGGCCATCGTGAAGCGCACGGTCGTGGGCCGAGGGGCCGCAGACAAAGTTCAGGTGACCCGTCTCATCACGGCTCTGCTCGGACTGAAGGCCGCCCCCGAAGAGGATGCCGCCGATGCCCTGGCAGTCGCCATCACCCACATCCAAGCCAGCCGCTCCAAAGCGATCGCCCGCTGACGCGGCGGCACCGGCACCTGCGGTGGCACAGTCGGGCAACACAGTTGCTGGCCCTGACGCTGTTTTTCAACCTCTCCCTGTCGGAAATGAATACATCTGTTCAGTAAGCTGCTACGCTCCGCCCCGTGATCGGGAGGCTCAGCGGGACGATCGAGCATCGGGAGGCCGATGGCTCGGTGATCGTGGATGTGAACGGTGTGGGGTACGAGGTGTTTCTGCCGCCTGGGGCCGCAGGGCGCCTCGGCTCGAAGCCAGGCGAGGCGGTTACGCTGGAGATCCACACGCACGTTCGAGAAGACGCGATGACGCTGTTCGGGTTCGCCACGCCCGAAGATCGCGCTGCATTCCGAGCTCTTCTCAAGGTGAGCAGCATCGGACCGAAGCTCGCACTCGCGATCATCGGCGTGATGAACGCGAGCGAGTTACAGGATGCGATCGCGCGCCAGGACAAGACCGCATTCAAAGGAATTACCGGGGTTGGGAAGAGGACCGTCGAGCGAATTCTCGTCGATCTGCAAGACAAGCTCGACTTCGCCCCGACCGGCAGGACTGGGGTGCGCTTGCGCGCGGTTCCGAGCACCGGAAGCTCGATCGAAGACCGAGTCGTTGGTGCCCTGGTGCAGATGGGATACAAACGAA
>DASRZF010000265.1:0-5924 GCA_035686645.1 Polyangiales bacterium
GTCTCGGAGATGCGAACCGGGATCGACCTGGTCGAGGCTCAAATTCGTGTGGCCGGTGGAGAGCGGCTTTGGTTCTCTCAGGAGGACATCGAGATTCGCGGGCATGCGATCGAGTGTCGCATCAACGCCGAAGATCCATCAAACGGCTTTGCCCCGAGTCCGGGTGTCATCGAACGATGGAACGTCGCATTGGCCGGGGACGAACACTTGCGCATCGATACGCACGTCGAATCCGGCTACGAAGTTCCGCCCCACTACGACAGCCTGATCTGTAAAGTGATCGCTTGGGGCGTGGATCGGGATGCGGCCTGCGATCGTTTGTCAGAGGCCTTGAAGAGCATCCGTTGCGATGGCATTTCGACGACGATACCCATGCATCTTGCGGTTCTGAGCTCGAAGGATTTCCGCGCGAACCGGTACGACACGCGCGCCGTGCCAGGGTGGGAGAGCTGATGGCACACGTTCCTGTAGTACCGATTGGAAACACACGGGATTTGGTCGTCGATCAGGCCACCTATGAACGAGAGCACGCCGCGCATGGGCCCTCGGTTTCCCGCCTCGAAGCGCGTCGCGCCGAGGTTCAAGCCGGTTGGGGTGCGAAGTACGTCGACCGGGTACACGAAAAGGACAAGCTGACGACCCGCGAGCGAATCGAGCGCTTGAGGGACCCGGACTCGCAGGTCTTCGAGATAGGGACCTTCGTCAACTACGGCGTCGACTTCGACGGGCTCCGATCGCCCGCCGCGGGAGTGGTGACTGCCTTCGTTCGAGTCGAGCAGCGCTGGTGCGTGGTGATCGCCAACGACAATACCGTGGCATCGGGTGCATGGTGGCCGAAGACGCCCGAGAAGATCGAACGTGCTCAGGAGATCGCTAGGCGCTTGCGATTGCCGGCGCTGTACCTCGTTGATTGCAGTGGTCTCTACCTGCCCGAGCAGCGCAAGAGCTTCGCCGGCGCGACGGGTGCTGGCCATATCTTCAAGATGAACAGCCTGCTCTCCGCCGAGGGGGTGCCCCAGATCGCTGGTGTCTTCGGCGACTGCATCGCCGGGGGCGGCTACATGCCGATCATCAGCGATCGCGTGTACATGACCGAGCAGGCGTACATGGTCATTGCTGGAGCGGCCCTCATCAAGGGCGCCAAGAGCCAGCACATCACCTCCCTCGACATCGGCGGCCCGGAGGTGCACGTGCATCAGTCCGGCTGCGCGGATGAGCGCGTTCCAGACGATGTCACTTTGATCGACTGCATGCGCCGCGAGGTATCGCGCTTACCGAGCTCGGGCGCAGCGTTTTACCGGGGTGGAGTGGAGTCGATGGAGCCAGCCTTCTCGCCCGCCGAGCTTCCCGGTCTGGTCCCCGTCGACCATCGGCAGGCTTACGAGGCTACCGAGATCCTCGCGCGTCTTTGCGACCAGAGCCTCTTTTGGGAGGTCCTGCCCTCCGTCGGGCGCGAGATGATCTGCGGCATCGCGCGCGTCGGTGGCTTGTACGCCGGGTTCGTTCTCAACCGACAGGGGCTGATCGACGATCCCGAGGCGAACGACGAGCAGCGGCCCGCAGGGATCCTCTACAGGCAGGGCATCGCCAAAATCAGTGAGTTCAGCAGAGCCTGTGACAGCGACGGCATTCCACTGATCTGGCTTCAGGACATCAGTGGCTTCGACATCGGCGCCGAGGCGGAACGGCACGGGCTTCTCGCCTATGGGTCGAATCTCATCTACACGAACAGCACCAACGAGACTCCAATGTTCACCGTGCTGCTGCGGAAGGCATCCGGTGCCGGCTACTACGCGATGGCGGGGCTTCCTTATGATCCGGTCGTGCAGCTCTCGACTCCGATTTCCCGGCTGAGCGTCATGGAAGGCCGAACCTTGGCGATCGCCTCGTACAACAGCAAGCTCGACGACAACTTCGAAATCGTCACCAAGGACCCGGAGGAGCGAGCAAAGATCGAAACCCGCATGGCCGAGGTCGAGGCGAGAATCGAAGCGGACATGGACCCGTACGTGGCCGCTCGGCAAATGGACACCGACGAGATCGTTCGGCTCGATGAGCTGCGAGATTGGCTGAAAGTCCTGGTCGAGATGAGCTACCAGGGCAGCGGCTATCGGCGAATCAAGAACCCACGCATCTGGACCATGCACGACCTCGATGTCCTGGTGAATGGGGGACGTGCATGAGCGGCAACGCCTACGTCTTGGGGGCACGCTCCGGGGAAGCCGACACGAGTGAGCTTCTCGCGCCCACGGTTGGCGTGTTCACCGCCCAGGTTCGTGAAGGGGAGCTGGTTTCCGCCGGACAGGTGCTGGGGTCGATCGACGTGCTTGGCGTGCTCAGCGAGCTCCGAGCTCCCGAAGGCGTGGCCGGCCGCGTCACGAGCCGAATAGGCGGCGCGCGCACGCGGGTTCCGGTTCAGTATGGCGATCCGCTCTTCACCATTTCGGCGGCTTCGATGGCTCCGGCCGCCAAGGCGGGTGTGGCCGGCAACGAAGGTTCCGCAGCAGCGCTTTCGTTTACCGCACCGATGAGCGGCCGCTTCTACAGCCGGCCATCTCCGAACGACCCGCCATTCGTATCGGCGGGCGACATCGTCCAGCGCGGTCAGACGATCGGCCTGCTCGAGGTGATGAAGACCTTCAACCGGCTCGTATACCAAGGTGACGCGCTCCCAGAGCGAGCGGTGGTGGAAAAGATCGTCCCGGGCGAAGGCGACGACGTCGTTCGCGGGGATGTGGTCCTGGCACTCGGCCCGTCACCGGCGAGCTGAAGCGCGGTGAGGCGAAATGCCTAAGGCCTCATTGATTCTCTTGCTGCTGCTCAGCTCGTGTCGTGCGCCGGGCCGCTCGAGCGAGGCAGGCGATCTCACGGAGGTCAAGGGCTTCGTGTTCAAGCACGAGGGAATCGTGCGGTCCGTGGGCGTCTTCGACCCGAGGGAGCCGGAGGAGCTGGGTCTCCGACCACTCGTCTTGGTCCTGCACGGGGGTCTCGGAGACGACGACGATACCGTCGTGCTCAATTTCGGGAAGCTCAACCGGCTTGCAGCCGAGGATGATTTTCTGGTCGCTTATCCCCAAGGCCTTGGCGGACACTGGAACGACGGACGCGCCGTGGACCGCTACGTCGCGCAGCGGGAGCGCGTCAACGACGTGGGGTTCTTGGCATCCTTGATCGACGACCTCATCGTAAAGCGCGAGGTCGACCCCAAAGCCGTGTTCATCGTCGGGGTCTCGGATGGCGCGATGATGGCGCATCGCTTCGCCTGTGAGCAAGGCGCGAAGCTCCGCGGTTTCACAGCGGTCGTCGGCGCGATGCCGTACAACGTCGCTCGCCGGCGGGCGCGATGCGGCAAGGCTCCGATTTCGGTCTTGATGATCAACGGCACCGAGGATCCGATCGTGCCCTGGGCGGGCGGTTCGGTTGCATTCGATGGGCAGGAGCTGGGCAAGGTGCTTTCCGCGGAGCGCACGTTCGAGTTCTGGACTCGGCACGACGGATGCAAGGACGTTGCCGTCACGATGATCCCCGATTTCGTTCCGAGCGATGGCACTCGAATCGAGAGACGGCAGGCGATCGGGTGCCGCGACCGCAGCAAGGTCGAGCTCTTCGCAGTGCAGGGTGCAGGGCACACTTGGCCGTCGGGATGGCAGTACCTGCCGGAGAACATGGTGGGCGCGACGAGCCGAGACATCGACGCAGCAATCGCTGCGTGGCGTTTCTTTCAGAGCACGCTCTAGCGTCGCGCGCAGGGGTGCTAGACTGCGCCCATGCTGGCCCCGAAGCTCGGCGATCGCAGCCTCTTTCCGGACCTCGAAGCGAGGGCCTACCTCGCGCACGCAGCGATTTCGCCGCTTTCGCGTCCTGTTTGCGAACGGGTCGCAGAGGTCGCGCGAGACTACGCAAGAGGAGGCATGGCGGGCTTCGTGCGATGGGCGCCGCGGCTCAAAGAGGTGCGGAGCGGGTTCGCCCGCATGATCGGGGCGACTCCGAACGAGATCGCGTTTGTCGCCAATACCACCCAGGGCGTCATCGACATCGCGTTTGGGCTTCCCTGGCAAAAGGGCGAACGCGTCCTGCTGTTCAATGGTGAGTTTCCGGCGAATGTCACGCCCTGGCAGCAGGCGGCCGAGGAGTTTGGCTTGGAGCTCTGCTGGCTTTCGCTCGACGCGTTTCATCGCTCGGTCGAAGAAGGCCTCGCGGAGCTCGAGGCGGCTCTCGAACGAGGGGTTCGCCTCGTCGCAGTGAGCGCAGTTCAATACAAGACGGGCCTTCGCATGCCGATTGCGGAGATGGCCGCGCTCTGCCACCGGCATGGCGCCGAGATCTTCGTCGATGCGATCCAGGCGCTGGGGGCGACCCCCGTCGATGTCACCTCAGGCATCGACTACCTCAGCTCAGGCAGCCACAAGCATCTGATGGGCGCCGAAGGGGCCGGGTTCTTGTATGTGGCCGAGCGCTGCGCTGGCGCGCTTAGACCCAGGCTCGCCGGCTGGCTCGGCCACGAAGATCCGATCGCATTCCTCATCGGCGACAGCCCTCAGCTCCGATACGACAATCCTCTCCAACGCGGCGCGCCGGCTTTCGAGACCGGGACCAGCAACGTGATCGGTCTGGCGGCGGTGGGGGCATCCATCGAGATCCTCGAGCAGCTCGGCGTGCCGCGCATCCACGCGCATGTCGGCGGCTATCTCGACTTGCTCGAATCCGGGCTCGTCGAGCTCGGCTTTCAGAGCCACCGCGCCAAAGCGCCGGAGCTTCGTTCCACGCTGCTCAGTGTGACAGTTCCGCAAGACCTGCGGCTCTCGAAGCTCGCGGCCGCACTGAGGGACAAGGGCGTGATTGCCAACACGCCCGACGGTCTCATGCGCTTCGCCCCTCACTGGCCGAACGCGCACGATGAGGTTCCCGCCGTTCTGGGCGCCGTGGAGCGGGCACTGGCCGAGCTTCGGGCCTGAACCTAGGCTGGCACGATGGCGGCTCAAAGCGACCGAAGCTTCTGGATCTTCAACGCAATGGTTTCGACAGCCGCGGTCGGATTCCTCGGCTGGCTTCTGCTTCTTCGTGAAGGCGGCGGCATCGACGCGGATCTCGGTTTCATGCCCGGCGTGAACGCAACGCTCAACGCCGCCTCCGCGTCTTTGCTTCTTCTCGGGCTAGCCGCGATCCGAAGCGGGCGCCGCAAGGTCCACAAGCGGCTGATGGTCTCGGCGTTCGCCGCCTCGGCCGTGTTCCTGGTGGGCTACGTTCTCTACCACTACGCCCACGGCGACACGCCCTACCAGGGCGAGGGAACGATCCGCACCGTTTATTTCACGATCCTGATCACCCACGTTCTGCTGTCGATCGCGATGCTCCCGATGATCCTGACAACGTTCTATCTAGCCGCGCGCGCACGCTTCGCAGCGCATAAGAAGCTCGCGAGGTGGACGCTGCCGATCTGGTTGTATGTGTCAGTGACGGGGGTGGTCATCTACTTGATGCTGCGTCCATAGCAGTGTCAGCGGCAGTGTCAGTGCCAGTGTCAGCGCCAGTGTCAGCGGCAGTGCCAGTGTCAGCGGCAGTGCCAGCGGCAGTGCCAGTGTCAGCGCCGACGTTCGTCTGACTTCTCTTTGTCATCGCGATCTCCTTTTCGCCTGGGTGTGGGGGCGGGCTTCGCCCTTTCTGGGAACCCCACACCCAGGCGAAAAGGAGATCACTCATGGGACTCATCATTCAGCAGCGGGCGCTCGAGGTAGCTCATGGACTTCGGCAGGTGATGCCGCATGTGAAGAAGCGGGATCGTTCGCTCTTCGATCAGATTCACCGAGCGATGAATAGTGTCGTGCTCAACATCGCCGAAGCTGACGGAAACGATCTCGGCACGGCGAGAGCGCGCTTCGCGTCGGCATGTGGCTCCGCCAAGGAAGTGCGCGCCGGACTCCAGC
>DASRZF010000266.1:0-20382 GCA_035686645.1 Polyangiales bacterium
CTTTGAAAGCGACGTAGTTGCTCGCTCCCGCGCTCGGCGATTGCGTCACTCTTCCACTCTCGATCGCGAGATCCTCCGCCTCGATCGTACCGCCCGAAGCGAACACGCCGGCGTTTATCAAGAGATGTTCGAGCTCCCGGACGTTTCCGGGGAAATCGTGCGCGCCCAGTCGCTGCAACGCCGCGCGGCTGAGCCGCTTCCTCGGTTGGGAGCGTTCGGCGGCGATGCGCTCTAGGAAGTGTTCCGCGAGCAAGGGGATATCGATTCGCCGCGCGCGCAGAGGGGGTAGCTTCAGCTCCACGACGGCGAGCCGGTAGTAGAGGTCTTCGCGAAGCGTGCCGTCACCGACGAGCTCCTCGAGAGGCCGTTTGGACGCGGTGACCAGACGTACGTCGACTGGGATCTCCACGGCGCCGCCCACAGGACGAATTCGCCTTTCTTGGAGCACGCGAAGCAAGTCGAGCTGCATACGCATGGGCATTTCCGCGATCTCGTCGATAAACAGCGTTCCGCCGCGGGCTTGCTGAAAGAGACCCTCACGCGCGTGGGTCGCGCCGGTGAACGCGCCGGCGACGTGCCCGAAAAGCTCGGTTTCGATGAGGCCCTCCGGAATCGCGCCGCAATTGAATGAGACGTAGGTCTCCTCAGCGCGCGCGCTGCCCCGATGAATCGCTCGAGCTACGAGCTCTTTCCCCGTTCCGCTTTCACCGGTGACCACCACCGGCACGTCGTTCGACGCCACTCGGGCGAGCACCTCGTAAACCCGCCGCATGCCATCGCTCACCCCCACCAGACCCCATCGATCACCGTCCGAGGTTGGAGCCTGCAGCGAGGCGATTTCCTTACGAGTTCGCTGGAGCGCCGCGGCCTGGCCTAGGACTCTCTGCTCCAAATGCGCGTTTGCGTCGCGCAGCGCAGAGTTGGCCCTTTCGAGCGCCTCTTTCTGAGCTTGGATGCGTTCGACTTGGTGGGAGGTTTCGATGGCGATGGCTGCCTGGTCGCCATAGGCCCGCAAGACCGACAGATCGGTACCCGTGAATCGCCCGCTCGCACTTCGGTGCTCGAGGTACAGCACCCCCCAGACCCGGTCTCGGGATTGGATCGGTACGCAGGCAACCGACTTGAGCATGAGCTGGTGGACGGACATGTAATCCTGAACGCGAGCGTCCTGCGCCGCGTCCACCGTCACGACCGGCTCGCGGTCGATCAGCACAGTTTCCGCGATTGAGCGACTGAACGCGGCAGTCTGGGGGCCGAGCTGGTCTTCCGCGCCACGAATCGTCTTCGCCGCCAGCGCCCCAGATTCGTCGACCAGCAGCACGAACCCGCGCTCGGCGCCACTGAGCGCGACAGCACCGTCGGTGATGACCGTCAAAAGCTCGTCCAAGTCGCGCTCGCTCGCGAGTCGTCGCAGGTTGTGGAGCAGCGACTCCAAAGCGGTTTGCCGCGACGCACCTGTCCGGGCCCTCGCACGCTTGGAGGTTTCGCGAATGTCTCGCCGCTTCGTGTCAGACCAGAAGCCTGCGCGCAGGGGCGGCGCTAGCGTGGTGGCCATGTCGTCCCAAAGCTCGACGGCTCGGACGGCAGCACTGCGGGCTTCTTCTGAATTTCCGAGCGCGCTGTGAACTGCGCTGAGGTCGGCCCAGGCCTCGGCACAGACACGCATCGCTCCCTGATCTCGTGCCCGCTCTGCGATCCTCGCGAGGGCTTGCTCCCGACCATCGCTGTCGGAGATGGCACGTAGCGCGGCCACCTGGAGCTCCTCGACCGAATTTTTGCAATCGCCGTTGTCGAGGAGCGCCATTGCCCGTGCTGTCTGACCGAGCTCGATATCGGCGCGAGCGGCGAGGAGCCGGGCGCGCATGCCTTCCAACTTCGCATTCGTCGCGCCCGACGCATGCCTCGAGGCCGATTCCCAGTCGCCTCGTGATGCAGCGACCCGGGCGCGCACCAGCGCGACACGCGCGTCTCCCTCGTCCGCCTCCGCGACCATCGCGAGCGCAGCATCATCGTTGCCACAATGAGCCTGTAGCTCGGCGCGGGTGAGCTGCCGTTGGCCCGCAAGGGCTGACGAATCTGTGGCTTCCCACATGAGGCTGAACGCAGCTCCAAGCTCGCCGCGCTCCACCTCGCACCAAACGAGCTCGGTCTCGATCGTGTGCCGATCCAAGCCATTTGCGCTCTCTAAAGCTGCCCACAAGGACGCGGCGAGCTCGCTCAGGCTCAATAAGGCACTCTTTGACACACCCGCAGTCTAGCGGATCGTCACTCGGCGCCCAGGTCGATAATCACAACACCACGGTCGGGATCATCCTCCCGCTTTGGTGGCCTCGAGCCTTCAGGCATCGGCAGAGGTAGCTCAAGCTGAGAAATCTGGCGCTTCGCCTGCTCTTCTTCCTCACGCTGACGGATTTGGTCGATGATGAAGCCTGGAAGCATTTGTTCCTCTGCCCTTAACGTAGGTCAATCCGCGGGTTCGACCAATATAATAACGCCTTCTCTAGTGACAACGGCTGTGACACAAGCGAGACTCCATTGCCCCATTCAAGCCAAAAATTGCATGATTATAGAGAGTTGACCGCATGAGCGGCGGCCGCAGCATCCTACCCGATGCAAGAGATCTGCTAAGGAAATACGACCTGCACCCGAAGCGGTCGTTTTCCCAGAATTTCCTGATCCAGCCTGCTGCTGTAGCGCAGATCGCGGATGCTGCGGCCGCGTTTGGAACTGAGGTCGTCGAGCTTGGGCCGGGTCTGGGTGCGCTGACCCAGGCCCTACTCGCGCGCGGCTGCAGAGTTCTGGCTGTGGAGCTCGACCGGGACATGGTGGCCGTCCTGCACGCGGAGCTTGGCGAGGAACCGAATCTAAAGATCCGCCAAGGCGATGCCGCAGACGTTGATTTGACCGAGCATTCGAGGGTTTGTGGGTCAAAGCTCGTCGTCACGGGAAACCTTCCCTATCAAGCGACGGGTGCGATCATCCGCAGGGTCGTCGCGGAGCGCGAGGTGCTCAGCGGGGCGGTTCTGATGGTGCAGCGTGAGGTCCGGGACAGGCTGGTCGCCGAGCCAGCTAGCAAGGCGTACGGAGCACTGACCGTCTTCACGCGTGCCGCCTTCGAGGTCGAAACGGTCTGTCGGCTGCGGCCCGGCTCGTTCTATCCTGCGCCAAAAGTCGAGAGCGCCGTGGTCCGGCTCATTCCGCGCGCCACGCCTCTGGCCGAAGAAACGGAGTCCTTTCGAATGCTAGTTCGGGCGGCGTTCCAGCAGCGTCGAAAAACACTGCGCAACGCGCTGCGGGCGCTGGGCGACGCCGATCGGGCCGACCAGGCTCTCGAAACAGCTGGAATCGACCCAGCTAGGCGAGGTGAGACGCTTTCGATTCAAGAGTTTTCGATCCTCGCTGCAGCCTGGGAGGCTTCCGGCTGAGCTGGCCGCTACGTGGCAGCGGGGCGACCATCCATGTATCGTGCGCCCGCATGTTGAGAACTGCGTTGGTATGGGCGGCGCTGCTGATCCTCGCCGGCTGTGCCCCCAAGAAGATCGAGAGCCCACTCGAGAAGGCGCCGCCTGCCGAAATCGCTCAAGCGCGCGCTCTGGCTTCGGACGGCGACATCCGAGGAGCGCAGAATGCTTATGAGACGTTCATCATCAGCAACCAAGGGACCGTCGAAGCGGACCTTGCGCGCGTCGAGCTCGGGATCCTCGGCGCCGACATGGGACGCTGTCAGAGCGCGATTCCGCACTTCGAGCAGGCGCAGCTGAGCGCAGACCGGGCCATTGCCCTCCGCGCATCACTTCATCTGGGAGCTTGCCAACTGCGTCTTGGGGATCCGGACCGGGGCCTCGAAACATTGCAAGCCGTGGCCGGACAGCGGTTCTCCAGCGAAGAGCAGATGCTTCTCTGGGATACCGCGGTGATCGCGGCGGAACAGACGACGAGCGGGGCGCTCGGTCTCAGCGTGATGGACACTCTGCTCGATCGCGGTGGCCCGGCCCCCGACCCTCAGCGCGCTGATGCCGCGATCGACGTGCTTGCTCAGAAACTGACGATCGAAGACTGCGCCACGCTCGTCGACGATCTCCGCGCGGGTGCGCGACCTCAGGTGGCGGTTTCGATGCGCCTCCTCGATCATGCCCTCGAGACTCAGGACGCAGACCTCGTGCTTCGCAGCGCGAACATCTTGCGCGAGAGCAACGCGATCACGGAGCCCGAGGTGTCGATCTTGGTCGCTCGCGCAGACGAGTTCCTACACGGGAACCCGTACGTCGTGGGGGCCCTGCTGCCACTGAGCGGCCGGGGAAGAGAAGTGGGCCGGCAACTGCTCCAGGGCATGCAGCTTGCGGCACTGGATGAAGGAGGCCCGGAGCTCGTCGTCGAAGACACCGGCGGCGATCCCGCTTCCACCCGAGCCGCCGCAGCATCGTTGATCGGTGAGCGGGGCGTGATCGCCATACTCGGTCCTGTCGAGAGCCGCACGACGGAGGCGGCCGCGGAGCTCACCGACCCAGCCGGTGTTCCCATGCTGAGCTTCTCTGCCTCGGAAAACGTGACGAGCGCAGGTGCCCATGTCTTTCGTTTTCTCTACAGTCCTCGAGATGAGCTGGCCGCTCTCGTTGAAAGGGCGCGCTCGCAGGGTCTCTCGCGTTTCGTGATTCTCTATCCCGACGATGGCTACGGGCGAACCATGGAGCGTTTGTTCGACCAGGAAGTGGCGGCCGGTGGCGGCATCTACTGTGAAGGCGTCGCTTACCCTCCTGGGACGAAGTCATTCGTCGGCTTCGTGCGCACCGTCCTGGAGACGAGCTGCGATGTCGTCCTTTTCGCCGATGTGGCCAACCAAGTCGCTCTAATCGCGCCCACTTTCGCTGCCGAAGACGCTTGGAGTCTCAGAGGAAGCGTCATTCCCGAGCACGTCAAACGCAGAATTCATTTCCTTCTTCCCAGTCCGAGCTGGTCCCCTGAGCTTCTCGCTCGCGCCGAGCGATACCTCCAGGGCGCGCTCGTGGCGCTGCCCTTCTACGAGGGCTCGGAAACCGAGATCAACCAGCACTTCAGAACCGCTTACGAAACCCGCTACGGGCGGCCGCCGCAAATGTTCGACGCATACGGCTACGACGCCTACCGAATGATTTCATCCACACTCCGGCAAGGGAACCAATCGCGGGAGGCCCTCGCACACGCACTCGAGAACGGCTCTGGGATTCGTCCAGTGACTTCCGTCGATGCGCTTTCTGCCGAACGCGTCCCAGCGCATCCACCTCAGGTGTACGAGGTTCGCGACGGGGCGCTTCAGTCGGTCGAGTGACGGGCGGGAGACCTGGACTCGACGCCCGCGACGCCTAGCGCGCGGCAGCGGCGCTGGATGCCCGTTCGGGTAGGTGCGGCGTAGAGAGCAAGCGTGTTACGGTGGCTTCCTCGTACTCGACGAGGCCCTCCGCTTCGAGTCCTTGGACAATCTCGACGAGCTTGGCCAACCGATTCCGCTGACTCAAACGCTCACGCGACTCAGCTTCGACATCGGCGAGCGTCCGAGTTTCTTCGGGGAGGATCTCCGCCACCACGATGGCGTGCCAGCCATACGAAGTCTTGACGACATCGTTCAATGGGCCCTCGCCTTTTGCACTGAAGAGAGCGTCCTTGTACGGGCTTTCGATGTTTGCTTGTCGCGTGAGCTCCGGGAGATCTTCAGCCTTGACCTCCAATCCGGAGTCATCACTCCCAGCCTCCGCGTAGCGCTCGAACACGAGTCGAGGATTCTCCGCGCGCTGGATCTCGCGAAGAATCGCTTGCGCACGCTTGCGCCCTGCTTCGTCTGCTTGCTTGACGAGGATGTGCCACGAGCGTCGCCGTTCTCGAATGTGGAACTTGTCGGCATGCAAGGCGTAATCGTCCCGAAGCTCCTGCTCCGTGACCGACTCCGGCGTGTTCTCGTTCTCGATATCGTGGAGCATCGCGCGGACCATCAGACGCTCGATCATCCGCTCCGTCTCAGGGCTTTCGACGAGTCCGCGGCGCTCCGCCTCCTGCACGAGGAGCTCTTCATCGATCAGCCGACCGAGCGCATCGTCCGCGCTCAGCCCGTCGGATTGCATGCGCGCCTCGACCTCGGCAGCGCCGATCGGCCGGCCACCCACGCGGGCCACCACGTCGGCGACCAGCCTCGTGTCTGCCTGCAGATTGCTCTGTTTCGGGGCCCCGCGCTCACACCCGGCGAGCGGGGCAGTTGCTAGCGTGGCAATGAGCAGGGCTCCCACCCAGGCTCCGTCCTCGCGGATTCTAGCTTGCGTCACCGGCCCGACTGCGCAGACGCGCTTGGATGGGCAGCGCTTCACCCCGGAACCGAGTCCAGACCGACTGACCCTCTTCCCGGACTCGAAGTTCATCGATCTTCGCCACCGCAGCGGGGCTTCCATCGACCGCGATTTGGTCGAGCGCCATCAGTGCCGACAGGCGGACTCCGAGGTCCTCGCTGCCGAGTTGACCGACTAAGGCCTCGATGGCCTTCGCATTCCCTGTGGCGTAGCGTCCAAGCATGTATGCGCCCTTTCGAGCCTTGTTGCCGTCGGCGCTCACGGCCTTCGAGATCCAGCACTCGACGTTGGTGTCGCATTCGTTAGCCAGATCGAGCAAGGGTCTCCGCTCTTCGAATTTCTCTCGGTAGCCGCCAGCCTCCGAGGGCTGTTCGTTCGAGATCGCTTGCGAGAGCTTTGCGGCGTCCGCTTTGTTCGCGAGAAGCGCGTAGTTTTGAACGGCGATCAGGCGGACGTCCGGGTTGGTCTTTGCGTCGACGACTTGGTCGTAGATGAAGGGCATCATGTCGGCGTCGTACGTGTGCGCAATGGCCGCGAGTAGCTGCCCCCGCAGCGCGACGCCCGCAAGCCCCTTTGGCAAGTCGCCGTAGACATTCTTGAGCGCAGAGCGAACGCGATCGCGATCGGCATCGGGTACGTCGATCCTCACGAGGGCGATCGCCGCGTTCAGCTTGCGGGGGGTGTCCGAAGAAGTGGTTTCCCCAAGGAGCGGACCCAGGGCTTCGGAGAATCCGAGCGCACCGAGCGCAAAGCTCGCCTCTCCGCCGGTGACCTGCTGCACGGTCATGCGGTTCGCGAGGTCCGGCCGACGAGCCTTGATAGCGTCGATGTACTGCTTGGCGATCGCATTGGCACTCGCATCGTCGCCCGCGAGGACCTTGAGCAATGGCTTGAGCGAGGGTCGGCCAATCAGAATCAGCGCCTCGGCAGCCACGTCGTTCATGCGCAGCTCCGGTTGGTTCGGCGCAAAGAGGAACAAGCACTTGATCAGCGAGGGAATCGCCCCCGGATCTCGCAGCTCACCCAGCTGCTGCGCCGCCAGACGGTTGATCAAGAAGTTTTGCTTTTCATCCTGCTTCGTAGCGATGTTCGTGAGGATCTCCGTTGCGCCCTTGTCCTTGAGCGAGCCCAGCGCTCGAATCATCGATACGCGCATCTTGTTGTCTTCCGGACGCGAGTCCGTGATGCGTTCGAGAGAGCGCGCCAAAGCTTGAATCACCTTCGGCCGCTCTGCCGCCGGCACGTCCATCGCTTGGATCGTCTGAGCGGCCCGAACTGCGTGGTCCTCCGAAACCTCGGTTCGCCAGTTCAGTGCTTCGATCAATGCGGGCAAGCTTCGCGGGTCTTGCATCTCGTAGAGGAGATCCAAGATCGAGAGACCGTTGATGCGGTCTTCTGGATACGCGAGGTACGCGCTGGTGAGCGGACCGACCGTGACGTCTGCGATCGCCTTCACCTCCGCATTGTTTCGGTCGCCCCCGTTGGCAGCGAGCGTTTCGGTGTAGATCTTCTTGAGATTGAAGATCGCGTTCTCCCTGCGAACCGGGTCGGAGAGCTCACCGGCTTGTCCTTCCGGATCATCTTCCGCGGCGTGACAACCCAACCCGAGCGCTGCAATAAGAACTGCAACCGCCCACCCCCTGTGGCGCATAATCATTCTGAACCTCCCCACGCGGCCCGTTTCCCCATTTGTTACGAAGGCTTACGCGACTACAGCATGATAACGAGGCAGGATCGTGCCTGTCAAACCTTCTTCAAGCTGAGCAGAAGTGGCGCAGCCACGAATTTCAGATTCCGCAGGAACTGCCCAGCAATCAGGCGCATTTTCGCCCCTTGGACGGCTCACGCGTCGCCCATGAAGTCGCTTCGGTCGTACAGAGTGCTGAAGATGAGGCCAGCGTCGCGGATCGCCGACGCGCCGCCTTCGAGACGGTCGACCACCGCGATGACCCCGGCCACTTCGAAACCCGCGTCCCGCACGGCGTCTACTGCACGCAGGGTCGAGCCGCCCGTGGTCACGGTGTCCTCCACAATCACCAGCCTGTCACCGGGTCCTAGGCGATCTGCGCCTTCGAGCATCTTTCGAGTGCCGTGCTGCTTGCTCGACTTCCGGATGTAGACGGCGTCGATCGGTTCACCGTGCGCCCAGGAAGCGCCGGCGACCGCCGAAGCGAGGGGACAGCCGCCTAGCTCGACGCCTGCTACCGCTGAAACGGGGCCTAGCGCGTCGCGAATTCGTTCCAGCAAGGCTTCTCCCACGAGAGCATGGCCCTCGGCGGAAAGCACGGCGGGTTTGCAGTCGATGAAGAAGTCGCTCGTCTTTCCAGAGCTGAGCACGAATTGGCCGCGGCGAAAACCGCGTTCCCGGAGTAGCTGAAGCAATCGATCCACGGGTCTGTTCCACCACGTCCGAGCCGCCCGCGCAAGCGTCCGCCCGGCTCGTCGCGGGGGCATCGCTCGTGCCTTCGTGGTAGGGTCCCGCGCCCCCAGGGTCGAACTCAGAGGACACGTTGCCGAAACTCGATGCTCCGCTACGCGGGATGGATGACCTGCTCGCGTTCTTCCACGACGCGGAAAAGCCGCGTGACCGGTGGCGGGTCGGCACCGAAGCCGAACGAATCGCGGTTCGACGGAGCTCCGGCGCGCACCTCCCCTACGAGGGCTCCGTCAGCGTCGTGGCGATTTTCGAGCAGCTCATCGGCGAGCATGGCTGGACGGCCGTGCGCGAGACCGAGAACGGCCCGATTATTGCTCTGCATCGCGACGACGCCTCGATCACTCTCGAACCGGGATCACAGATAGAGCTTTCAGGTGCCCCTTACCGTTCCGTTCACGAGGGCAAGGCCGAGTCCGATGCACACTGGGCAAGCCTCCAGCCAGTCATGGATGACCTTGGCCTCGTTTGGCTCGGCCTCGGTTGCCACCCGTTCGCGTCCGTCGAAGAGCTCGGCTGGGTCCCCAAGCTGCGATACGCCGTGATGCGGGAATACATGCCAACCCGGGGCTCGATGGCCGGGGACATGATGACCAAAACCTGCACCGTGCAGGCCAACCTCGACTACGAGTCCGAAGAGGACGCGATGCGCAAGTTGCGCGTTGGGCTTCGCGCGCAACCCATCGTGACCGCCATGTTCGCAAACAGCCCCTGGGAGGGAGGAAAGCGAAGCGGCTATCGCTCGTATCGCGCTCTCATTTGGCTGCACATGGATCCAGATCGATCCGGGCTTCTGCCCTTCGCCTGGAAAGATCAGCCGAGGTACCTGGAGTACGTGAATTGGGCGCTCGATGCGCCGATGTTTCTAGTGAAGCGCGACGGCAAGGCCTACTACAATACGGGGCAGACGTTTCGGAAGTTCATGGAGGAAGGCTTTCGGGGACTCCGGGCAAACTATGGCGACTGGATCGCGCACCTGAGCACCCTCTTTCCCGAAATGAGGCTCAAGAATACTCTCGAGTGCCGCGGTGCGGACGTGCAGCGCCCGGAATTGCTCTTCGCCCTTCCCGCGCTCTGGAAGGGTCTCCTCTACGACGACTCGAGCTTGAGCGCCCTCGAGGGCCTGGTGGATTCCTGGTCTTTCCCCGAAGTGCAGCGGCAGCGTGAGGCGCTCGCTCGGCATGCCGTGCGCACCAAGTTCATGAATCGCGACGCGATCGATTGGGCCGGCGAGATGCTCGAGCTCGCCGAGGCGGGATTGCGCAGAATCGGCGACCGCAACCAGCGGGGAGAAGACGAAACCGTTCTACTCGAGCCTTTGCGTCGTCTCCTCGAAGCATCTAGCTGCCCTGCGGATGTATTGCTCCAACAGCTAGGCGACGAGGTCCCGTCCCGCGAGGCGGTGATCCGCACGGCCGCGCTCTAGCCGAGCGGCGCCGGGACCGGCGTCTTGGTCTGCAGCGTCTGCGCTTGATGCTTCAGAACCTGTCCGAGAACGTTCCCTTTGAGCACCGCAGAGCTGCAAATCATCCCGCCCATCAACGCGCCGACGACACCTGCCGAGACCGTGTCTGCTCCACTGAGGTACAAGCCCTTGATCGGAGTGCGCGGACGAAGCCAGCGCTGTTCGAAGCGCGCCGGCGTATGCTGAAGGCCGTAGATCTCTCCGTGCGGGTGAGCGGCAAAATTGCGTGTTGAGAGAGGCGTCGAGAGCTCTGCGATCTCCACATTTCCACGGGTTGCCGGCGCATGCTTGTAAAGCGTCTGGAGCAAGCGCTCCGACAAGCTGGCCTTGAGCTCGTCGTACTCGGCGCCGCGCTTCTTCCAAGATGTGTTCTCCCAGGCCTTGAAGTTCTCGTAGCGTCCGAGGGTGATCGCCTCGATGGTCGAATGGCCAGGGTACCGTCGCTCGAAATCCGGATCCTTCGCGGAAGGAAAAGAGAGGTACACGAGTGGGAGCGGCGCGTTGATGTCGGCCTCGAACTTGGCGAAGTTCTCCTCGTGCCGGTTGTCCCGGTACACCCATAGATTGGTCTTCTTCAGTTGAAGCTCCTCGGTGGTACCCTTCAAGCCCACATAGAGGGACAGATGCGCGATCGAATGACCCAATTCGACCGCCTTGCTACCCCATCCGGCCGCTCGTGCTGGCTCCGTGGGCACCAATCGCTCGAAAGTATTCACGACGCCTGCATTGCTGATCACCGTCGGTGCGCGCAGCTCGCGGCCGTCGGCGAGCTTCACGCCCACCGCTCGTTCGTTCTCGATCAGAATCTCGGTGACCTCGGCGTTGGTGACGACCTCGCCGCCGGCGCGTTCGATCACTGGAAGAATCGTTTCGGCGATTCTTCCTGAACCGCCCACTGGATAGGCTGCGCCCCGGAAGTAGTGAGCGACGACCATCGAATGGATGAAGAAGCTGCTCTTCGAAGGAACCAGTCCATAGTCACCGAACTGCCCCGTGAGCACGGCGATGAGCTCTTGGTTCTGTGTGAGCTCTTCGAGCACCTCGCGTGTGGTTCGCATGGCCTCTTTGAGAACGGGCCTGCGCATCATGCCGCCAAACAAGCTCGACACGAGAGGCGGCACTGCCTTTTCGGTGAAGTAGAGCTGTGCCTTCTTCACCGTCGTCGTGACCTTGGCGAGGTAGCGGTCGATGGCGTCTTTTTCAGTCGGAAAGTACCCGTGGAGCTTCGCTCGGAAATTCTCGTACCCCTTCACGAAATCATAAGAATTGTCCCCGATGATGATGCGATCGTAGACCTCCCCCATGTCGGCCCATTCGAGCTGCCCGTCGGTGATGAAGTCGAACATGCGCCGGGCCATTGCGCGCGGGTGCGAGACGTCTCCGATGTAATGGACTCCGACGTCCCACTCGTATCCCGGCCTTCGAAACGTGTGCGTGAAGCCGCCTGCCGTGTAGTGCCGCTCGAGCACGAGCACGCGCTTGCCTGCGAGCTTGGAGAGAGTGGCAGCCGCCGTGAGCCCTCCGATGCCGGACCCGATGACGATCGCATCCCACTGATCTGCGAGACCGGGATGTTGCTTGTACGATGTTCCAATGCGCATGAACCTCTCCTATTGACGCGTCACTGCGCCGCTTCCGGCTTCTCGAATACCGCGCTTACCAACTCGTCGAACGAACGACCCATCACGAGCTTTCCCGCGAGGTGCAATGAGACCAGGCCATGGACTTGAGCCCAGAGGTAATGCGCACGCGTGAGAGCCTCCCCTTCGATGAGGCCCGCGTCGACGGCCGCGTTCACCGCCGCGTGCAGATAAGAAAAAGCGCGCGCTTGCTCTCGTTCGAGCTCGGGGTACGTCCCTGCAGGGGCCTGCAGGAGCTCGAACATGATGTGATATGCATCGGGCTCGTCGAGGGCGAAGCCCACATACGCCTTGCCGAGGGTTCTCAGCACCTCGTCCGGGTCGTCGACGTTGGCGATCGCATCGCGCTGCACGTCGGCGAACCGGCGGAAGGCCTCGGTTCGAACCATTGCGAAGAGCTCTTCCTTGTTCGCGAAATACCGGTACGGCGTCATGGGGCTGACCTCGAGCTCCCGCGCCAAGGACCTCAGGGTCACGCCCCGATAGCCGCGCTCTGCGAAGAGCTTCGTCGCGGCGGCGACGGCCCGCCCCCGAAACGCGTTCAACGCTTCCGTCGTCAAAGCCGCGCGAGGCATCAGGAGCCATTTACGTCGTAAAATGATCCGGGTCAACCGAGAACCGAGCGCTGCCTTTTTGGGGAGCAGGCTCGGCCTATTTCAAAGTGACGGCGACCCAGCTCCGTTTGCCGGCCTTGATGACGTAGCGGCGTCCTTTAGGGAGCTTGGCCTGGGGGTCGGTGAGGCGATCTCCGTCGACTTCGACGCCACCTTGCTGGATACGGCGCCGCCCTTCGCTCGAGCTCTTGACCAGGCCAAGGTCGCTGAGGAGCTTCGGAACCCAGACCGCATCTTCGTCGATGGCAAGCTCGCGCTCCGGCATGTCTTGGGGCACCTGCCGCTGTGAGAACTGCGCGAGCCAGGCGGATTCGGCGGCGCTGGCCTGCTCGGCGTCGTGATACCGGGTGACGATTTCCCTCCCGAGGTCGATCTTCGCGTCCCGAGGGTTCATCTCGCCTGCCGCACAAGCGCGCTTGCGCCGTTGGATTTCTAGCGTCGCCTGCGAGGAGAGCAACTCGTAGTAGCGCCACATCAGCTCGTCTGAGATGCTCATCAGCTTGCCGAATTGTTCCTTGGGCGGCTCGGCCACGCCGATGTAATTGTCGAGGGACTTGCTCATTTTGGAGCCGACGATCTTCCCGTTCTCCGAACGCGCATTCGTGCCTTCGAGAATGGGCGTGGTCATCACGATTTGAGGACGCTGCCCCATTTCGCGCATGATCTCCCGCCCGACGAGCAGGTTGAAAAGCTGGTCGGTGCCCCCTAGCTCGACGTCGCATTCCAAGACCACCGAATCGTACGCCTGCGCCAGGGGATAGAGTAGCTCGTGAAGCGAAATACTTTGGTGCTCCGACCAGCGCCGCTTGAAATCGTCGCGCTCCATCATTCGCGCAAGCGTGTACTTGCCCGCCAAACGAATCACGTCGTCGAACGCCATCTTGCCGAGCCACTCGCCGTTGTAGACGATTCGGGTGCGGTCTCGATCGAGGATCTTGAACGCTTGCTCCGCGTAGGTTCGCGCTCCTTCGAGGATTTCATCTCGAGTCGGCACGGGTCGAGTGCTGCTTCGCCCCGAGGGGTCGCCGATCTGCGCGGTGAAATCGCCAACGATGAATATGACTTCGTGTCCCAGCTCTTGGAACTGGCGCATCTTGCCGAGGAGCACCGTATGTCCGAGGTGGAGGTCCGGCCGTGTGGGATCAAACCCCGCTTTGATCTTGAGGGGCTTCCCGGTGTTGAGACGCTCCAGTAGCTCCGACTCGACGTGCAAGTCGACCACACCGCGCTTGAGCGCGGCGAGCTGCGCTTCGGGGTTCATCCGTAGCCTCTATTCGCCAGGCTCGGCGGCACCGGCCTCGGCGACGCCCCCGTTGACGAGCTCCTTGAGCTCTTTTCCGACCTTGAAGAATGGAAGGCGCTTCTCGGGAACAGGCACTGGTTTGCCCGTTCGAGGGTTTCGCCCGCTATAGGACTTGTACTCGCGGACAGTGAAGCTACCAAACCCGCGGATCTCGATTCCCTCCCCCTGTTCGAGTGCAGAGGTCATCGCGTTGAACACGCAGTTTACAACCTGTTCAGCACGACTTTTGGTGATCTTCGTCCGCTGGGCTACAGCGTCGATGAGCTCCGACTTCGTCATCGATTCTTTCCCCATTGGGCGCTGAGTATATCCAGGCACCCAGGCCGGTCAATAGCAATTTCGCGCACTTGCAACCTTCTTCGCTACCCGGGTTCAAAGTGCCCCTCAGTGGCAAAGGAGAGTTCCAGCGGGGTTTTGTGAGGCGAATCGCAGAGACGAAGGGGGGCCTCAGCCCGTCCGGTCCAAAGCGGCCAGCACGTCGGCTATGAGCTCTGAGGTGTCTTCGATGCCTACGGCATATCGCACGAGGTTGTTGCGGATCCCAATCGCCTCGCGCTCTTGAGTGCTGAGCTCGAAATAGCTCATCAAGGCTGGCTGCTCGATCAAGGACTCCACCCCGCCGAGGCTAGGGGCGATTCGCGGAATCCGGCAGGCATCCACGAACCGGCTGGTCCCCTGCAGGTCGGCGTCGAGCTCAAACGTCACCACCCCACCAAAACCGCTCATGAGCCGCGTGGCGGTTTCGTGATTCGGATGCGAGGGTAGCCCAGGATACCAGACCTGTTTCACTCGGGGATGCTGCTCAATCCGTTCTGCGAGTGCCTGAGCTGAGGCGTTTTGCTGCTCGACACGAAGGGCCAGGGTCTTGATGCCGCGGTGAATCAGGTATGCCGCATGCGGGTCGAGACACGCGCCGAACACACTCCTGAGGTCCCGAACCAGGGAAACGATGCCGGCATTGCCAGCCATCACTCCGCCGAGGACGTCGTTGTGTCCGGCCAAGTACTTCGTTGCGCTGTGGATGACGATGTCGATCCCATAGCTCGCCGGCCTGAAGTTCACGGGGGTCGCGAAAGTGCTGTCGATCAGGGTCTTGACCTTCGCCGCCTTGCAGATCTTCACCAGCCGCTCGAGATCAGGAACGGTCTGGTACGGATTGGTGGGCGCCTCTGCAATGACCAATCGGGTCTCGGGCCTGATCGCGGCTTCGAGCGCATCGACGTCGGCCGATGGGATGAGAGAGCTCGAAACGCCGAACCTGTCTAGGAACGTCGTTACGAACTGTCGCGTTCGGCGATAGCAGTCGGCGAAGAGAATGACATGCGACCCTGACTTGACGAGGGCCAGGATCGTCGATGTCAACGCCGCCATACCGCTTGCAAAAGCAACGGCGTCCTCTGTTCGTTCGAGCGCCGCCAACTTCTCTTCCACGAGGCGCACCGAGGGATTGCCGTACCGCCCGTACTCTTCGCGCTCTTTGCGCCCCTCGAAGTAGGCAATGAGCTCCGCCGTGTCGGCAAAGGAATAAGTCGCGGTCTGCGCGATTGGAGCCACCAGGGCGTCGTACGGATACGTTCGCGGTTCACCACCGTGAACCGCCAGAGTCTTCTGTGAAATGTCGTCCTCGTCCCGCACGAAGACGGGAGCCTAGGAGAGCGGATCTGGCGGCGCAAGCGCAGGGACCGAAACCAAAATCAGGACCGTCCCCTTTTCGAGGACTCTATGGCTCGCTGCAGGTGTCCGCGGCGATGTCGCGCACGCAGTCGAAGAGAGGGTCGCCGGCTCCGGGGTTCGATGCCTGCCCATTGAACATGTAGACGCGGTCGGTCGGCGGACCGGTGAACATCGGAGCAGAGCCCGCATAGATCGCCGCCGCGTAGTACTCCGAGTGCGTGAACGTCGCCGCCCCGATGGTAACCGCAGAGCCCATTCGGAAGTTGACGTTGCCCGTGTTCGCGCTGCGTCCACCATAGGAGACGAGCACCCAGTCGAGGATCGAGCCGTCGGACCCTTGGCTGAATTCAATCCCTCGCCAGAACGACGGCGTCGCCGTGTCGATGCTGGTGAAGGTGATGGGCGCTGTGCTGGTGCCGCGCGCGTCCAGGATTCCATCGTTGCCCTCGCCCACTCGAATGCGCCGGTCGCTCGCGAAACGGAGCTCTGCCCCGGGATCGAGGGTCCACACAGGAACCGGATTCAAGGGACTCGGACTTCGGAGCTCGATGTCGCCCTGTATCACGTAGGGCGCGTCGTTCGCCGGCCAGGTCGCGCTCGTGTCGACGGTGTCCCCGACTACCCACACCCCTTCATGACCCAACGTGCCCGATGTGTTGTTGCCGCTCAGTAGATTGCCCACGCCGAACCGTCCGATGAAGTTCGCGTACATCCGCAACGCCGAGAAGCGTGATCCGACGATCGTATTGTCGTCGCACATGTCTTGGCAATGAGTGGAATCGGAGAACGTCATGCCATAGCCGTTGCTGTCTGCGATGATCGTATTTTCGACGGCCGGGGTCGCCGGAATGCCCGCGTTTGCTTGCACGACAATCGCGGCCCGGTCCGTTGACTGCGCCAGTGTTGGATTCGATCCTGCAGATTGGAGCATCGCGTGGCTGATGCGTGACGCGCCTCCACCACCCGCACCGCGCAGACGGATTCGATTCCAGTACGCCACACCGGGCGCTGGCATGAACACTACCGGCTCGCTCGACGAACCATCGACGAGCAACTGCGCGTCGCTGATCGTCAGGCCACCGTTGAGAGGCATCTCGATTTGGTTACCCGCGCGAATGGTCAAGGATCCGTTCGCGACCGTGAGGTTGCCCGTGGGTCGAATCGATCGGGCAGACCCGTCACTGGCGGTAGGCTTGCTCCAAACCGCGTTCTTTCCGTCGAGCACGCCCGCACGAACGCGGAGCGACGCTTCATAGGTATTCGACGGACCGATGACGTCTTGGAACCCAGACATCGGAGCGCTCACCGAGATGCCATCAACATCCATGACGTTGCTCTCGAATGAGCCGAAGCCGGCATTATCCGACAGGTAGACGCCCACCGCCCCGGGCTCGGCGCTCTGGAAGAGGCATCTCTCGGCGATGGCGACTCGATCGCCCGGGTTGGCGGGGTTGTCGATTCGTAAGCCACCGCTCACGCCAGAGTCGAATGCCTCCATGCGTACGTTTCTCAGGACCGTGCCGCCCTGAACGCGATCGTCGAGTCGCAAGCCAAGCCAGGTCCCACTGTCCGCGGTCATTCGAATCGGGGACTGAGGCGTGCCCGTAGCCACGAGTGTCCCCGCCTCGGCGTTCGTCGAAACTTGAAACTGCTGACCGGAGCGAAACCGCATTTCGGTTCCGGGCGCGATCGACATGATGCTACCGCCACGAACGCTGAGACCATTGTGCAAGTAGAAAGGCACGCCGTAGTTTGCCCAGCTTGCGCTAGGTCGGTTGACCGCCAAGCCCCGCACGTAGACGCGGTCTTGGCCGTTGCCGCTGAGTCGAAGGTTGGCGCCGAGCGTCGACACATCGTTCGAGAAGATGTTGATTGGCGAGCGGCCATTCGCAGTGAGCTGATTGTCGTGGAACCAATCGCTCGCGTCGGAACCCGCGCCATCCTGTGCGTAAAGTCCGAAGTTGAGGCTCTCTCGAATGATCGTGTCTGCGATCTGAGGTGCCGATCCGCTGAGAACCTCCACTGCGCCATGGTTGGCACCGGCATCGACTCTGCCGCCGAACTCGATGACTACGTTCTGAAGCAGCGTCGATGCCGAGACGATGTTGGCGCCGAAGCGGAGCCCGCGGTAGTGGCCGGTGGGCGCGGGGCCTCCGACGTCTTGGAAGCGGGTGATCACGATCTGATCGCCAACACCGGGCTCGCCCCCGTTGGCGACGAGCGCGCCCGGACCATTGACACCGACGTCGATGCGCCGGTTCGTCGCTCCCGCGATCATCAAGACCGCGCCTGGCTGCACGGTTAAAGTCGCACCGTTCTCGATTCGAACGTCGCTCGTGATCACATGCGGGCTGTCGACCGCAGTGAGTGTGATGTCGACACCCACGGTGCCACCGAGAATCGTGCCATCGCCTTCGGTCACCGTGAACCGCTTGGACAGCGTGCTCGTCGAGCCCTGATCGACGACTACGTCATAGACACCCGACGGGCGCCCCAAATCCAGCGGCACCGTGGCGGTGAGCGTGCCCTCGTCTACGTAGGTCGTGACGAGGTTCTCCGAATACGCGCCGAGCTGGAGGCGAATCACCGGTGTCACCGCGCTCACGAAGCCAGTGCCACGGACCACTATTGGAACGTCGGACTGTCGGCGGCCTGCGGCAGGCGTGATCGATTCGACGGTGGGTGGCGCAGCGATCACCTCGATGTCGATCGTCTGGCTGTCCACGCCTTCGCTGTTGGTTGCCACGATGTCAAAGGCATAGGTGCCGATGTCGGCCTCTTCGGGAGCTGGCTGGCTGACCGAAGCGGAGAGCAAGCCGGTGAGCGGATCGAACTCGAGGAAGCTTGGAAGCGCGCCCGAGATGCTGAGCACGGGGCTGGGATTGCCGCTTGCGCTGGCCGAGGCCCCGGGGAAGATTTCGCCGACCGCCAGCGTGAATGTGTTGCTTGGCGTGACGCTGAGCATCGGGGTCGCTGGCGGGAAGATCGCGTCGACTGTGATGGTAGCCTCGTCTCCCTCGCCCAGGACGTTCTCCGCTCGAACCGTGTAGCCGTACTCGATCTCGCCGTTCGCCACAGAGGCCGTGAAGCTCACCTCTCCGGTGTTGGGATCGATCGTGATCGGCAGACCGGCGGGCTCGGTCGGTCCAGTCAGGCTCCATGTGACGCCTGCGCTCTCGGTACCCGGAGTGAGATTGACGTCGTAGTCGTACTGGTTTCCAACGAAGATGGTAGTTGGCGGCGGAGTCGTGACCAGGTCGATCTCTGGGACCGGCGGTCGCGGGTCCACCGTGATGACGAACTCCTGAACGTTGGGACTGCCAAGCCCGTTGTCGACCTGCAGAGCGATGCTGTAGTCCCCGGCCCCTACGGACGCGGTGTCCCACTGGACAGTCACCGCGGTGCCCTCGGGCGGGTTCGTCACGATCTGAACGCCCGACGCCGGGTTCCCTGACGACGGTGCCTCGATGGTCCACCGGATCGTAGGTGCGCCGGAGGCAGCGGCCGAATAGCTCAGCACCTCGCCAGCGTAGACGCGACTCGGCGGCGTCGAGGTGATGAACGCGGGTCCGCCGGTATCGACGACGGTCACCGTGAATTGCTGATCGGCGAACAGGCCGCTTTCGTCTTCCGTTGCACGAACCGTCACAGCGTTCATGCCCGCTTGATCGGAGCTCGGTGTCCATCGAACTGCACCGGTATCCGGATCGATCGCCAAGCCGTTGGGCGCTACGGGCACGCTCCAGGACACAGCGCCGTTGGCGACGACGTCCGGGTCATATGCGTACTGCGCCGCTACGGTCGCCTCGGTCGGAGGCTCGGTCGTGAAGACCGGTCCGGTCAACCCTTCTACGTCGACGTCGAACGCTTGCGAATCACTCCCCGCCAAATTGGTGGCGCTGATCTCGACCGAGACCGTGCCTTCGGTCTGCGGCGTCCAGGTCACGACTCCGCTCGTTGGATGGATGGAGAACCCGTCCGGTCCGCTCTCCACTGCGAACGTGACTGGCGTCATTCCTTCGGCGGTAACCGTGTAGTTGAAGGGAACGCCGACGGTTGCCGTGCTTGGCGGAGTGGAGCTTATCTTGGGCGCCACATGTCCGTTGGCGGTGGTCCCGCCGCCACAGCCTGCCGCGCTCATCGAAACGGCGACGCACGCCGCCAGCACTGTTCGCATCGGTCCAGTCATCGGTCCCCTCCGCTTGCCGAATTACTATGCTAACAGATATTTACGTTGAAAATGCTGTTTCCTCCTGAATTTATGGCGTTTTCTATCCTTGCCTGTTCAATCGCGACCGTAGGCCAAATCGGCGGCGACCTCTTCGGCACTAATTCTTGGCTCCACCGATCGTACCCTTGGGAAGGCGTGCTCCAAGGCCTCGGCCAGCGCCCATAGGCAGGAATCCCAGAACTCCGCCTGCCGTCTGCGAACCTCGCGCTGGAGCTTGGGGTCTATTTGATTGAGCATCTCCATGTTCAACTCCTTTCAGCTTTCATATGAAGGACTTAGCGCCTCATCAGCGCCGTTTGACGCAGTTCAAAAGTGCGTTTTTGCAGTTGCGAAGCGCTCTGTGCGCTGCGATGCTGCAGGCTATGTTTAACTGGGATGATGTTCGGTACTTCCTGACATTGCAGAGACACGGGACCCTGGCCGCAGCGGGAGCTGCATTAACGCTGGACCCCACCACGGTCGGGCGGCGCTTGATGAAGCTCGAGGAAGAGCTCGGAGCTCGCCTCTTCGACAGAACCCCCAATGGCTACGTACTGACCGACGCCGGGCATCGACTGCTTCCGCGTGCCGAGCGGATCGAACGAGAGACGCTCGGCGTGGAGCGGGATGTCGCGGGAGAAGATCAGAAACTCGAGGGCGTGGTTCGGCTCACCGCGACGGAGATGCTCACCACGCGGTTCATTGCGCCGCACCTTCGACGTTTTCGCGAG
>DASRZF010000267.1:0-19701 GCA_035686645.1 Polyangiales bacterium
GACGGCGTCTCTCGGCCCGAGTGTCTCCCTCGGTCGACTGCTGCGATGTGGGTTCCAGCAGCTGTGCTGAAATGGGCATGGCCACCGAGCTGAGAAGCGCGAGCAAGAGGACTGAGCAACGAAGCCTAGACATCAGAGCACCCACCTCCGCTCAGCCAAGACCCGGCCCAATACGCCTCGAAGATGAACCGCGATGACAAACGATCCTTCACGCTCCTCGAGCAAACCGAGGTGCGCCATCCGGCTGAGCTGCGCCTGCGCGGTATTGACATCGAGCCTGAAGAGGCGTGCCTGGCCGGCTGCGTCCATCCATCCTTGGCGCGCGATCTGGTAGAGGTTGACCAAAATGTCGTCCGGGAGACGCCTCACACGCGCGTACGAGGAAGCCGGTATCGGTCCCACATGCACGATGTCGTCCTGAATGCCGCGGATCGAGGCCAACCAGAGCCGCAAGGCATCGCGCACGAGTCCTCCGGTCGCCGCGTGAAGCTCGTGGAAGTACTGATCGTACGGGCGACGAATACGGCTTGCGCTTCGAGCGAATAAACCTTCGATCGGAGAACCGTCACCTCGGTCGAAGGAGTGTTCAAATCCGCTCAGTCGGTGCCGTGCGATGACCGCAGCCTGAAGCGCTTCCTGGTCCAAGGGCTCGAGCCGCACGATCTCTGGAAACGCGTCGCGGAGGGGCGCCACCGTCGAAGCAAAGTTCCAGAAGAGAACCGCACCATGCGTCAACCAGCGCCTTCGCCCACCCTCTTCGATGATGCCTTTGACGAAACGACGGAGCGGATCAAAGCCTCCAGGCGCCATCGACAGCATCCAGTGCAAGCCATCCACCACCACCAGCTGACCCTCGGGCGCGTCCTGGAAGATCGCGTCCACATCCTCCAGGGAAACCGGGGCCGTGAATACTACACGTTTCACGTTCTTCCAACGTCGACTCCGAACGATTGCGCTCGACACGGCCGCCTTACCTACGCCATCCACGCCCACCAGCGCGACGGACCGTAGCCGTCCCCTGATCTCGCTCGAGAGCACGGACTCGGCGCGACGGATCTCCTCATCCCGCCCCGTCAGCACGTCCCCGGCCTCCATGGTGTCAGCTGCAAAAAGCCGCCGGTAGACGAGCGGAAGATCGGCCACGACCTCAGCCGCCGCGAAGGTCCCTGCTGAGAGCGCATCGCTCGGCAAGGTGGCCGTCAATCCCAGCCGCTCGCTCCATCGCCCCAGGCGCTCTTCGCCGAAGATGGCACGAAGGCCGCCGCGAAACTGGGACTTGAGCCGCTTCATTCGAGGCAGCCGCTCGGCCTTCTCGATCATGCGGAGACCGCTCGCGGCACGCCGCATGGCGTCTAGTCGCGACTTGCTGAACTCGCCTTCTGCGAGCTCGCCACGAAGTGTTTGGAGAGTCCCGAGCGACGCATCGCGCATCTCTCTTTCGATCATGGCAGGCCAGCCTTGCGCCTCCGCGCGGATCTCCTCTAATGAGTTGTAGCTTCGCTCGAGCTGCCCGTAGACCATGTCGCGCAACAGCGTGTGCATCTCCTCGGGGATCTCTTCATCGTGCACGATCTCGAGCTCGGCGGTTGCGATCTCGACGTTGAAAGCGACCACGCGCTCGAGCTCTTGCAATAGCCCGGACAGAGGTTGGACGCGTTCCGCGAGCTCCCTACGGCTGGCGAGCAGCTTCGGCGCGACCCGACTGTCGATGTACGTGAGAACCACTTCGCGGAACGGCACCTCGACCTCGGGAAGGGCCGTCGGAAGTCGCCATTCACCGGTTTGACGTTGGCCCACGGTAACCCGGTAGCGCGGCGTGAGACCACGGCAGGCGTCCACCAGGGTGTCGAGCAGAGGGGCGACCTTCGAGTCGTCGCTCAGGTCCTGGTAGAGCTCGGTGGTCACGCGTGCGGCTTCACCCGTGATTTTGCTGGTCGGCTCCGTCGATTCCCGCAGGATCACCGCGAGCTCGTCGCCCGAATAGTTGGATTCGAGCTCCGTGTCGAGCTCCTCGAGTGCTTTGTGCAGGGTCTCGCTCACGCGGTCGACCTGCAAGGTCGCGCGGCGCTTGACCGTGTTGGTCAGCCGCACGACGTATTCGGCGACGTGATCCTTGATGCGCGCTTCGAGGCCGAGCAGCTCGAGCTCCATCGCCAGTGAGGAGTATTCGGCAGCGCTGGCTTTTCGAAGGTTCGAGACGTCCTTCGTGAGGGTCTCCATGGCACGCATTCGGTTGGCAAACCGTCTGCTGGTGCGGCGCTCGCTCGCGGGCAGATCGAGGGTCCCGAACGTCGGAAGATCTTCTTTGATGCGGACGAAGCCCGTCGCCAGGGCACTGGCCGCGCGATGCGTACCATCGCCGGTGATGCGCACGGTCTCGTCCAGCGCGAGAGCGAGCTCTTCTTCGACCTCGTGCCGCAACCGAACGAGCTGTCCTTCGAGGTCTGCCCCTGAGTCGCTCGAGATTTCGACGATGTCGTCATAGCCCGCGATGACCCCGTCGAAGAGACTGCGAGTTCTGGCGGCGAGGTGTCGATCGGCTTCGACGAACAGGGCTGCCAGACCTTCGAGGCGCACCGGCGCGTCGTAGGAGAGGTGATAGCGTCCGAGCGCCCGCAAGTGAACGTCGCGAGTCGGCGCGGCTTGCCCGAATGTCTTCCGCCAGCTGCGCCTGAGGCGAAGGCCCTGGCGACGGACGCTCTTCCAAAGAGAATCGTCTTTCTTCGATTCGTAGGACAGCTCTTCGAACGGCGCCGCGACGACTTCGGGCAGCTCGTCGACCAGCGCGTCCAAATTGTCGAGAATCGATTCCGGAGTCCAGGTCAGCTTGGCGAGGGTCACCGAGCGACCAAGCACGATCCCTCTCCAGTGGGCGGCAAGATCAGATTGCGCGGAACGAAGCATCGTCACTAGCTCGTCGCGCTCTGCGCCCTCTTCGGCGCGGGCCTGCACCGTCAAGCGACGATGATGTCGAAGAAATTCCCGTCGCAAGTCCCTTAGATATTTTCCAGCTTCCATCTGGAACTCTCGGAGAGGACCGGTCGACACTTCGCGAACGATGCTCTGCAGGTCGCCCGCGAGCTCCTGAGTCCGACTGTTCAGCTCTGCACTCGAAGTCTCGAGCGGCAGACCCCAGAGGTTCTTTTCACCGACGTGCTCGGGCCATGGCTCCAGCTGTTTCGCCGCTCCCGCATCGTCCGGGAGCATGGAGGGAGGCTTCACCGATAGATGTCGGGAGGGTGCCATCGACTTCCGGTGGCTGCTCGTCTCACCGGCCAGGCTGAGGCCCAGCTTGAACAAGACCGGTCCGATCAGCTCGTTGATGGCCACGCCGCCGATGATTAGAGTTTCCAGTGAGCGCCCGAGCTCTCCGAACCTGTTGCCCACGATCGCAGCCAGCAGGATGGAGACCCCAGCTTGTGAGACGAAGCCCATCCATCCGAACGCTTGGGTCGCTTCATCTGCCTTGCCGAACCGGGCGCCGACCTTGGTGCCTGAGAACATCGCAAACCCGCGGACGGTGACCAGACCCAGGGCGAAAAGGGCGACCTGCCGGAGCTCGTCGAGATGGAGCTTTGCGCCGGCCAGCGTGAAGAAGACGACGTACACCGGAAGTGACAGTCGCTCGACCGTCTCGATCAGCCGGTGCCCCGTCTTCGAGAAATTCGAAACGCCGAAGCCGGCTGCGAGGAACACGAGCACGAGGTCCCAGTCGAGCTGCTTCGAAATGAAGGCGACCAAGTACACGACGCCCACCACGAAGATCAGCAGCTCTTGATTGACGTAGCGGATGTAGAGGGCCATCAAGCCCCCGACGACGACCGCGCCGAAGAGAATCGAGATGACGATGTGCTGGAGGAGGTAGCTCGCGATCCCGCCTTCGAGTGCGCCAATGCCGATCTGTTGGGCGACGACCACTTGGGCGACTGCAAAGGCCACCACGACGATCACGTCTTTTAGGACGACGACCGAAAGGACGTTCTTCGTCATCATACCGATCGCACGCGTCTCGGTGATCACCGCGATCGTAGCGGCAGGAGAGGTTGCCAGAGACACCGATGCCACCATAGCGCCTACGGCAAGCGCAGCGGCCATCGGCAACCCCGCGACCCCTGGCAGCCCGACGTACGGCACGGCCCCCGAGATCAGCCAGAAGAACGCCGTGACGAGAACCCCAACCGAGACGATTTGCGCAGCCAGGATCGAGCTTATCGCGCGAAATCCCTTCTTGAGGCCTTCTAGCTTGAGCTCTCCGCCGGCCGTCAAGGCGATCAGCGCCACGGCCAAGGTGTCGAACAGGCTGAGTTGTTCGATCACCTCTTCATTGAGAATGCCCTTGTCGAACGGCGCGGGTAAATCGAACCCAGTGAGCGCCTTCGCCAAAGACGGTCCGAACACCAAACCCGCGATGAGGTAGCCGGTGATGTGCGGCAGACGGATCTGGCCGACGAGCCCGCCGATCGTGTAGCTCGCGAGCACCACGAAGCCGAACGCGAGCATGCCGCTCGGGTCGAACGTGTGCTGGGCGAATTGTTCGAACTGATAGAGCGCCACCATGCCGAACAGCAGCAGCACGATCACTGTGATCTGTCTTCGCGCGTGTGTCTCTTCGCCGGGCGGTGGCATGCTGTAGGAGCCAGCCATCAGCGTCTCCAGAACCCGGGCAGGATCAAGGCGAACAAGGTGAAGAACTCGAGGCGGCCCAGCAGCATGGCCAACGAGAAGAACATCTTACTGCCGGCCGAATAACTCGCGAAGTTGTCGGGCCCGACGTGGAAGGGCGCCGGCCCCATGTTGGATAAGCAGGTGAGCATGGCGCCGAAGGCCGTAGGAATGGGGACCCCTTCTACCAAAGTGACGAAGAGCAGTCCGAACGCGATGCATCCCATGTAGATCAAGAAGAACGACGCGACGTCGGCGAGCACCTGCGTACTGATCGCTGCCTTGCCCATCCGAACCAACTCCACCGTGGATGGGCGAAAGCTCTTCTGAACCTGGGCAATCGCCTGCTTTCCCATCAGCACGGCTCGCTCGACTTTGATGCCGCCGGCGGTCGATCCGGAGCAACCGCCGACGAACATGATGAGGACCACGACCGCGAGTGCGGTCGAGCTGTATGCGCTGTAGTCGTCCGTGCCGTAGCCGGTCGAAGAGATCGTCGTGGCCACCATGAAGAACGAGTACCGGAAGGACGTCAGCAACTCGTCGTGGACGCTGAGGTTGAGGAGAGTCAGCACGATAACCGAGAAGCCGACGATCAGGAGGTACCAGCGAAACTCGATGTTGCGGAAGAGAGTTTTCCAGCTGCCGGTGCGCAAGAGCCCATAATAAAGACCGTAGTTCACGCTGCCGATGAGCATGAAGCAGGCGATCACGTACTCGATCGCTGCGCTGTTGAAGCCCCCGACCGAGCTGTCGAGTGTAGAGAAACCACCCGTAGACATCGTGGTGAACGCGTGGCAGACGGCGTCGAAGAGATCGAGCCCAAGAATCTTGAGCAACGCGATCTCGAGGATCGTGAAGGCGGCGTAAAGCTTCCATAGAGTGAACGAGGTTTCGGCGATGCGCGGCCTCAAGCCCTCTGCAGTCGTTCCGGGTACTTCGCCGCGAAAGAGGTGCTTGCCTCCGGCACCCAGGTTCGGAAAGACCGCGACGAACAAGACGACGATACCCATTCCGCCCAGCCATTGAATCAGCGATCGCCAGAGCAAGAGGGGACGCGAAAGACGCCCCTCGATGTCCGAGATCACCGTCGCACCGGTGGTGGTGAGCCCGCTGACGGACTCGAAAAACGAGTCGGCCGGAGACATGCCGGCTCCAAGCATGAACGGAACCGCTCCGCAGGCGCCGGCAGCGATCCAGATGAGGCTCACCGCCAGAAGTGCTTCGCGACGGGATATGCGCTCCGAGACGAAGCGATTTCCGTAAAGGAATGCGGCCAAGCCGACGATCGACACGATGATCGCGGAAAGCGCGAGCGATGCAGCTCCACCCTGGGGACGCGTGGGGTCGGGCGCGAACTGGTCCCAGACCATTCCGACTCCCGCGCACAAGGCGATCATCACACCGATGCCGAGAACCACGGCTCCGACCGGTCGAATCACTCCACGAAAATCTCTGGACTGGGTGCTCACTCGCCCCTCGGTCGAAACAGTCGCTCGACGCTCGCACGGGCTTCCTTGGTGGTCATCAAAATCGCCCTGTCGCCGGCTTGAACGATGTCTTTGCCATGCGGAATGATCACGTCGTCTCCGTGGACGATCGCCGCCAGCAGGGAGCCCCTCGGCAGGTTCATTCGGTGCAGAGGCTTGTTGACCGCTCGGCACTTTGGACTGACGGTGAGCTCGACGACCTCGGCTTGGCCGTCTTCGAGCACCGTGAGGTTGTGGAGGCCCCCGCCACGCGAAAAACGAAGGATTTGGTCCGACGCGACGGTGCGCGGCGAGAGCACGATGTCTATTCCGAGCTGACGATAGATCGAAGTGTAGTCCGCGCGTTGGACGATCGTGGCCGTGCGCTTGCAGCCGGCACGCTGTGCCAACAAAGCTGCCATCAGATTGATCTCGTCTTGTCGCGTGACCGCGGCGAAGAGGTCGTAGGTGCCGACTTCTTGCTCTTCGAGCAAGGCGCGGTCCGTGCCGTCACCGTGTACCACTTCGACACCTTGAAACTCTGCGCTGATTTCTTCTGCGGACGCCAGGTCGCTCTCGATCATCATCACGGTGGCTTGCTGCTGCAAGAGCTCCCGCGCTAGCGCCTTTCCAACGACGCCGCCTCCAACGATGCAGACGCGACGCGCCTTGCGCTCCTTGCTGAAGAGCCGCTCGGCGGCGAGCACACCTTCAGGACGTCCGATCAGGTACACTCGATCGCCTTTGACCAACACGTCAGCGCCGCCAGGGACGAAGAGCTCCCCATCTCGAACGACCGCGCTCACCAGGGTGTGAGCCGGCAGCTCGACGGAGGAGAGCGGCTTGTTGAGGACACGAGATTCGCCGAGGTCGATTTGGACGAGCTCGACGCGATCCTGCGCGAGGTCTACGACGTCCGAGGCGCCGTAAGACCGAGCGATGCGACTGAGCTCCTGAGCCACCAGGACACGCGGGTTGATCACCACGTCGACCCCGAGCAGGCCGTATCGAATCCCCTCGGTCCATTCAGACCAAGCGGTTCCCTGTACGCGCGCCACCACGTGTTTCGCTCCGAGCTGCTTTGAAGCTAGCGCAGCGATGAGGTTCATCTCGTCGTGGTTGGTCACTGCAGCCACGAGGTCGGCGCGTCCAACGCCGGCGATTTTGAGTAGTGTTTCGCTCGCCCCGTATCCCACAATCGATGCCACGTCGTAGTGCTCTTCGGCGTACTGCACCGCGCTGGCGCTCGAATCGACCGCAATGATGTCGTGTCCTTCCTTGTCGAGGACGCTCAACAAGTGACGGCCGACTTCTCCCAAACCTATGATGACGATGTTCATCTCGCAGCTACCTCGACCGTTGTTTGGGACTCGGGTTCCTTCAGCTCTCTTTGCAGCTCGCCCTCGTCGACCAAGAGTCCTCGCAGCAATCGTGGCGCGATCAGATCGTTGAGGACCACGGAGGCGAGCACGACGGTGTACGCGATCTTGGCCGCGTCGCCTTCGTAGACCAGACGAAAAGAGACCGCCATAGCCAGCGTCACGTCGCCGTGAGCGAGCAGTCCTCGAAACAGGTCCTTGCGAAGGCTGGTTCCCCAACCTGCGATGACGCTCGCGAGCCATTTGGCGCCGGTGCGAGCGATCAAAAAGCCGCCGAGACCAAGTAAGGTGGGAACCAGCGGGGTGGGTTGCCAAAGAGCGCCCGCGAAGATCAGTAGGACGATCGCCATCGGACGCTCCGTCGATTCGAGCGTCGAGTGAAGCAGTGGGCCGCCACGTGCGAAGTTGACCAGCACGAAGCCCATCGAAAGGTTCACGGCAAGAGGCGAAAGCTCGAGAAAGTACGCGCCGCCCGATGCGAAAGCGATGATCCCCACCAGCGCCAGGAAACGCGAATTGTCGGATTCATCGCCGGCCAAAAAGAGCGAGAACAGAAAGCCTAGCGCAGCCCCAAGCAGGACGGTCACCCATGCCCACAAAGCCGGCGAATAGTCCTGCGCCTCGGGACTGTTTTCGTGGAAGACGCAGAAGATCAATCCGAATGCGAGAATGACGAGGATGTCACCAAGACGAGTGCCGTTTCGCAGAAGACCGACCAGTCGTCCGCTCATCTCGTAGCGCCTGGCGAGTAGGTCGAAAGGTTCCGCGGAGTCGGCAGCCGCAAAACAGGCTAGCGCGGCTGCACTGAGTGCAGCATCGCGCGGCGTCGCTGCAACCCATCCGGACTCGGTGAAGAAGTAATAGGCTCCAACCCCAACGGCGACGCCGGGAATCAGATGATGAAGAATCACCACTCTCCAGGTCGCGGGATCGAGCCTTTGAAGACTCGCAAAGTCGAAGTCCGTTCCCCTCAAGAGACCGACCCAGCCCGCGGCGAGCGCGATGATAGGCAGTAAGCCCGCGATGTTGTCGAGCGCATGGATGGCCGGGAAAGCCGGTCCGAGCAGAAAGCCGAGCAACAAATACTCGGCACCGCTCACGACGAGGAAACGGTGCTGTAGGCGCTCGACGACGTTGTGTGCGAGCACGTACGCGACACCGATCACCAATACGAGCATGACGATCGTACCGAGCTCGCCCGCGCCGCCCTCTGCACCCGATTCGCTCGCAGCGCGCACGACGCCCGGCGATGTCGCCCAAAGGAGCGACAGAGCCGCCAAAATCAGCCTCCCCGCCATATCCGTTCAATTGTGAAGAAGAAGCCCGAGGAGCGGTAGTTTCAGGCTGGACAGGTGTTTAGCCCCGCAGGCCTTCGAGCACGATCGAGATGAGACCCTTTGTGGTTTCGACGGGATCCAACTGAATCTGATTGCGCACCGAAGCCAGCGCAAGCGCCTCCACGGCACCCAGCACGGCCAGCGCGCTCACACGGGGATCGGAAATCGACACGAACTTGCGGTCCACGGCGGTTTGGCTGAGCGTCATCGCACGATTGTCGAGATCGTTTGCCAGGTCAGATATCGCCTGTCGCGCGGTCGTCGCAGGGGCGCGTCTTTCTTGAAGATACAGGCACATGGCATCTGGGTGCATGGCCAGCGCGCCGGCAAGCCTGTTGCCGAGCTGCGAGTAGACCGCGACGGCCTCGTCACGAGAGTTGACTTCGCGCAGCTTGGTCTCGCATTCTTGAATGGCATCGAGCATGACACTGGCCACCGGCTCGATCACTGCCTCGACGAGATCGGCTTTGTCGCGGAAATACCGGTAAAAGTTGCCCTTTGCCATTCCCGCTTCACGAGCAACTTCGTCGATCGTGACGGCTTCTATGCCGCGGGCGAGGAATAGCGTGAGACCCGCGTCGACCAGGTCCTGGACGCGCTTGCGCCGGTTGATGTCTCTTTTACCACCATGTGCACCGGGTCGTTCCACCGGCCCAGCGCGCCTGGGGCGTCGTTCCTCGTCCATCGCTTTGCTCCTAACGGGGGAATGAGCTGCTGCGAAACGTCATTATGGGGCACGACTGCGGCACGTAAAGTAAGTTTTGCGAAAATATTGCGCCCGAGGGTTCCCCACATCGAAAGCTTGCGGAAAACCCAAGAAACCAACACAATTCGTGACGTTAGACGCGATTGACAGAGGGGGTCGCGACTCCTAAGAGCTTAGCCTAGGACCCCGGGAGTATTTGGATGAGCTTGCCAGCCCGAAAACCTGATTGGCTACGGGTGAGACTTCCGGCGGGACCGGAGCAGGACGAATTCCAGAGCCTGAAGGCGAAGTTCCGCTCTCGAGGCCTACATACGGTCTGCGAAGAGGCCCGCTGCCCAAACATCTTCGAATGCTGGGGGCAAGGCACCGCTACGGTGATGATCCTCGGAGAAACCTGCACTCGCGGCTGCAGGTTCTGCTCCGTCAAGACGGGAAAGCCCGGGGGAATCGTGGACCCTCAGGAACCCGAGAACACCGCCCTCTCGCTTGCCGAGATGGGTCTTGCCTATGTGGTCCTCACCATGGTCGATCGCGACGACCTCGATGATGGCGGCGCCGCGCACGTCAGCGAGACCGTCAGGCGGATCAAACAACATAGCCCCGATCTTCGCGTCGAAACACTGGTTGGCGACTTTCTCGGCAAGCGAGATGACGTTCGGACGCTCGTGCAAGAAGGGCGCCCCGACGTTTTCGCGCACAACGTCGAGGTGGTACCGCGCTTGCAGCGGACGATCAGGGACGCCCGCTGTTCCTGGGACCGTTCCATCGACACGCTCGCGGCGGCCAAGGAGCTCGGCTCCGCCGTTACGAAGTCATCCCTCATGGTGGGCCTGGGCGAGCAGGGCGACGAAGTCCTCGAAGCGATGAGGTTTTTGCGAGCCGCCGACGTGGACGTACTCACCATCGGTCAATATCTACGGCCGACCAAACGTCATGCACCCGTGCAGCGCTACGTGGATCCGGATGAGTTCCTCGATTACGAACGGGCCGGCCTCGAGATGGGCTTTCGCTACGTGGCCTCGGGGCCACTCGTTCGCTCGAGCTACCGCGCCGCGGAGGCTTTCCTCCATGGTTTGGCTTCGGAGAAAGCCACCGCGGGCGAGAGGCCCCCAATGAATCGCTACGGCAGGAAACGGAAGCTCTCGGTGCTCGGCTGAGGCAAGGATGCAGGTCATTCGAGACGACGGAAGCCTCGACCCGCAACTCGACCCGGGCCTCTCGATCGACCATGTGGTCGCGCTTTACAAGGCGATGGTCCGGACCCGCGTCATCGACGACCGCATGGAAAAAATTCAGCGTCAGGGGCGCATCGCGTTTCACGTCGGCTCCCTCGGCGAAGAGGCTGCAATCCTCGGTGCGGTCTCGGCGATGCGCGACCAGGATTGGATCGTTCCGTGCTACCGCGAAGTCGGCGCGCTTCTATGGCGCGGATATCCACTTCAGAAGTACGTCGATCACATGTACGGAAACGCTGGTGACCCAGTGCACGGCCGTCAAATGCCGGACCACAGCTTCAGCCGCGCGCACCGCTATCTGTCCGTGAGCGCGCCCATCGGAACTCAGATTCCCCATGCCGTGGGCTTGGCGATGGCAGCCAAGAAGCGCGGTCTCGACGAGAGCGCTGCGGTGTTCTTTGGCGACGGAGCGACGAGCTCGAACGACTTCCACGCGGCGATGAACTTCGCAGCCGTGTATCAAGCGCCGGTCTTGTTCTTGTGCCGAAACAACGGGTACGCGATCAGCCTGCCGGTAGCGCAACAGACCGCCACTCGGACTCTGGCCGAAAAGGCGGCCGCGTACGGCGTCCCGGCTGCTCGCGTCGATGGAAACGATGCGCTTGCCGTTTGGGGCGCCGTACGACGAGGCGCAGAGCGTGCGGCAGAAGACGGCGGTCCGACATTCATCGAGATGATGACCTATCGTCGGGGCGGCCACTCGACATCGGATGACCCGCGGCTCTACCGGAGCGAAGAGGAAGTCGAGTCTTGGGGCAAAGCAGACCCTTTGCTGAAGCTCCGGAGGCACCTCCTGTGGCGAAACGCTTGGAACGACGAGCTCGAATCCGAGTGGCAGGTCAGATGCGACACGGAGGTCAAGGACTGCGTGCGTCGGGCCGAAGAGAAGCCAGCGCCCGAGCTCCGAGAATTGTTTCGGGATGTTTACGCCGAGCAGCCCTGGCACCTCGAGGAACAGGAGGCGCAGAGCCTCGCCGGGCCGAGGTCGCGCGACGAGGAGAGCGGGTCGTGACCGAGATGAACCTGGTCCAGGCCTTGAACAGTGGGCTTCGTTCGGCGCTTCACGAGGATGAGAGCGTGCTCTTGCTCGGTGAGGACATCGGACGATTGGGCGGCGTCTTCCGAGTCACCGAAGGGCTGCGCCGCGAGTTTGGTGCGGAGCGGGTTCTCGATACGCCGCTCTCCGAAACCGGAATCATCGGAACCGCGATCGGAATGGCGCTCAACGGGCTGAGGCCCGTCGCGGAGATCCAGTTCGCGGACTTCATCTACCCGGGTTTCGACCAGCTGGTGAGCGAGGCGGCCAAGTACCGCTACCGCACCGCGGGCGAGTTCCATGTGCCCCTGGTCGTGCGCACTCCGTACGGTGGAGGGATTCGCGGTGGGCAGTATCACTCGCAGTCCCCCGAGGCGCTCTTCATTCACACCCCTGGCTTGAAGGTGGTCTGCCCCTCCAACCCGTACGACGCAAAAGGACTTCTGATCGAAGCGATTCGCGACGAGGATCCGATCGTTTTTTTCGAGCCGAAGCGCGTCTACCGCGCCGTGAGGATGGAAGTTCCAGAAGGGCCGTACAGCGTGCCCCTCGGGCAGGCGAAGGTCGTGCGGCCCGGAGAGCAGGTCACTTGTTTCGCCTGGGGAGCGATGCTCTACGAGGCGTTCGCCGCCGCAGAAGAGGTCGCCAAGCAGGGCGTCGACACCGAGGTGATCGACCTTCGAACCCTCTGGCCGCTCGACATCGAGACCTTGGTCACGAGCGTACAGAAGACAGGCCGCGTCGTGATCGTTCATGAAGCCCCACGAACCTGCGGCTTTGGTAGCGAGCTGATGGCGCTGATCACCGAACGCGCGTTCGTGCACCTCGAGGCGCCGCCGCTCCGTGTGACAGGCTGGGATACGCCATTTCCTCTCACCCATGAGCGTGAGTATCTTCCCCTTGCGCACCGTATCGCGCCGGCTCTGCTCGAAACGGCTAGGTACTGAGCGATGGCTCGACTCGAATTCAAGCTTCCCGACATTGGAGAAGGCGTGACTGAGGGGGAGATCGTCAACTGGTTCGTCGCCGTTGGCGACGAGCTGGCCGAGGACGACCCGATGGTCGAGGTCATGACCGACAAGGCGACCGTGATCATCGGCGCCCCCTGTGATGCTCGCGTGGAGCGACTTCTATTCGAAGTGGGCGCCGTGGCACGCGTAGGGCAGGTGATCCTCACACTCGAGTCCGAGGCGGCTTCGAACATCGACTCCGCCATGCGATCTTCGAGGCCCCCGGCCACTGCCGTCGGTGAGCTCCAGGACGAGCTGCCCGGGGCGCGCATGTTCGCAGCTCGCAACGAGAACACGCCCAGCGATGAGGCTTATTTCCAACCCAAACCGCTTGCGGCCCCGGCGACACGGCAACTGGCGAAGCAGCTCGGCTTAGACGTTCGGCGGGTCCGTCCGACGGGCTCCGGAGGTCGTGTCACTCCCGACGACTTGCGCGCGGCGATCGGCAACTCCACACCGGAGGATCAGCCAGGTGCTGCGCTGGAGGAAAGAACGCCGATCGTTGGCATGCGCAGAACAATTGCAGAGCGCATGCAGCGAGCGGTCACCACCGCCGCTCACTTCACCTTCGTCGAGGAGTGCGATGCCACACGCCTGGTCGAGCTCCGCGAACATTTGCTCCCCGAAGCGCAGCGAAAGGGGATTCGACTCACGTTCTTGCCATTCATCGTCAGAGCAGTGACCGATGCGCTGCGGAAACACCCTGTCCTCAACTCGGCGATCGACGAGCGGACCAACGAGCTCGTCTGTAAGAGGTATTACAACATCGGTGTGGCGACCGCGACCGAGGCTGGGCTCATGGTTCCCGTCGTTCGAGATGCGGACCGCCTCGGTCTCTTCGAGCTTGCGGCTCGAATTCAAGCTCTGACGGATGCCGCTCGTGCGCGGAAGCTTGCGCCAGAGGAGCTGCGCGACTCTACGTTCACGGTCACCTCGCTCGGAAAGCAGAGCGGCCTACTGGCGACGCCGATTCTCAATTATCCGGAGGTTGGCATACTCGGTGTTCACCGAATCAAGGAAAAGCCCGTCGTCCGAGACGGCGAGATCGTCGTTGGTAAGCAGATGCTGCTTTCGCTTTCGCTCGATCATCGAGTCGTCGATGGGCACGTGGGAGCCGCGTTCGCATACGACGTCATCGCTTCGCTCGAGGCACCCGAACAGTTGTTCGACGGACAGCTTCGATGAATCCGATCCGTCAGAAGCTGCTCGATTGGTACGATGAATCCGCCCGTGACCTCCCTTGGCGTCACACTCGCGACCCGTACGCGATTTGGGTGTCGGAGATCATGCTCCAGCAGACGCGCGTCGACACCGCCATCCCATACTACCAAAGATTCTTGGAGCGATTCCCGACGCCGGAGGCTTTGGCAGAGGCCGAGGAGGACGCGGTGCTCTCGCATTGGAGTGGGCTTGGCTACTATCGGCGCGCTCGCTTGCTTCACGCCGGCGTGCGCGAGGTGGTGTCCCAATACGGCGGAGAAGTGCCCGAGGACGAAGAAGCACGGCGTGCGCTTCCAGGGATCGGACGCTACACGGCTGGAGCGATCGGGAGCATCGCCTTCGACAAGGAAGAGCCGATTGTCGATGGGAACGTCACGCGAGTGCTCGCACGCTTGTTTCGGATCGACACGCCGGTTGGCGCCTCGACCACGACCAAGCGCTTGTGGGAGGAAGCCGGGCGTCTGGTTCCCGGTGAACGGCCCGGCGCACTCAACCAAGCTCTGATGGAGCTCGGCGCGACGGTATGCGCCCCCAAACAGCCTCGCTGCGAGGCCTGCCCGGTTTCGAGAGATTGCGCTGCACTTGCCCATGGTGAAGTTGCCGCGCTGCCGGTTCCGCGTCCGCGCAAGCCGCCACGTCAGGTCAAGCTCACGGCGGTCATCGCCACCCGAGGTCGGGGGACAAAGAAGAGCGTCTGGCTCGTCAAAGGCAAGCAGGCTCTCTTCGGAGGCTTGTGGGGTGTACCGATGTCCGAGGGAGAAGCGCAGGGCGCTCTTCGTGAAGCCGGGCTCCGGGCGCGTCTTCATCCGGAGCCTCATGCGCTGATCGAGCACACGCTCACGCACCGCCGTTTGAAGGTCGAGGTATTTCGGGCATCGGCCGCTCATGGAAGCGACACGCCGAGCCGCCGTCTCTTTCATCCAGAAGCGCTCGGGGGCGTGGGTGTGTCTTCGCTCACCCGAAAGATCCTGAGCACGGCAGATCTCTAGACAGCGTCGGGCTCGGGGCCCCGGCATTTGGTCGCTTCACCCTTCTGCCGATACACTCTGCAGGTGGGGATCCTCGCGTACGAAGGCGTGTCCAAGCGCTTCGGCCAGCTGAGCGCTCTCGAGGGCGTTTCGCTCGAGGTCGTGCCCGGTGAGGTATTCGGCCTACTTGGGCCAAATGGCGCGGGCAAGACCACGCTGATCCGGATTGGGCTGGACATCCTCCGTCCCGACGAGGGCAGCGTGTCGCTCTTTGGGGCAGCACCGAGCTCGAAGTCCCTCGATCGGACCGCATACCTTCCTGAAGAGCGTGGAGTCTACCGCCGCGCCAAGGTTCGTGACTTGCTCACGTATCTCGGCTGTCTGAAGGGCCTGAAGCGAAGGGCGGCTCGGATTGCGGCGGATCATTGGCTCGAACGCGTGGGTTTGGGAGCGGTCGCCAACCAGCGCGTCGAGAGCCTGTCGAAAGGGATGACACAGAAGGTCCAAATCGCGGCCTGCCTGATGACCGATCCGGAGCTCTGCGTGCTCGATGAGCCTTTCTCGGGACTCGACCCGGTCAACGTGGCGCTGGTCACCGAGCTGATAGAGGAGCGCCGCCGCTGCGGTCGAACGACCGTCTTGTCGACCCACATGATGCACCAGGTGGAGGCTCTTTGTGACCGGGTGGCTCTGATCCACCGCGGCCACCTGGTCGTGTACGGAGAGTTGGACGAGATCCGCAGACGGTATTCGCCGCACGAGGTGATCGTCTGGACCAGCATGGATCTAGTCGCCTATGGCGTGCCCGCCAAGCAACACAAGACCGGAGGCTGGCGCGTGGAGCTTCCTCCGACCGCAACCCCTGCCGGCTACCTCGACACATTGGTGCGGAGTGGGGTGTTGATCGAGCGCTACGAGCCTTTGGTCGCACGGATGGATGAGATCTTCGTCAACCTCGTGAGTGAGAGCTGCTGACGGATGCGCTTTCACCGCATTGCAGCCGTGGCGCGCTTCGAGCTCTCATCCGTCGTCAAGCGTTGGTCGTACTTGATCGCGACCTTTGGTCTTCCGCTCTTTCTCGCGGCCGTTTCGGGAACGGTTCTCGGCGCACAAACATACTTCCTCACTCAGCGCGCCGCGGAGAGCTCCCAGTTCGGACTCGTCGACGAAGCCGATGTCCTCGACAGATCTGTATTCGCGGATGGTGAAAAGCACCCGACCTGGACAGCCAACGCCAACGAGATCCTGCTTTATGGAGACCGTGAGAGCGCGACCAAAGACCTCGAGTCTGGCCTCCTTCGCGCTGTGTATGTCGTGGAAGCCGACTACCTCGCGACCGGAGAAGTTAGGGCCATTCAGTCTGAGAAGACGCCCCTACTCAGCATGCACGGTACCTCGATCGAGCCTTTGCTCCGTTCTCTCTTGAGGAAGTCGTTACTCGAAGGCCGCCTCGACGACGGATTGCAGGAGCGCGTGATCTCCCCGGCCTATTTCGTGAGAAGCCGGCTCGGCCCCGATGGAGACGAGGTCGCCGAGATCGATGAGGCGCTCGACCTCCTCGTGCGCACGACGATTCCGCTCTTCCTCGGAATCCTTCTACTCACGGCCCTGCTGAGCGCGTCGGGTTACTTGGTCCAGACGGTTTCGACCGACAAGGAGAGCAAGATCGTCGAAGTGCTCCTCTCCTCAGTGACTCCGGAAGAGATTCTCGCAGGAAAGCTCCTGGGCCTCGGCGCTGCCGGACTCATTCAGTTCGCGGTCTGGTCCTCGATGGTGATCTTCGTAGCGCTCACGGCATCTGCTGCGCTTGCCTCGGTCGTCACGATTCCCTGGGTTGCGCTGGCCGTCGCGCCCATCTTCTTCGTCCTCGGCTATCTCTTCCTCGGAAGTCTCATGCTGGCCACCGCCGCCCTCGGTGCCAACGCGGCGGAAAGCCAGAAGCTCACGGTGGGCTGGGCCATGCTCGCGATCCTCCCGCTGATGGTGCTCGTCATTCTCCTGGAGGAGCCCAACGGGACCCTCGGCCAAGTCATGTCCTGGATCCCATTCACCTCTCCGCTCACCGTGATCATCCGGCTTGCGGTCGAACCCGCGGGTATCGCCTGGTGGGAAGTGCTCGGTGTGATCGCCGTCTTGCTTGGTTCGACCTGGTTGTCGATCCGCGTGGGCGCCCGCCTCTTCCGAGTCGGATTTCTCCTGACCGGCTCGCGACCTTCACTTGCAGAGCTCTGGCGCCAGGCCCGCTGAGGCGGAAAGGGCTCGAGCGCTGCTCAATCGACTTGGCCGGGGAGCGGCAGGTCGCGCTCTTCGATCAGCTTCCCGATCTCGCCTTCGGCCGCCGCATGGAATGCGACGCGCATCGCCCCGAAATCGAGCACCATGAACGTTTGCTCGTTCTTGCGGTGGATGGTGCCCGCATTGAGGACGGTGAGGCCCGGGAACACCCTGACCATGCGTTCGTGTGTGTGGCCGCCGATCATGAACTGAACGCTCTCGTCGAGCATCAGCTCCCGGAGCGTGGAGATGTCCTGGAGGGCGTAGCCTCGGGTGTCAGGCAGAAGCCAGGCTTCGTCGTCCTCACCAACTCCGTGGCAGAGCATTGCCGTTCCGTTTTCGGTTTCGTAGAGCCGGGTCTTTGGTAGCGCTTCGATGAACCTGCGAGACGCGGGACCGATCTCGGCTGTCGCGTTCTCCAAGGATCTCTGCTCGCCTGCGAGAAACCAACGTTCATGGTTGCCAGCAACGCATTGCACCCCGCGCGTCTCGAGGATGGCGAGTGCCGCATCGGCGTTCCCCGGGCCGTCGACCAGATCGCCGACACAAAGCACGGCTTCGACGGTCATCGTCTCCAGCGCATCGAGGACTCGCTCGAGTGTCTCCGATTCGCAGTGAACGTCGCCGATGACCCCCAATCGGCGGAACATGCCCGTCTTGCCCACGACTTCAACTTAGGAGCTTTTCGCGCCCCGCGCCAAGAACCGTGCGACTGGTGCTCGCCCCCCTCCTGTTGTAGACCCGCTTCCATGCTCGACCTGCGCCACGTGAGCGAGAACCTCGCCGATGTGAAGGCGGCCTTGACCCGCCGCGGTTTCGCGGACTTCAACCTTCTCGGCCGGCTTGGCGCTCTGGCCGATGAGCGTCGCTCCGTCATCACGGGCGTCGAAGCGTTGCGACAGGAGCGGAACGAAGCGAGCCAAGCCATGGCGAAAGTCGCCGACAAGAAGTCGGATGAGTTTCAGGCCAAGCGCGAGCAGCTTCGCTTGCTCGGCGATCGAATCAAACAGGGGGAGACACGACAGACCGAGGTGGAGTCCGAGCTCGAGGCGATTCTCCTGAACCTACCGAATTTGCCGCACGCAGATACGCCCGACGGGTTGAGCGAAAGCGACAACGTCGAGTTGCGCGTCTGGGGGGACGTCCCTTCGTACGACTTCGACGTGCGCGATCACGTCGAGATCGGCACGCGGCTCGGTATCCTCGATTTCGAACGGGCCGCGAAGATCAGCGGCTCTCGCTTCGTGGTGCTCAGAGGTCTCGGCTCGCGGCTCAATCGTGCGCTCATGCAGTTCATGCTCGACGTGCACACCGACGAGCACGGCTATCAAGAGGTCTGGCCACCCGTTCTCGTCAAAGACAGCGCAATGCTGGGGACGAGTCAGCTGCCGAAATTCGCAAAGGACGCTTTTCGCATGGCCAAAGATGCGGAATGGGAAGCCGAGGCGGAGGCTGAAGGGCATGATCTCTATCTCGTCCCCACCGCCGAGGTGCCCATCACCAATCTGCATGCAGGGGAGATCCTTTCTGCCGATGAGTTGCCGCTTGCCTACACGGGTTACACCGCCTGTTTCAGAAGCGAAGCGGGCAGCTATGGCAAGGACACGCGCGGCATGATCCGTGTCCATCAATTCGACAAAGTGGAGCTCGTCCGATTCTGTGAACCCGAAGACGGCGCCAGTCAGCTGGAGCTCCTCACCGAGCACGCCGAGACCATTTTACGCAAACTGGGCCTTCACCACCGCGTCGTGCAGCTTTGCGCGGGCGACATGGGATTTGCGGCACAGAAGTCTTATGACATCGAGGTCTGGCTCCCCGCACAAAACGCTTACCGCGAGATCTCGAGCTGCTCCTGGTTCGGGGACTTTCAGGCGCGCCGGATGAAAGCGCGTTTCCGGCCCGCGGACAAGGGCAAGCCCCAGTTCTTGCATACTCTCAACGGTTCCGGACTGGCGATCGGCCGCACACTCGTCGCGATCCTCGAGCAGAATCAGCAGGCCGATGGAAGTGTCATCGTACCCGAGGCACTGAGACCCTATATGGGCGGCACCGAGAGAATCCCTGCGCCCTAGACGGCCCTGATGAGCATGCTCGAGATTCAGCGCGACGTTCCGCTTGCTCCGCTCACGACGTTCGGGCTCGGAGGGCCTGCCAAATACTTCGCGCGCGTAGATGACGAGGCGACTCTGCTCGACGCGCTCCGCTGGGCCGCCGACGAGGGGCTGCGATCGGCGATCCTGGGTGGAGGTTCGAATCTCATCGTGCCCGACGAGGGTTATCCTGGCCTGGTCGTTCAGATGGCGCTCGGCGATCTCGAGTTCCTAACGGGAGGTTGCGTGATCGCGGGCGCTGGAGTCCCTTGGAAGGCTGTCGTGGACGGCGCGATCTCGCGCGACTGGGCGGG